>JAFGST010000239.1 GCA_016934475.1 Candidatus Aminicenantota bacterium | reverse complement strand
GCCGCCGCCCTCTGGGTGAAGCCGGAGTCCTTCTTTCACATGGAGGAGTTCAACGCCGGCGAGATGATCCACGGCGCCGGCGCCGAGATCGCCGCGACGCTCCGGGCCGGCGGCGAGTTGCACGTCTTCTCCGTCTTCCATTTCCACTACGCGCTGCAGCACCTGCTGGACGAGGGGCCGTTCTTCGAGCGGGAGCTGAAATTTCGCGAATGGTTCCTGCTGCCCCCGTTCGCCGACGTCTACGAGCTCGAGCTGCGGGGCGCCAGCCTGCGGGTCCTGGCCGCCGCCATGCGCGCCCTGTACGCCAAGTACAGGCATGACCTGGGGATCCAGAGGGCCTTCCTGGCCTCGCGCCAGCCGCAGCGCGGGACCTATCGCGGCGTGCTCGAGCTGCACGCCGCCGCCGAGCGGATCGCCGCCGCCGGCCTGCAACGGATCCGCAAGAGCATCCTGCGACGCCGGGCCGGCTAGGAAACGAAACCGTGGCCGGGCGCCGAGCGTATATTCTACTTCCGGGATCCCCCGGGAACAGGACAACCAACGTCAAGGAGTCTTCATGAGCGAACGGGCACTGTCATTGCAGGAGCTGGTCAAGGATTTCAACGGCAAGCGGGCGGTCGACGCGATCTCCTTCGAGGTGCAACGGGGGGAGATCCTCGGCCTGCTGGGACCCAACGGTGCCGGCAAGACCACCACCATGCGCATGGTGATGAACATCATCGCCCCGGACGCCGGCCGCGTCGAGATCCTGGGTCAGCGCTTCTCCGAGAAGATGAAGGACCGCATCGGCTACCTGCCCGAGGAGCGCGGCCTCTACCGCAAGCTGAAGGTGATGGACACGCTGCTCTTCCTGGGAGAGCTGAAGGGCATGAAGGCCGCCGTAGTCAGAGAGCGCGGCCGCCGGCTGCTGAAACAGTTCCAGCTGGAGGGCTACGAGGAGAAGAAAGTGGAGGAGCTTTCCAAGGGCATGGCCCAGAAGCTGCAGTTCATCGCCACCATCCTCCACGATCCCGAGCTGCTGATCCTGGACGAGCCCTTCGCCGGGCTCGATCCCCTGAACATCGAGCTGGTCAAGGACATCATCCTGGAGCGCCGGCGCGCGGGCACGACCATCATCTACTCCACCCACCTGATGGAGTACGCCGAGAAAACGGTCGATTCGCTGGTGATGATCGACAAGGGGCGCAAGGTGATCGACGGCTCGCTGGCCGCGGTCAAGGCCGAGTACGGCCAGCGCTTCGTGCGCGTGCAGTACGAGGGCGACGCCCGTTTCGTCAAGGAGCTGCCCTACGTCCGCTCGTGCCGCGACTCGGGGCGCGAACTGGAGGTCGAGCTGGACGACCTGTCCCGGCGCGAGCTACTGCTGCGCGACCTGCTCGGCAAGGTGGGGGTCATCGGCTTCCAGCTCAGCGAGCCGTCGCTGCAGAACATTTTCATCCGCAAGGTCCAGGAAGGAGCCGGAGCATGAAGAAGATCATCGCCGTCATCAAGAAGGAATACAAGGCCATCGTCAAGAAGAAGTCGTTCATCATCATGACCGTGCTGACGCCGGTGCTGATGGGCGGCATGATGTTCGTGCCGGTGATGCTGATGAAGATGGGCCGCAGCGAGAAGAAGATCGCCGTGGCCGACTTCGCGGGCGGCTACATCGAGGCCCTGAGCGCCCGCTCCGGCAAGCGCCCGGCCGCGGAGAAGGGCCCGATGGACCTGGAGGGCTCGATGCGCCGGACTCGGGAATCGGAGGTGGCCGGCCTGATCCGCTTCCTGCCGGCCAAAACCCAGGGGCGCGCGGCGTCCGCCGTGGTGACCGAGTACGAGCAGAAGATCCTGAAGAAGGAGATCGACGGCCTGCTGCTCATCCCGGCCGACGTCAAGGCCCAGCGCCAGGTTTCCTACTACGCCACCTCCATCTCCGACTTCGCCACCAACAGCTTCATCTCCTCCACGCTGCGCACGGTCATCTCGCAGCAGCTGCTGCTGGAGAAGCGAATCGACCCGGCGGTGGTCGACGAGGCCACCCGCGACATCGAGGTCGACACCTTCAAGGTCAAGAAGGAGGGCACCACCCGCTCCAGCTCGGGGATGGACTACATCATGTCCCTGTTCATGATGGTCATCCTCTTCGGCGTGCTGATCGGCTACGGCCAGATGATCATGCGCGGCGTGCTGGAGGAGAAGAACAGCCGCATCTCCGAGATCCTCATCTCGTCGGCGCGCCCGACGCAGATCTTCTACGGAAAGATACTGGGCATCGGCCTGGCCGGGCTGACGCAGGTCGCGCTGTGGATCGTTCTGGGGGCGGTCCTGGTGTCGCGCTTCTCGGGCATGGTCGACAACGCCATCCTTTCCTTCCTGACCGCCGAGATCGGCGTTTACTTCGTCATCTTCTTCATTCTCGGCTTCTTCATCTACGCCATCCCCTACGCCATCGTCGGCGCCGCGGTCAACACCGACCAGGAGGCGCAGCAGTTTTCCACGGCCATCGTGTGGATGATGCTCATCCCCTACTTCATCGGCTTCTCGGCCACCCAGAATCCGAACTCCACCCTGGCCCTGGTCGCCTCGCTTATCCCCTTCTTCACTCCCATCCTGATGTTCATGCGCATCACCGGCGCCACGCCGCCGCTTTGGCAGATCTCCACCTCGATCGCCCTCTGCCTGCTGACGGTCTGGGGCCTGGCCTGGGTGGGAGCCAAGATCTTCCGCGTGGGGATGCTGATGTACGGGAAAAAGCCCAGTCTGGGGGAGATCCTGCGCTGGCTGAGGTACAAGTAACAGCGACTCGGCGGACGGTACACGGTGTACGGTTTACGGTAAAGCCAAACAAGATCGTCTCTTTGCTCTTACCGTCTGCCGTCAACCGTAAACCGTCTTCTAATCGCTGAGCTTGTAGGACAGCGCTTCCTTCAGCTCGAAGAAGTCGCTGCCGCGGGGGACGTTGCGCAGGCGGGTGCGCAGCGTGAGCGGGTCGATCAGCTGCTCGAAGGGGACGCCGACGATCGAGAAGTTGTCCGAGACCGAGACCATGCAGTCGTACTGCCGGTTCTTGTAGAGCTTGTAGGCCCCGAAGCCGAGCATGCTGGCCATGACCACGTCGAAGCTGATGGGCAGCGCGTTGCGCGTTTCGTAGCCGATCTGCTTGAAGATGATCTTCTTTCTGCGCCCGGTGCGTTCCTGGTAGGCCGCCTCGGCGGCGTCGCGCAGGATGCGCCCCACCTCGGCCGCCCCCAGGATGACGTTGCCGTGGCGGTCCTTTTCGGTAGGCCGGCACTTCTCGGGCAGGCGGTCGGCCAGGCCTTCGGCCACGCAGATCACGCCGTAGTACTTGTCGTTCTTCTCGCGCAGGAGAATGGTGTCGACGATGCGACCGGCGAGCCGTTCGATGTCCAGCACCTCGTCGTCGATGTCCTCGATGGAGATCATCATCACCGCCTCGCCGGCGATGCCGGCGGCGTAGGTCAGCCAGCCCGCCTTGCGCCCCATCAGCTCCACGATGAAATAGGAGCTGGTGCTCTCGGCGTCGGCCTTGAGGTTGAGCAGCGCCTCCTGGCAAGCCTGGACGCTGCTCCAGTAGCCGAAGGTCCAGGCGATGCCGAAGTAGTCGTTGTCGATGGTCTTGGGGATGTGGATCACCGGCAGCCCCAGGCGGCTGAGGAAGTTAGCCGTCTTCAGCGTATCATCGCCGCCGATGGTGATCAGGCAGCCGACGTCCAGGCTGTCGAGCGCCTGCAGGATGTGCAGCAGCTTACGGTTCTTCTCCGGGTCCTGCAGGTCCTGCGACGCCTGGATGAGCCGCCCGGGATTGGCCCGCGAAGTTTTCAGGAACACGCCGCGGCGGTTGCGGATGCGGGATATAGCGGCGTCGAGCACCTGGTAGTGGACGCCGGGGGACAGCGAGTAGCGGTTCTTGTGATCGTAGTTTTCCAAAAACTCGAAGCCAAAGAAGAAGCCGATGATGGGCACCTTGGCGTTGATGAAGCTCAGGGCCACTGAAGAGATTACGGCGTTGGCCGACGGCGCCGGGCCGCCGGAGAACAAAATGGCGACCTTCTTGTGGTTGTTAAAATCGAACATATTTTGAATGGTAGCGGTTTTGCGCGGGACTGTCAAGGCGTCGCTGCCGCCGCGGCCCCCTGCGCCGGGCGGGATAACGGGGCGGAGGGCGGCGCCTCTTTCGTCCGCGGCGTTTTTGTTGTATAAGGGAAACATGAACGACTTCAGCGACGACCAGAACTGCTTCGTGTGCGGCAAGAAGAACGCGGCCGGGCTGCAGCTGGAATTCGCGCGCAATCCCGGAAACGGGCAGACCGAAGCCCGGGTGGCCTTCCCGGTGCAGTTCCAGGGCTGGCGCAGCACGGTGCACGGCGGGCTGCTGGCCACGGTGCTCGACGAGACCATGATCCAGGCCGCCGGCGCCGAGGGCGTCAAGTGCGTCACCGCCGAGATCACCGTCAAGTACCGCAAGCCGGCCATGACCAACGAGCCCTGCCTGGCCTCGGCCAGGATCCTGGAGACGCGCGGCCGCATCGTCTTCGCCGAGGGGCGCATTTGCGACGGCTCCGGCCAGGTCCTGGCGCAGGCCACGGGAAAGCTGTTCAAAATAAAAGAGGCCGAACAATCGTGACGAGTGACGCCCCCGAGGACCCCCAATGAGGGGGGTGACACGAGACAAGTAGGGAAACAAATCAACCAAGAAGACTTGGGCGGATGAAAAAAAGGAAAATCCTCAATGGTGGGATGGCTTTTCGCCGTCTTCCCTTTTCTTCCCTCTCTCTTCCCTCTCTCTTCCCTCTGCCTTCCCTTTGTCTTCCCCGAGCATCGATTCCGCCGTCTGAAACACCTCCTGGGGCGTGATCTTTCTCAGGCAGGTGAGGTGGTTGCACTTCGGGAACGCCCCCTCATGGTAGCAGGGGGAGCACTCCAGCTCCTCCCCCTTCCAGATCGCGACGCTGCCCTCCCCCAGCGGCTTCTTCTCGTCGGGATGGGTGGGGCCGAAGATGGAGATCACCCGGGCGCCGACGGCGGCGGCCAAGTGCATCAGGCCCGCGTCGTTGCACACTACTCCTTGCGAGCGTTTCAGGATCGCCGCCGCCTCGGCCAGCGTGGTGCGGCCGGTGAGATCGACCGCGGCCGGCTGCTCGGCCTTGACGCGCGCGGCGATGACCGCGTCGGGGCCGCTGCCCACCAGCACCACCCGCCTCCCCGACCGCAGCAACAGGCCCGCCAGGACGGAGAAATTTTCGCTCGGCCAGCGCCGGCTCCCCATCTCCTCCTTGACGTTGGCGGCCCCGCCGGGAGCCAGGACGACGTAGTCGGCCAAGCCCTCGGGATCGAGGAATTTTCTCGCGGCCGCCTCCTCGGCGCCGCCGTCCAGGGGGAACGCCATCTTGAAGTCGAGGCAGAAGACGCCCAGCACCTTCAGCGGGTCGCAATAATGGAACAGGTGGTGCTTGATCCCCTCCACGCTCACCGAGTCGGTTAGCAGCAGGGGATTGACGGGACCGCGGCGGAAACCGATGCGCCGCCTACAGCCGGCCAGGAGCAGGATGATGCTGAAGCGCCAGTCGCGGTGGAAGTTGATACCGACATCGTACTTCTGCCGGCGCAGCGTCCGCGAGATGCGCAGCACCTCGACGGCCCTGGACAGGGGATTGCCGTGGAAGATCCGCCGGTCGTCCAGGAAGAAAACCCGGTCCACGTCGGGATGGCCGCCGGCGACCGCCGCGATGGAACGCCCCGCCAGGAGATGGACGGCGGAGACCTCCGGCGCCCGCTTCAGGGCCCGCAGCGCCGGCGTGGCCATGAGAAAGTCGCCGATGGCGGCGACCTTAACGACCAGGATCTTCACGCAGCGCCTCGCGCCAGCTGTCGAGCAGGTCGCCCAGGGTGCGCTCGATGGGGTACTCGGGCTCCAGCCCGAAGCGACGGCGGATCAGTCCCGCGTCGCCGCGGAGCACCGGGTTGTCCAGCGGCCGGAAGCGGTCCGGGTCGACCTCGACGTGGATCGGCACCCGCGCTTGCTCCAGCAGCACATCCAACAGGCGGCGGATGGAGAAAGTGCTCCCGGAGCAGACGTTGAACAATTCGCCGCCCTGGGCCCCGGCGGCGATCACCTCAAGGTAGCGGGCTACGTCGCGCACATCGGAGAAGTCGCGCACCGCCTCCAGGTTTCCGACGCGGATGACCGGGGGCCGCTCGCCCTTCTCAATGGCGGCGATCTGGGCGGCGAAGTCGGAGGCGACGAAATTGCGGTCCTGGCCGGGACCGGTGAAGTTGAAGGCCCGCACCTTGAAGGATCTCATGCCGAAGGCCCGCCCGTAGAGATCGCCCAGCAGCTCCATGGCCATCTTGGAGAGGGCGTAGGGATTCTGGCACAGCAGCGGGCTGGACTCGCCGAGCGGCTCGCCGTCGCGGGCCCGGTAAACCTCGGCCGAGCTCATCAGGAGCAGGCGCGATTCCGGCGCCGAGGCCTGCAGCGCCTCCAACAGGTTGGAGGTGCCCAGGAAATTGACCTCGTAGGTGAGCTCGGGATTCTTCCAGGCGTAGCCGACGCTGGTCACCGCCGCCAGGTGAAAGGTGAGGTCGGGGCGGATGATCTCCAGCATATGCGCGATGTCCTCGCGGCGGCGGATGTCGACCTGGAAGACCTCGACGTCGGGAAAAGTGAAGCCCGGGACCTCGGTGATGCCGAAGAGCTTGTTGCCCGGCCGGCGCTGCAGCCGCCGCAGCAGGTGGGCGGCCAGGAAGCCCGAGCAGCCGGTGACGAGGATCCTACTCATAATTCTTCCGCACGTGGCTGCGGAAGGCCTTCTTCTCGACCAGCCTCCGCCACCAGCCCTCGTGCTTCAGGTACCACTCCACCGTGCGCCGCAGCCCCTCCTCGAAGCCCACCCCCGGCCGCCAGCCCAGCCCCTTCATCCTTTCCCAGTCGAGGGCGTAGCGAAAATCGTGCCCCCTACGGTCGGCGACGGCCCGCACCAGCGATCCGGGCTTGCCGAGAATCTCCAGGATGAGGCGGGTGACCTCGCTGTTGCTGCGTTCCTGGTCGGCGCCTAGGTTGTAGGCCAAGCCGGGTTCCCCTTTCTCGATCAGGGCCAGGATGCCGGCGACCGTATCCTCGACGAACAGCCAGTCGCGGCGGTTGGAGCCGTCACCGTAGAGCGGCAGGGGGAAATCCTGCAGCGCCCGGGTGACGAAGAAAGGAATCAGCTTTTCCGGGTACTGGTAGGGGCCGTAATTGTTGGCCGGACGGGCGATGATCACCGGCAGGCCGAACGTCCTGAAGTAGGAATAGGCCAGGCGGTCGCCGCCGGCCTTGGAGGCCGAGTAAGGCGAGGAGGGATTCAGCGGGCTCTCCTCGCTGAAGCGGCCCTCGGCGATGCTCCCGTAGACCTCGTCGGTCGAGACGTGTACGAAGCGCCTGACCGCACCGTTGCGCCTCACGGCCTCCAGCAAAACGAAGACGCCGTAGACGTCGGTAAGGATGAAGTCGCCCGGGTCGTGAATCGAACGGTCGACATGGGTCTCGGCGGCAAAGTTGACCAGCACGTCGACGCCGGCCAGCGCCTTTTCCACGGCGGCGGCGTCCCGGATGTCGCCCTGCACGAAGGCGTAGTGGCCCTCGATGCCCTCCAAATTCTCCAGGTTGCCGGCATAGGTCAGCTTGTCGTAGTTGAGCACATCGACGGCGGGGAAGCGGCGGTGGACGCTGCGGATGAAGTTGCTGCCGATGAAGCCGGCGCCGCCGGCGACCATGATCCTTTTCACGTCCCGCCCGTCGACCTGCATCATGTGCCTCCAAAAAAATCACCGACCATGCCCAGGTTGCCGAAGGAGAGGCCGGCGCGGATCTGGAACCGGGATTCGCCCAGGTAGGAAAAGAGCTTGCACTCCACGTTGAACAGCAGGCACTGGTAGTCGAAAGTGGCGGTGAGCGATCCGTGCAGGAGCCGGCGCTCGGTGAAATCGTAGTCGACCCGGGAATGCAGCTTCAGCGGAAAGCCCCGGAGGTCGAAATGGAGCGCGCTGCCCAGCACGCTGCGGTTGAGCTCGAAATCCTGTTCCCGGTAAGGATTGCGGTAGACGGTGTAGGAAACGGATCCGGTCAGCGGCCGGCCGGCGCGGTTGTAGGATGCGCTCAGGTTCAGGCGCGCCAGCCCGCGGATGTAGTAGTTGTAGGCCAGGGAGGCATCGAAAACGAAGTCGCCCCCGGGCCGGAAGCGCAGGCTGTTGCTCAGCTGGGAGAAGCGCGGGTACTCGCCGTTGATCTTCATGAAAAAGTTGGCCTCGGCCGGATCGAAGTAATACTGCTGGGACAGCGAGTAGGTCAAGATCTCGCTGGCGGCCCCGCCGCCGCGGCCCTTGCGCAGCAGGCGGGAGGTCAGCGAGAAGCCGGCGTAGGAGAAGGAGGGGTAGTCGAAGCGGTCGACCTTGACCAGGCGGTCGCGGTTGTTCACCGCCGTGGCGTAGCGCACGGTGAACTCGGGCTCGATGAGGTGCTTCCAGCCCTTCGTTTCCCCGCCGAAGAGGCGATAGAATACCGGGCCCTGCAGGGAGAACTGCACCGTGTGGTAGCGCATGTAGAGGGGCTCGTCGACGACCTGCCCGGAGACCGGATCAAGGCTCTTGGCATAGACGCTGCTTTTGGAGGAGAGTTTCAGGGAGGAATTCATCCAGGGCAGCCGCAGCAGGGGAAGCTGGTAGGAGGGAGTCACGGTCAGACGCCGGCTGCGGAAGTCGCTGACGAACTCGGGCTCCTCCTCGTAGGTGATGCCGCTGCGGCGCACGCTCTGGTAGTCGGCAGCCAGCGAGAAGTAGCCGGGCAGCCGGCCCACCTTTTTCTGGTTGACGGAGACCGCCAGCGAGGG
This sequence comes from Candidatus Aminicenantota bacterium, assembly GCA_016934475.1. Classification (GTDB taxonomy): domain Bacteria; phylum Acidobacteriota; class Aminicenantia; order UBA2199; family UBA2199; genus UBA2199. The sequence continues at coordinate 16,234 of JAFGST010000239.1, read as the reverse complement.
CAAATACTCGATGACCAGCGAGCTGTCCTTGAACACGTAGTACGTTTCCCGGCGCGAGGCGCTGAGAGAAACGCTGACGCCGGAGAATGAGGATTTCAGCGCCAGTTCGCTCTGGAAATTGGCCGACCTGACCAGGTCGAAGTTGCTGTCGAACAGGCGCAGAAAACCGGGACGGCTCTGGCGGTTGACGTTCAGCACCAGGCGCGAATCAAGGAAAGGCAGGGTCTGCTGGTGATTGGCCTCCACGTAGTAGTCATGGTCCGTGTCCTCGTAGATGCCGTTGCCCTCGCGGTAGGTGAAGTAATACAGGCGGGCGCTGCCGGCGGCGCGGCGGAACAGGTAGCGCAACTCGTCGCTGGCACCGATGCCGAGCCGGGCAAAATAGTCGAGGCCCAGGGTCATGTCGATGTTGGGGCGGATGGCCCAATAAAAGGAATTCTGCAGAAAGAAGCCGCGCAGGTCGGAATTGCCGATGTTGGGAAACAGCAAGCCGGTGGCCCGGCCGTCCTTCGTGAGCGGGTAGCGCATGTAGGGCAGGTAGAAGACCGGGAGGCTCTTGAGGCGTAGCACGACCCCGCTCATCTCGATGTATTTGTCCTTCTTGATCTTGCCCTTGCGGCTGCGGATGCTCCAGCGCGGCGAAACCTGGGCGCAGGAAGTGAAATCGAGCCTGCGGAAGGTCAGGGTCTCGCGGTCCGTCTGCTCGAGGCGATCGGTCTCGTAACGCACCGTGGGGCTGACCATGCCGTAGGTCTCGAGCAGCTCCCCTCTCTGGGTCTTGAAATTGAAGACCAGCTTCTCGCCGCTGAGCACCATGTCCTTGGACGCCATGGTCACTCTCCCCTCGGCGGACAACTCGCGGGTTTCCAGGTCGAAGTCGATGGCGTCGGCATAAATGACGTAATCCTTCCAGAGGACCTCCACATGGCCCTGGGCGCGCAACGCGTTCTCGCCGATGCTCTTGTGGTCGGCATAGACCACCGGCTCGTCGGACCCGGCCTGGGCCGCCAGCGCGGAACCCAGGGCCAGGAGCAGGAAAACCAGGGAAGGACAGCGCTTTGTGGTTGTCATGAAAGGGTAAATGTAGCATTTTTCCCCGGATAAAACAACTGATGAGGCCGTTCGGCTTCGGAATTCCCGGCGTGATTGTTTTTCCGATTTGTGCTACCATGGGGGCATGAAAAAATCGAGCCGTTTGCCAGTGATGCTTTTCCTGGTCTGCACGTTCGCCGCCTGCACCTTTCACTTACCCTGGGACGTCCTGGGGGACTACGACGGCGTGCGCGTGGTCCTGCGCGTGGTCCCCGACGACGCCGACGTGCTGCTCAACGGCCGCTACATCGGCGCCGCCTACGAGTACGCCTCGTCCCGGATGGCCCTGCGCCTGGCCTCGCGGGAGAACGAGCTGGTTCTCAGGAAGAAGGGCTTTCGTGAGCAGGTCGTCGATCTGAGCGACTACCCCACGCGCAGCATCACCCTGCGTGTGACCCTGGAGGCCGAGGAGCCGCTTCCCCCCGCCGCCGCCGTCCCCGAGTCTCCCCCGGCCGCCGGCGAGGAGCCGGCCGCCAAGGACGACCCGGCCTACGTAGCGAAAAGCGAACCCCTGCCTCCGCTGCCGGCCGAGGCGCCGCCCGCTCCCGCCGAGTCCTTCCTGAGCCAGGTCACCCTGCGCGTGACCCCCGAGGAGGCCGCCATCTATATCGACGGCAAGTTCTGGGCGCTGGCCCCGGCCGAAGGCCAGGATATCTTCCTGCGCCTGCCCCCCGGGAAATACGCCGTCGCCGCCTTCAAGCCGGGATTCAAGCCCTTCGGCAAGGAGATCGTCGTCCCCAGACAGGAAAAGTTCACCCTGACCATCGCCCTGGAAAAATGAGGCCCGCGGCCGAAAGCGCGGCGCCGGATTCCAGTCGATTCCCTGGCCGATGACGGGGAAGCGCAAGCCCCGTTGGGCCGCTGTCCGGACGCTGGGCTGCGCCCTTCTGCTCCTGTTGCTGGCATCGTCCCTGCTGGAGGTCCTGGCCCGCACCCCCGGGGCGCGCCGCCTCCTGCCGGCGCCGCACCGGGGAATCAACTACTGGTTCCTGGACCTGAAGCTGGACCTCCTGCAGCGCTTCGGCGAACGGGGGGCGATCGACTGCATTTTTACAGGCCATTCCACCGTGGACGCGGCAATCGACCCCGAGGTTTTCGGCCGTCATTACCGCCGGGTCACCGGTCGGACGCTGCGCTCCTTCAATCTCGGGATCGCCCGCCTGGACCTGCCATCCCTGCTGATCCTCTTGCGCATCATCGCCGATCCGATCAGGCCCAGGCTGGTCGTTGCCGGGATCATGGCCGACGACCTGCTCGAAGGCCGGAGGTCAGCCGAGGCGTCGCTGGCCCACGCGCCCTGGATCCGCCAGCGGCTGGGCGACGCCAACCTGGAGGGCTGGCTCATCGACCACAGCATCGCCTATCGCTACTTCCTGCGCGGGCGGCTTTGGCTGGAGTACCCAAGCTTCTCGCGATCGATCCGCGCCAGGGAGAGGGAAACCGCCGCCAACGGCTACCGTAACTACTGGAACGACGTCTCCCTGTCCCGGGGGAAAAGGAAAGCGCCGAAAGTATCCAGGTCCGCCGGCGCAGCGCGGAAGCTTCGCCTGTCGGCGCACCGGCTCGAGACCCTGGATAAAATCATCGGCTTCTGCGCCCGCCGGCGGATCGGGCTCGTCTGGGTGGAGATGCCCCTGGCCTCCCCCTTGGACGGCGGGACCGACGGCGAACGGGCCGCCCGGCGCCGATTGCTGGACTCGGCGGCCGAGCACATACGCCGCCGCGGATCATTCTTCCTGTCGGCGGAGGGAGTCGATGTCGGCGCCGACGCCTTCTGGTGCCAGCGGACCCACATGAACTCGGCCGGCGCCGAACGCTTCAGCTCCTGGCTGGGCCGGGAGATCGGTCGCGCCGTACGCCAGGGGCTCGTCCGCGATCCCGCCGCGGCGGCGCCGGCTTCCTGAGACCATGCCCATCCACAGCCTGCCGATCCTCGCCTGCTGCGCCATCCTGCTGCTGGTGTATTACGCCGTTCCGCGCCGGGAACAGAACCTCCTGCTGCTGGGCTCATCCTACGGATTCTGTCTTTTGTTTTCCTGGCCCGTCGCCCTGCTGCTCCTGGCCATGTCCCTGGCCAATTTCGCCTTGGGAATCCGAGTCGGCGGGCAAAGGGGCGTCCGGGGCTGGCTGCGCCTCGGCATTCTTTTCAACCTGCTCACCTGGCTGGGATTCAAGTTCGCCCACCTGTTCGTTCTGCGGCCCGGCGGCGCGGGATCGCATCTCGGCGCCGCGCTGTGGGAGGGCGGCGCCGCTTCCCTGATACCGATCGGCCTCTCTTTCTACGTGCTCCAGGCCATCTCCTACCTGGTGGACGTGCGTCGCGGCCAGACGCCGCCCTGCCGCGATTTTCCCTCCTTCGCCCTCTACCTGGCCTATTTTCCGAAGTTCACCGCCGGGCCCATCGAGAGGCCGCGGACCTTCCTGGCGCAGCTCATGCAGGCCCGCCGGCCGGACTGGGGCCGCCTGGGGCGCGGCGCCGCCCTGGTGCTGAGCGGGCTCCTGCGTAAGATCGTGATCGGCGACACCCTGCTGCAGGCCGTGCCGGCGGTCTTCTTCCACCGGCCGCAGAAGTTTGGCGGGCTGGAGCTGCTGCTCTGGCTCACCGTTTTCGTTTTCGGGCTCTACAACGATTTCTGCGGCTACACCGACATCGCCCGCGGACTCAGCGCCCTCTTCGGCATCGAGCTTTCGCCCAACTTCAAGGGCCCCTTCTTCGCCCACAATTTTTTTGAGTTGTGGAACCGCTGGCACATCACGCTGTCGCACTGGCTGCGCGACTACGTCTATTACCCCATCGGCCGGGCGCTGGCCAGGCGCTTTCCCCGGCCGGGCCACGCGGCCAACATCCTCCTGCCGCCCATGCTGACGATGCTGGCCAGCGGCCTTTGGCACGGCGCCGCGGCGGGATTCCTGCTCTGGGGAATCGTGATGGGGGCCTTTCTCGTCGGCGAGCGCCTCCTGGCGCTGCACCGGCCGCGGCGCCCGGCGCGGGGCACACCGTCCTGGCGGAGCGCCTTCAAGTCCGTGGCGGTGTTCATCTTGTGGTCCGCCGCCCTGGTTCTGGTGCTGGTCGACCTAGCGGCGGTCCCCGTGTTTTTCCGCAGGGTGTTTGCCCGCCTGGGCACCACGCTGCCCGACACCCGGGTGTTCCTGCTCATCCCCCTCTCCCTCTGGCTGGACGCCCGCCAGGAGCGCCGGAGCGGAGAACCGTTCTTCGTCTCGGGCCCGTTGCTCGCCCGGGCCCTGTGCCTGGCTGCGGCGCTGCTGGCCATCTTTCTTTTCGCCCAGTCAAGGCCGGTTATCCCCTTCGTCTACCAGGATTTCTGATGGCCGAGACGCGTTCGTAAAGGAGGTTCTTTTTCATGCCAGCCGAAGAGGAAATCCGCGAAAAACTGAGGTCGTACGTCTGCCGCGAGATCATGCGCCGCGAGGATTATCCCCTCGACGACGATGCCCCCCTGATCAGCGGCGGCCTGATCGATTCCTTCTCGCTCGTCCACATCGCCGCCTTCATCGAGCGGGAATTCGGCGTGCGCCTGCCGGACACCGACCTGGACGTGGCCCACATGGACACGCTGCGGGCCATGGCCGCCCGCGTCGCCAGGGCCATGGGATGAAGCCCATCGCCTTCGCCGCCGCGCGCTTCCGTTCCCTGGCGGAGCCGTTGCTGGAACGGGCCCGCGAGGAACCGGCGCGGACGGCCCTGGTCCTGCTTCACGACGACGAGAACGAGGAGATCGTCAGCCATGGGCGCCTCCATGCCGGGGCCATGGCCTGGGCCACCCTGTTTCGAGACTCGGGCATCCTCCGGGGCGAAATGGTCATCATCGCCCTGCGCCATTCCCTGGCCCTCGTCCAGGCGGTCTGGGGCGCGTTCTACCGCGGGATCCTGCCGTCCGTCTACGCCTCCCCGGGGCCCATGGCCCTGAACGAGCGTTACGCGCAGCGGCTCGCCGACCTGGCCCGCGGCGCGGGCGCCCGGGCCGTCGTGGCCATGCCCGAGCTGGTTCCCTCCCTGCGCCGGTGGCTCGAGGACACGGGCTGCCGGGTCATTCCTACCGGCCCGTCTCAAGGGAGCATCGCGGAGAGAGATAAGGCCTCGGTCATCGCTCCCGGCCAGGAGGAAGAGATCGCCTACGTGCAGTTCACCAGCGGTTCGACCGGCCGGCGCAAGGGGGTGCAGCTCTCGCACCGCGCCATCCTGGACTGGATGGAGGCCCTGACGCGATCCCTGCCCCTGTACGACTCGGACAGCCAGGTGAGCTGGCTTCCCCTGCACCACGACTTCGGGCTGATATTCGGCATGATGATGCCAGTCTTCATGGGCTTTCCCACCATACTCATCTCGCCGTTCAAGTGGCTGCGCAAGCCCGTCGTCCAGCTCCAGGCCATCCACAAGCACAGGGCCACGCTCAGCCTGCTGCCCAACTCGGCGCTCAACCACCTGGTGCGGGGGGTCGCCGAGCGCGACCTGGAGTCGCTGGACCTGAAAACCCTGGAGTTGCTTTTCAACGGCTCCGAGCCGGTCTACTTCCGGAGCCAGCAGCTCTTCCTGGAGCGCTTCGCTCCCTGCGGCTTCCGTGACTCGGCCCTGGCCACCGGCTACGGCATGGCCGAAAGCACCTTGGGGGTATCCATCAGTCCCCGGGGCGAGCGCAGCCGTGTGGACTGGGTCGACGGCCCGGCGATGACGCGCTCCCGGCGGGCTCTGGCGCTCCGTCCGGGTGAGGCGGGGGCCGTGCCCCTGGTCAGCTCCGGCAGGCCCCTGGCCGGGATGGAAGTGGTCATCGTCGACGAGCGGCGCGGCCGTCTGCCCGAAAGACGCATCGGCGAGATTGCCGTGCGCGGTCCCGGGCTGTTCAGCGGCTACCGCGGGCGGCCCGACCTGAGCCGCCAGGTCCTGCGTGACGGCTGGTATTCCAGCGGCGACCTGGGCTACATGGCCTCCGGCGAACTCTACGTCACCGGCAGGAAGAAGGACCTGATCATCGTGGGCGGGCAGAACGTGCATCCCGAGGATGCCGAGCAGGCGGCCATCGACCTGCTGGGAATCGATCCCGGCCGCGCCGTGAGCTTCGGGATCCCGGACGAGCTGACCGGGACCGATCGCATCGTGCTGGTCTGCGAGCTACGCGGTGCCATCGGCGACGCGGAGCGCCTGGCGGCCGAGCAGCGCCTGCGGCGGCGGGTATTCGAGGACCTGGACGTCGTCCTAGGCGATGTGCGCTTCAGCGACCGCGGCTGGATCGTCCGCACCGCCAACGGCAAGCTGGCCCGCGGGCGCTGCCGGGAAAAGTACCTCGACGAAGTGTCCGGGGGGGGAAAGGGGTGAAGGAGCGAATCGGCGCTCAGGCCGACAGGTCGCGGCGGCCGAACGCCAGGAGCGCCGCCCCGAAGAAAAAGGCAATCAATCCGATCTGCACGAACACGTGGGGAAGGAACAGGCCGTTGCCCAGCACATTGTTGCCGTTATAGAAATAGAAGGGGGAAAAGACGCGGTAGGGCCGCAGGCTCTCCACCATGGGGGCGTAGGCGTTGACCAGGAAGGTAACCACCGCCAAGCCGCCGCTGACGCCGATGGCGGTTTTTTTCCCTCCCCGCCAGCAGCCACAAGCCAAGGAAAGCGCGTAGAAGGTCAGCCCCAGCAGCCAGCAGCTGAAGGTCACCGCGGCCAGCCGGTCCGTGTCCAGGACGATGCCGAAGAGACGCGTGCCGCCGGCCATGGCCAGCCAGAAGACCAGCGACAAGAGCAACAGGGAGGCTCCGTGGGCCAGCGACTTTTCCAGCACCAGGCGCCGGCGCGGCAGCGGGTTGGCCAGCAGCAGGTCGAGCGTGCCCCGCTCCTCCTCGCCGGCGGTGGCGTCACTGCCCCGCGCCACGGCGAAGACGATGAACAGCAACGGCAGCAGGATGGAGAAAGGCTGCAGGTTGAAAAAATTTTCCGGCGTGGCCATGAATTCATTCTTCCCGATCAGGTTCTTGATGACCGGCGGCAGCTTCTCCAGGACCTTCAGCATCTCCGCCGCCCGGTTGACGAAGGGATAGATGTAGGCGAGGTACAATGCGAGAAAAGCCAGCCCAAGCGCCCAGCCCAGCAGAACCCAGCGCTGGTCACGCAGGGTCTTCCAGAAAAGGCTATGGAGCATGATCGTCCTTCCCATAGTAGGCCAGGAATACCTCCTCCAGGTCCGGATCCCGGCTGCGGAAGTCAGTGACCTGGAATTTCGCCATTGTCTTCAACAGCACGTCCATCTCCCCCTTCATCCGCCCCTTCAGGGTGCGCCGGTCATGGGCGACGATCTCCAACCCGGGGACGGCCGCGAAGGTCCGGGCATCGATGTCCTCGGCAAAACGGACCTCCAGGCTGCGCAGCGAGCGCGCCTTGAGCTCCGCGATGCGCTCGGTGGCGACGATCCGCCCCCGGCGGATGATGGCCACCCGGTCGCAAATCCGCTCGACTTCCGGCAGATTATGGGAGGAGAAAAACACGGTCTGCCCCCACGCCCTGGCCTCCTCGATCCAGTGGTAGAACTCGTGACGGACAATGGGGTCCAAGCCGCTGGTCGGCTCGTCCAATACGAGCAGCTCGGGCCGGTGCATGAAAGCCTGGATCAGGCCGATCTTGCGCTTGTTGCCCTGCGAGAGGGAATGGATCGGCCGGGAAAGGGGACAATCGAGGCGCTCGGCCAGCTCCTCGGCGCGCTCCCCGATCTTCTCGGCGCGCAGGCTGGCGAGGAAGCGCAGATAGTCACGTCCGCTCAGGTTCTCGTACAGGCGAACGTTTCCCGGCAGGAAGCCGACACGGCGGCGGATGGCCACGCTGTCCCTGCGGCAGTCGAGCCCGAAGACCTCGGCCTTTCCCCTGTCGGCGCGGATGAAGTCCATCAGGATGCGGATGGTGGTGGTCTTGCCGGCGCCGTTCGGCCCGAGGTAGCCGAAGACCTCGCCGCGGCGCACCTCGATGCCGACGCCGTCGATGCCCAGATGGCGCCCGTAGTTCTTGGACAGGCCCTCGGCACAGATGACGGTGTCGGGCAATCGCTCCTCCTCGTTCCGGCGAACATGCTAGCAGTCCGGCGGGGCGTTGTCAAAGGACCGCGAGGTCACGCGCCGAACGGCCGCTCCCTTTCTTGACAAGGAACCCAGGGTCGATTATAAAGACAGCAATATGCCGAGGGGGGAATCATCATCTCCGCAACCGTATAAAATAGCGAACGCGATACTCTTTCTCCTGGCGACGGCCGGCATCCTGTTCCCGGCAAAAAGCGCCGAGTTGAAGAGGGAATACGAGCGCTGGGTGCGCCGTTCCTGGAACACCGAGAACGGCCTGCCGCAGAATACGGTGTACGCCCTGGCGCAGGACGGCGAGGGATGCCTGTGGATCGGAAGCGAGGGCGGAGTGGCGCAATTCGACGGCACTTCCTTCCGCGTCTACAAGAGGAGCGCCACCCCCGGCCTGGCGAGCGACTCGATCACGTCGCTCTCCCCGGATCCCGACGGCTCCATCTGGATCGGCACGTTCGGTGGCGGGCTGGCGCGTTTTCACGACGGGGGATTCACCCGCGTCGAGGGCCTTGCCGGCAACCGCGTCTGGTCGCTTCATCGCGACCCTGAAGGGGTCCTGTGGATCGTTTCCGAAGAGGGCGGCGTCCATTGCCTGGAAAAAGGCGGCCAGCCCGCCCTGGCCGTCATCGACGACCTGCCCGGCAGGCGCATCACGGCCGTCTCCGGCAGCGAGAAAGGCATTCTGTGGGTCGGGACGGACGGCGGTCTGGCGGCCATTCGCGACGGCCGGCTGACGGTCTTCGGCGTCCGCGAGGGCTTGGCCGGTGACTACGTCTATTGCTTGTTTGTCGACGGCCGCGGGTGCCTCTGGGTGGGGACAACGTCGGGCCTAAGCCGCATCGATGCGGAGGGGATCCGCAACTATACGAAGGCCGACGGCTTGGCCGATGACCTGGTGCGCGCCCTCGCGGAGGATGCACAAGGCCGGCTGTGGATCGGCAGCGACAAGGGCCTCACCATCATGGAGCCTCGCGGCGAAGCATTCTGCGTCTTGCCCATCGGCCTGGCCGGCGATGCGATCATGGCCATTTTTCGCGATCGCGAAGCAGGCATGTGGGTCGGAACCTCGGCGGGAGGGCTCCTGAACCTGCGCCGCAACGAGGTTCGCGTACATGGACAGGATGACGGCATGTCCGGCCAGCTGATTGGCGCCGTCTGCGAAGATTCCGAGGGAAGGCTCTGGGCCGGCACGCGCGGCCAGGGGCTGAACCTCAAGGAAGACGGCTCATGGCGCGTTTTTTCCAGGCGCGACGGACTGGCCAGCGACTTCATCACTTCCGTCCTGGCCGATCGCGGGGGGCGGTTGTGGATCGGGACGCTGGACGCCGGGCTGCAGTTCATGGAAAAGGGAGCATTCACCTCGGGAGATCCGCGGGGCGGTGCGGCCGGCAGCGGTGTTCTGTCCCTGTTTATCGACCGACAGGGCGACCTCTGGGTCGGCGGCAACGGCAGCGGGCTGGATCACTTTCACGATGGCGCTTGGCGGCACTACGGGGCGGCCGGCGGCTTGCGCGGCGGAGTGATCACGGCACTCGCCCAGGACCGCCAGGGAAACATATGGGCCGGCAGCGCCCGTGACGGCCTGCATGTGCTGCGCCGGGGAAAATGGCGGCATCATACGACCGCCGACGGCCTGGCCGGCGAGTCTGTTTATGCCATCCATGCCGACGAAAATGGAGGGATATGGCTGGGGACGGACAGCGGATTGTGCCTGTATCGCCAAGGGTGCTTCCACGCTTTCCGTCACGGCGCGGAGCCATTGAACGGAACCATCCTGGCGATCATCGCCGACGGCGCCGCCCGCCTCTGGATGAGCACGCCCTCGGGGATCTTCTGCGCGAAAAGAGCCGAGCTCGAAGCTTCCGCACCATCAGGGGGGCGCGGGGTGCACTGCCGGCTGTTCGGCGCCATGTCCGGCATGCGCAGCACGGCCTGCACCGGTGGATTTCAACCGGCCGGCTGCCGCGACCGCTGCGGCCGGCTGTGGTTCCCGACCCAGAACGGGCTGGTTATGATCGACCCGGAGCGGCTGGAAACCGATCCGCCACCGCCCATTCCCAGGCTCGATCGGGTCCAGGCCGACGGCATGACCGTTTCCCTGCGAAATCCCGGGGCTTTTCCTCCCGGCACGACGAACTTCAATTTTCATTGCTCGGCCGCCGTTCTCTCCGATCCGCGCCAGGTCGAGTTCTCCTCCCTGCTGCAGGGATTCGAGGAAAACTGGAGCGCGTCGAGTGGGGAAAGCAGCCGCCGCGTCGCCTCCCTGGCGGCCGGCTCCTACATGTTCCGTATCCGCGCGCGCGGCCGCTCCGGCATATGGCGGGAGAGCTCAACCACTTTCTCGTTCTCGATTCGGCCCGGCTTTCACCGCACTCCCTGGTTCTTCGCGCTGCTCCTAGCCGGGATCGGATTGGTTGCTTTCGGGCTCATTGCGCACCGCCGGCGCGAAGCCCGCAAGCGCCGGGAGGACAAATACCGCTCTTCCAGCCTGGACGCCGGCAAGGTCACCGAATACGCCGCGGCCCTGGAGCTCACCATGGAGCGCGACAAGCCGCATCTGGATCCGGACTTGACCCTGGCCAAGCTGGCCGAGGCGACGAAGATCCCGGCCAAGCACCTCTCGCAGGTTATCAACGAGCACTTCGGGTTGAACTTCAACGACTTTGTCAACCGCCTCCGCGTCGAGGAGGCCAAGCGCCTGCTTCTCGATCGGGACTCGAGGAAATTCAAGCTGCTGCGCATCGCCTTCGAGTCGGGATTCAACTCCAAGTCGGTCTTCAACGACGCCTTCCGCAAGAACACCGGCATCAGCCCCTCGGAGTTCCGCCGTCTGTTTGGCGGAAGCGGCTCCTGACCGCACCCTTGCCCTTTTGCAGAAAATCGCGTCCGGAATCATGATGCCGGACAACTCCTCGCCTCGCGCAGCGCATATCGGTTGCGGAACGTCATCGAGGAGGTGAACCATGCTGGACATGCTCATTGCCACCGACGGCGGGTCGAAGGGCGGGGCGCGCAAGGCCCTGACCTTCGCCCTTTCCGTATGCTTCCATGCCGCCGTGGCCGCCGCGGTCATCCTGGTGCCGCTGCTGCGCGCCGAAAGCCGGCTGCCCAAGGCCAGGATCGTCGACGCCACCCTGGTCTCGCCGCCGGTCCTGCCCGGCGTGCCGCCGGCGGGCCGCCCGCGAAACACGGCCCGCCGTCCCGGCGAACCCGGCCCCGAAAAAGAAAAGCCCCGCCCGCGCCGTGAGCCCGGCTTCATCATCCCCACCGAGATCGGCAAGAGCACCGATGAGGACCTGACCCTGACCTTTCTCGGCGGAGGCGGCGTGCCCGGCGTCGAGGGCGGGATGGAGATGGAAGACGGAGACAACCGCGACTGGGTGATCGGACGCGACTTCGTTCCCGAGGCGATCCGCCCCGACGAGGCGGCCATGGTCACCGTGCGCGCCCCGCGGCTGGTCAAGAAAGTGAATCCCGTTTATCCCGTCATCGCCATAAGCGCAAGGGTGTCGGGCCCGGTCGAAATCGAGGCCGTCACCGATATATACGGCCGGGTGCGGGAAGCGCGCGTCACCCGCGGCCATGCCCTGCTCAACGGGGCGGCGCTGGAGGCGGTCAGGGAATGGATTTACGAGCCCTACTTCGTCAACGGCATCCCGCGGCCGGTCCGCTTCAAGGTCACGGTCACCTTCACCCTGGAAGCCCGCTGACGCGGGAAGCGGGTCGCCCTTCGGGGGATTATCGCGCCAGCTTGTCGATGAGCCGCTGCAGAAGGTCGCCGTACTTGACGATGAGACCGGCGAAGACCACCGAGACCATCGACATCAGCTTGATCAGGATGTTCAGCGAGGGGCCCGCGGTGTCCTTGAAGGGATCGCCGACGGTGTCGCCGATGACCGCGGCGCCGTGGTTGGGATTGCGGCTGCCGTCGGCCAGCTTCTTGCCGCCGAGATGCCCCTCCTCGATGTGCTTCTTGGCGTTGTCCCATGTGCCGCCCGAATTGTTCAGGAAGACGGCGGTGACGAAGCCGGTGGTCAGGCCGCCGGCCAGCAGGCCGATGACGCCGGCCACGCCGAAGACCAGGCCCATGGCCACGGGGACGAAGATGGCGGTCAGCGCCGGAACGATCATCTCGTGCTGGGCGGCGCGGGTGCTGATCTCGACGCAGCGCCCGTAGTCGGGCTCGGCCTGGCCCTCCATAATGCCGGCGATCTCGCGGAACTGGCGCCGCACCTCCTCGACCATGCGTCCGGCGGCACGGCCAACCGACTTCATGGTCATGGCGCAGAAGACGAAGACCATCATGGCGCCGATGAACAGCCCGACCAGCACCCGGGGATTGAGGATGGTCAGGTTGTAATAACTGATCCAGTCCCCGATGTGGGTATTCTGGATGGCTTTTTCCACGCCGCTGACCTCGATGACCTTCTGGCCCATGTGCAGGAAGCCCACCTTGACCTCCTCGACGTAGGCGGCCAGCAGGGCCATGGCCGTCAGGGCCGCCGAGCCGATGGCGAAGCCCTTGCCGGTGGCCGCCGTGGTGTTGCCCAGCGCGTCGAGGGCGTCGGTGCGCTTGCGCACCTCCGGGTCCTGCTTGGTCATCTCGGCATTGCCGCCGGCGTTGTCGGCGATGGGGCCGTAGGCGTCGGTGGCCAGGGTGATGCCCAGGGTGGAAAGCATGCCCACCGAGGCGAAGCTGATGCCGTAAAGCCCGAGGTTGATGGCGTTGGCGCTGGCGCCGAAGCCGCCGCTCAGGGCGAAACTGGTAATGATGGCCACGGCGATGACCAGCACCGGCAGGCCGGTCGACTGCATGCCGGTGGCGATGCCGGCGATGATCACCGTCGCCGGACCGGTCTGCGACTGGGAGGCGACGAACTGGGTCGGCTTGTATTCCTGGGAGGTGTAGTACTCGGTGATCTTGCCGATCAGCCAGCCGGCGATCAGGCCGGTGATCACCGAGAGGAAGATGCCCAGGTGGCGCCCCTGGAAGGAGCCGCGGAACAAGTAAAGGATGAAGAAGGAGGCGACCAGCGTCAGCAGCGTGCTGGCGTTGATGCCCCGGGCCAGCGCCCGCAGCAGGACCTTCTGCGACGCCTTCTCCCCCGAGCGCACGCAGAAGACGCCGAGGATGGAGAACAGCACGCCGATGCCGGCGATGACCATCGGCGCCAGCACGCCGCCCAGGCCGTAGCCGGCGGCCACGCCCAGGGCCGCCGTGGCCAGGATGGATCCGGCGTAGGACTCGTAGAGGTCGGCGCCCATGCCGGCCACGTCGCCGACGTTGTCGCCGACGTTGTCGGCGATGGTGGCCGGATTGCGCGGGTCGTCCTCGGGGATGCCCGCCTCCACCTTGCCCACCAGATCGGCGCCGACGTCGGCCGACTTGGTGAAGATGCCGCCGCCGACGCGGGCGAACAGGGCCTGGGTCGAGGCGCCCATCCCGAAGGTCAGCATGGTGGTGGTGATGATGGCCAGTTGGCTGGGTCCCTCGGGAATGAAATGCCTCAGGATGATGAACCACAGCGAGATGTCAAGCAGGGCTAGGCCGACGACCACCAAACCCATGACGGCACCGGAGCGGAAGGCGACCTGCAGGCCCTTGTTGAGCGACTCCTTGGCCCCGGCGGTGGTGCGGTTGGAGGCATGGGTAGCCGTGCGCATGCCCAGGAAGCCCGCCAGACCGGAGAAGAAGCCGCCGGTGATGAAGGCGAAGGGCACCCAGGGGTTCTGCGCATGCAACACGAAGGCCATGAAGGAAAAAAGGAGGAAGATCAGCAGGAAGACGAAGGTCACCACCTTGTACTGCTGCTTCAGGTAGACCATGGCCCCCTTCTGCACGTAGCCGGCGATGCGCTGCATGTCGTCGCTTCCCGCGTCCTGCTTTTTCATGAAGCGGAAGAAATAGTAGGCGAAGCCCAGCGCCAGGAGAGAGCCCAGCGGTGCCAGGATGAACAAATGCGACAGGTTCATGCGGACTCCTTACCGGAAGAATTCATGTCGTGGACTTGGAAGAAACATGAATATAAACAATTTTCGCTAAAAAGTCAATGAAAGCGGTCCAGGAACGCGGGGAATTTCGCGCGCAGCCAGGAGAAGTAGGCCCGGGCCGAGCGCTCTCCCTGGCGCCAGCCGTCGCTGCCGAGGCCCGCGTCCTTCAAGGCGCCGAAGGCCCGGCGCTCGCTCGCGCCCAGGAACGACGGCCTGCACAGGGCGAAGGCGCAGCCGGAGATGGGGAAAAAATGATGCAGCTGGATGAACACGCGCCGCCCGCGGCGAACACGGGCAATAAAATCCAGCAGCGCGCGCCGGTCGTCCTCCGTCTCGCCGGGCAGGGCGATGAGGAAGTCGAGGTTAGCGACGAACCCGGCCTCGTTGGCCAGGGTTACGGCGCGCTCGACGGCCGCGGTCGTATGGCCGCGGCCGACCGCCCCCAGGCGGGCGTCGCTCGCGCACTGGGCGCCGAAGGTCAGCCGGCGGTTGGCCGCGTAGCGGCGCAGCAGCCGCAGCGCCTCGGGGCTCACCGTGTCGGGGCGGATCTCGGAGGGAAAGATGCCGTACTCAATGAAGCGCACTCCGGAGCGGCGGCAGTCTTCCAGCAGCCGCTCGAGTCGCGGCAGGTCGGGCTCGCCGGGACGCGAGCCGCCGAACTCCAGGGCCGATGGCGAGATGAATCCGACCCGCTGCAGTCGGCGCCGGCGCGTCTCCTCCAGGTAGAGCGCGATCGACCCTTCCCCCCGATGGCGCGGCCGGGCATTGCCGGTCTGGCAGAAGCGGCACTTCCAGAAGCAGCCGCGCGAGATCTCCAGGGGGGGGACGGTCCGGCAATGCCTGGAAACCGGGATGGTTGCCTGCCAGGAGCCGTCGCCAACGCCCCCACCCTCCTCCGCCGCCGACCGGATGCACCCGGCACCGGCGGCCAGCCCCCCCCGCAACAGCTCGAGGCCGAAGCGCCGGAACGCCGCCTCGCCGCCGCCGCTGAAAACAACGTCGAAGCCGCAGGCCAGCGCCAGCGCGGGATCGCCGTCGGCATGGGGGCCTCCGGCGACCAGCAGCGGTCGGACTCCGCCGCTCGCCCGCAGCGCCTCGATCTCGGCGGCGATCCGAGGCAGGTGCGGCGTCATGAAGGAGTAGGCGCACGCGTCGCTGGACCTCAGCGCGGAGGCCTGGGACGGGCTCAGGGATCCCGGCTCGGCGTCGAGGAGGGCGATGTCGAAGAAGCGGTCGATCCCTTCCCGTTCCCAGACATTCAGCAGCAGGGGCAGGGTCAGGCGGTTGCCGGAAAAGACCCTGAAGGCGACGCGTTTTTTTCTCGCCATGGGCGCTCGGGGCGCCGGCGCTACCCTTCCCTGATCTTCCTGCAGATGGCGAGCTTGAGGCGCAGCTCGTTCTGCCGCTCCAGCTCCAGCCGCAGCTCATCGGGGGTGATAGCCCCCTGGAAGGAGGAGGCGATGCGCGCCTCCGTCTCCCGCAGCCCCTGCCTCAGCTCGTCCTCGCGCAGGTCCTCGCCGCGCACGAAGTCATCGATGATCAGGGCGATGCGGTCGTCGCGCACCTCCAGCAGGCCCTCGCCGCTGTAGAGGTAATGGCGCGCGCCGGAGGGATCGAGGTAGGATATCTCGCCCGTCTTCAGGAGCGTCAGGTACGGCAGGTGGTGGGACAGGACGCCGGCCTCGCCCAGGAAGGCCGGGATGTACAGGTCGACGACCTGGGTCCGCAGGACCACCTGGCGCGAGGTGAGGATCTCCAGCTCGATGGTGCCGGCCATCAAAATCCCAGTTTCTTGGCGTTGGCCAGGGCGTCCTCGATGCTGCCGCACATGTAGAAGGCCTGCTCGGGCAGGGCATCGTGCCGGCCCTCGACCAACTCGCGGAAGCTGCGCACCGTGTCGGCCAGCTCGACGTACTTGCCCTCCATGCCCGTGAAGGGCGTGGCCACGAAGAACGGCTGCGAAAAGAACTTCTGGATCTTGCGCGCCCGGGAGACGATGACCTTGTCCTCGTCGGACAGCTCCTCCATGCCCAGGATGGCGATGATGTCCTGCAGGTCCTTGTAGCGCTGCAGCACCTCCTTGACT
>JAFGST010000238.1 GCA_016934475.1 Candidatus Aminicenantota bacterium | reverse complement strand
TGCTTCTGGAGCTCTACAATCCCAAGGGGCAGCTGATCCGGACCTGCAAGCCGGACCGCTCGCTCGACGCCTTCCATTCCTTCCGCCTGCGCACCGCCGAGTCGGCGCCGACCGGCAGCTGGAAGGCGCGCGTTTTGGTCGGCGGCCTGGTTTTCGAGCAGCGGCTGAAGGTCGAGACGGTCGTGCCCAACCGCCTGAAGATCGACTTCCGTCCGGGGGTGGAGCAGTTGCTCGTCGGCCGGTCGCAGAAGGGGGCATTGTTCAGCCAGTGGCTGCACGGCGCCACGGCGGCCAACCTGAAGTTCGACGTCATGGCCCGCCTGGCGCCGCGGCCCACCGCTTTCCCGCGCTGGCCCGACTACGTCTTCGACGACCCGGCCCGCGAGGTTACCGCCTCCGAGCAGAAGGTCGCCGAGTCCAGCCTGGACGCCGACGGGCGGGCCGGCTTCCCCATCGAGCTGCGGATGGAGGACGCGGCGCCGGGGATGATGGATGCCACCTTCACCGTGCGCGTGTTTGAGGAGAGCGGCGACTTTTCCACCGACACCCTCACCCTGCCCTTCTCGCCCTACGAGACCTTCGTCGGCATCCGCGTGCCCAAGGGCGACGAGGCCCGCGGCATGCTGCTCACCGACCGCGACCATGTCCTGCAGATCGTCACCGTCGACCCGCAAGGGAAGCCCGTGTCCCGCGACAAGCTGGAGTGCAGCCTCTACAAGGTCGAGTGGAAATGGTGGTGGGACAAGAGCGGCGACTCGCTGGCCCAGTTCATCTCCGGTTCCAGCCATACGCCGCTGCTCAAGGGCCAGGCCTCGACGCGCGACGGCGCCGGGCAGTGGAAGTTCCAGATCAAGTACCCGCAGTGGGGGCGCTACCTGGTGCGCGTGGTCGATCCCCAGGGCGGGCACGCCGCCGGCAAGACCATCTACATCGACTGGCCGGGCTGGGCCGGGCGCGCCCGGGAGGAGAAGGGCAGCGGGGCCACGCGGTTGAACTTCAGCGCCGACAAGCCGCGCTACCAGGTGGGGGAGAAGGCGGTCATCTTCCTCCCCGACGCCCCCCAGGGGCGGGCGCTGGTGTCGCTGGAGACCCACTCGCGCATCCTGAAGCAGATGTGGGTCGGGACCCAGGCCGGCGAGAACCGCTTCGAGATCGATCTGGACGAGAGCATGAGCCCGAACATCTACGTGCATGTCACCCTGCTGCAGCCCCATTCGGGCAAGAAGAGCGACACGCCCATCCGCCTGTACGGCGTGATCCCGGTCATGGTGGAGAACCCGAAGACGCGGCTGGAGCCGCTGGTGAAGACGGCGGCGGAGCTGAAGCCCATGGAGGGCTTCCGCGTGGAGGTGGGCGAGAAGTCGGGCCGCGCCATGACCTACACGCTGGCCGTGGTCGACGAGGGGCTTCTGGGGCTGACGCGCTACTCGGCCCCCGACCTGCGCCGGCGCTTCTACAGCCGCGAGGCGCTGGGGGTTCGCACCTGGGACCTCTTCGATGAGGTGGCCGAGGCCTACGGCGCCGACCTGTCGCGGCTGCTGGCTCTGGGCGGCGACGAGGAGGGCGAGGCCGCGGGCGCGGAGAAGAAGCCGCGCCGCTTTCCGCCGGTGGTGCTCTTCGCCGGTCCTTTTTCGCTGGAGGCGGGGAAAACGGCGTCCCACGCCCTGCGCATGCCGCAGTACGTGGGCGCCGTGCGCGTCATGGTCGTGGCCGGCCGCGGCGGCGCCTTCGGCGTCGCGGAAAAGTCGCTGCCGGTGCGCCAGGACCTGATGATCCTGCCGACGCTGCCGCGGGTCGTCCGGCCCGGGGAGCGCTTCGACCTGCCCGTGTCGGTGTTCGCCGGCCACCCCTCCATCCGCAAGGTCCAGGTCCAGGTCGAGCCCGGTGACCGCTTCCTGGTGGACGGACCGAAAATCAGGACCGTCGAGTTCGCCAAGCCGGGGGACGAGATCGTCTCCTTTCCGCTGACCACGACCACCGGCGTCGGCCAGGGCTCGGTCTACGTCAAGGCCACCAGCGGGGCGCGCAAGGCCGAGAGCCGCGTGGCCATGCCCATCCTCGCCGCCAATCCCAAGATCACCGAGGCGCTCCGGGTCGAGGTGCCCGCCGGAAAATCGCGGCGGGTCACCGTCAAGCCCTTCGGCATGAAGGGGACCAACGAGGCGACCCTGGAGTTCTCGACGCTGCCCCCCTTCGGCCTGCAGAAGAGGCTGCACTTCCTCATCCGCTACCCGCACGGCTGCCTGGAACAGACGCTCTCGACGGCCTTTCCCCAGCTGTACCTGAAGCACCTGCTGAAGCTCGACCCCGGGGAGTTGAAAAAGGTGGAGGGCCACGTCGCCGCCGCCGTCGGCAGGATGAGCTCCTTCCAGGCGCCCGGCGGCGGGTTCTCCTACTGGCCGGGGCAATACGCGGCCCACGGCTGGACATCGGTCTATGCCGGGCATTTCCTGGTGGAGGCATCGCGGCTGGGCTACCACGTTCCGGCCGCCATGCTGGACCTCTGGAAGAAGCACGAAAAGGCGGCGGCCAATTCCTGGACCGCCGGCCCCGAGTTCGGCCGCCTGCTGCAGGCCTATCGCCTGTTCGCCCTGGCCCAGGCCGGCGCCGCCGACCTGGGGGCCATGAACCGCCTGCGCGAGGCTTCCGGAATGGAGAGTGCCGCCGCCGTGCTGCTGGCCGGCGCCTTCCAGGCCTGCGGCCAGGATGAGGCCGCCGAGGACCTGCTGCGCCAGTGCTCGTGGCGGGTGGAGCCCTACCGCGACGACAACCGCACCTTCGGCTCGGCGTTCCGCGACAAGGCCTTCATGGTGCAGACGCTGGTGCAGATGAAGAAGGCCGGACGCGCCCGGAAGTTCCTGGAGGAGATCGTCGCCGCCCTGGCCGCCGACACCTGGTATTCCACCCAGGAGACCGCCTTCGGCCTCATGGCCGTGGCCGCCTACTACGGCGGCTCCCCGGGGAAGCCCTTCCGCTTCGCCTTCGGCTGGGAGGGCGGGAAGGCCCGCCAGATGCAGTCGGAGTCGCCTTTCTTCCAGCAGGTCCATTCGCCCTTCAGCGCCGGCGAGCGCGTACTGGTGGTCGAGAACTCGGGCGAGGCGCCGCTCTACGTGACCGCCTACCTCTCCGGCGTTCCCCAAGCCGGCGCCGAGACGGCGCACGAGAGCAACCTGAAGCTCGAGGTGTCCTACCAGGATGCTGAGGGCGGGGCCCTGGACCCGGCGTGCCTCGTCCAGGGAAGCGACCTGCGGGTGACGATCACCGTCAGCAATCCCAGCCGGCGCCAGCTGAAGAACCTGGTGCTGAGCCACCTGGTCCCCGCCGGCTGCCAGATCGCCAACCCCCGTTTGTTCAAGGAGGAGCCGGCCGCCGGCTATTTCGATTACCAGGACGTCCGCGATGATCGGGTCTACACCTATTTCGGCCTGGACGGCGGGGCGCGTAAGACCTTCACTACGGTGCTCAACGCCTCCTACAGCGGCCGCTTCTACCAGCCGGGCATCATCGTGGAGTCGATGTATGACCCTGACTTCCACGCCAACACGACCGGCCGATGGGTGGAGATCGCGCGCTGACCTCGTTCCTGCGCCGGCGCAGGAAGGGCCTGCTGCTCGCCTGCGGGACGCTGGCCGTCCTCTCCTTTCTTTATTGGTGGGCCCGGCCGCGGCGGCTTTTCAACGACCCGCTCTCGCCCGTCCTGTTCTCCCGCGACGACCGGCTCCTGGGCGCCCGCATCGCGGCGGACGAACAGTGGCGCTTCCCCAGGACGGAGGCGGTCCCGGTCCGCTTTTACCAGGCGCTGCTCGAGTTCGAGGACCGGCGCTTCTTCCTCCATCGCGGGGTCGACCTGCAGGCCATCGCCCGCGCCCTGTGGACGAACATCCGCCGGGGGGGGATCGTCAGCGGCGGCAGCACCCTCACCATGCAGGTGGTGCGCATCGCCCGCAAGAATCCCCCGCGCACCTACCTGGAAAAGATGGTCGAGATGGTCCTGGCTCTGCGCCTGGAGCTGGGGCGCTCGAAGAAAGAGATCCTCGAGCTGTACGCGGCCAACGCCCCCTTCGGGGGCAACGTCGTCGGCATCGACGCCGCCTCCTGGTTCTATTTCGGCCGCGCCCCGGAGGCCCTGAGCTGGGCCGAGGCGGCCTTCCTGGCGGTGCTGCCCAACGATCCCGGGCTCGTCGCCGGCGGAGCCAACCGCCTGAGACTCCGGGAGAAGCGCGACCGCCTGCTGCGGCGCCTGCGGCGGCGGGGCTTCTTCTCGCCCCTGGAGCTTTCCCTGGCCCTGGCCGAGTTCCTTCCCGCCGGCACCCGCCCGGTCCCCCGCCTGGCCCTCCATCTTCTCGACACCCTGGCCGCGCGCCATCCCGGTCAACGGCTGTTCCGCTCCTGGCTCCGCCCCGCGCTGCAGGCCGCCCTGAACCGCATCGTCCAAGCCAACGGCGACCGGCTGCTGGCGCAGAACGTCCGCAACCTGGCGGCCATGGTCATCGACAACCGCCAGGGCGCGGTCGTGGCCTACGTGGGCAACGTCGGGCGCGCCGGGGCCGAGCACGGTCAGGACGTCGACCTGATCCGCAGCCCGCGCAGCACTGGCAGCATCCTCAAGCCCTTCCTTTACGCCGCCATGCTGGGCGAGGGCGGGTTGACCCCCGCGACCCTGGTCGCCGACACGCCGGCCCATTTCGCCGGCTACGTGCCCGAGAACTTCGACCGCCGCTTCCGCGGCGCCGTGCCGGCGCGCGACGCTTTGGCCTGGTCGCTGAACATCCCCGCCCTGCGCATGCTGCGGCAGTATGGCATTCCCCGCTTCTACAACCTCCTGAAGAAGTGGGGGCTATCCACCCTGGAGCGCCCGCCCGGAGGCTACGGGCTGACCCTGGTCCTGGGCGGGGCCGAGGGGACGCTCTTCGAGATCACCGGGCTTTATTCCGGGCTGGCGCAGCTGGCCCTGGGCGACGCGGTCGAGCGCCGGGAGGCGCGCCTGCTGCGGAGCGAGGAGCCCCGCCCGCTGCGCATGGGCGACCTCGGTCCCGGAGCCGCCTACCTCGCCCTGGAGGCGCTGAGCGAGGTGAACCGCCCCGACGAGGAGGGCTATTGGAAGCAGTTCTCCTCCTCGCGCTGGGTGGCCTGGAAGACCGGGACCAGCTTCGGCCTGCGCGACGCCTGGTCGGTGGGGGTGACGCCGGCCTACACCGTCGGCGTATGGGCCGGCAACGCCGACGGCGAGGGCAATCCCGGCCTCACCGGCCTCTCGACGGCGGCGCCGGTGCTCTTCGAGATCCTGAACGCCCTGGACACGGGTGGGGCCATCCGTCCCCCGAAACTCTGGCTGAAGCAGGTCCGCGTCTGCCGCGACTCGGGATTCCTGGCCGGGGAGAACTGCCCGACCGTGACCGTCTCCATGCCCCGCGACAGCCATTTCCAGCAGGTCTGCCCCTACCACCGGCTCGTGCACCTGGACGGCCGGCGCCGTTACCGCGTCGACTCCAGCTGCGAGTCGCCGGCGCGCATGGTGCACGAGCCGTGGTTCGTCCTGCCGCCGGTGCAGGAGCATTACTACCGGCGCTATCACCCCGAGTACCGCCCCCTGCCCCCTTTCCGCCCCGACTGCGCCGAGCGCATCGCCGCCGAGGCGGGGAGGCAGGTCATCAGCCTGGTCTACCCGGAGGCGGCCACCGCCGTCTACATCCCCGTCGACCTCGACGGCCGCCGCGGCCGGGTGGTTTTCGAGGCCATTCACCGCCGGCGCGAGACCGCCATCTTCTGGCACCTGGACGACGACTACCTGGCCGCCACCCGCCACTTCCACCAGGTCGCCGCCAGCCCCGGCCCGGGCCCGCACCGGCTGGTGCTCATCGACGAGGACGGCCACCGCCTCGAGCGCCGCTTCTTCGTCCTCAACCGCGGGAGCTGAAGGGACCGGTGCTCTTCTGGCGGAAGCCGATTTTTTTCGGCCTGGGCGGGATCGTCGCCAATGGTTAAAAAGGTCTCATTTTGTGACCCTCTGTTGTGATCGATAAAAAAGTGAGGCGCGGTCCGGACCGTAGATCCGGACCGCGCCTCTTGGCGTGAAAACGGGAACGAGGGTCAGTTCAGGTACTGTTTCTTCAGCTGCTCGGCCTTCTGCCTGCCGGCCTCAGTCAGCGTTACCGACTTGTTGTTGGCAAACTGGATGATCATCTTATCATCGGCGAGCTGGTTCAGGGTCTCGAAAAGGTAGCCCTTCCAAGCGCGGAAGATCTTCTCGCCTGGATTCTTGCGCGATTCCTCCTCCCAGCCGGTCAAAAACATCAGCAGCAGGTTCAAGTCCTTGATCTTATCTTCCAATTTTTCCTCCTGTCGCGTGGCGGGCAGATCTGCGTCGCCCCGTCAGATGGTGATCAGCGGCTGCAGCTTGGCAAAGACCTTTTCGCCGATGCCCTTGATCTTCATCAGGTCCTGGATGCGCTTGAAATTCCCGTTCTTCTTGCGGTAGTCCAGAATGCGCTGCGCCATCTAGGGACCGACCTGCGGCACTGTGGCCAGTTGAGCGGCGTCGGCGGTATTGATGTTAACGAGCCGGTTGTTGCCGGTGGCCGCCTGCCTTTCCACCGCGCCGAGGGAAACCGTGGACACTGCGGCCATCGCCAGGATAACCAGCAGGGTGAGAAGTTGGTTGGTTTTTATCATGTTGACCTCCTACCGATCGACCTTCACGATCGGTGCCAAGTCGCGGCGCCCGCGAAGACGAAATCGCAGAATCCCGATGCCAAGGGATAAAATCGTAAGTGCTCCGATTGCCTACTCTTTTCTTAGTGTAAACAATAATTTACAAGATGCTGGGTGAGTGTAAATCGAACTATATGATTTTAATCGTAGTTCATTTTCGAAAATCAGCGAACAGCGCGGCTTTGGAGCCTGCGCCCGTTTTGGCATGAGAATTGAATCTTCCATCTCAGGAGGAAAAGATGAACAACGGCTTCACCCTGATGGAAACTCTGGTTTCAATGGTTTTACTCCTGGTGGCGGTGCTCTTCAGCTCGCGAATCATAGTCTCGATCCTGGGACAGACAAAGCAGGCGGGCCTGCGCTTCCGCCTGGTCGAGCAACTCGACTTCTACAAGAATTACCTCTCTTCTCTTGGGTGGGAGGCGCCAGAGTTGACGCTGGGGCCCCACGAGAAGCAGGAGCGGGAATTTAGGATCGCCTGGCGGGTCGAGGCAGCCGGGCCCTTTTTAAAGCGGATCCGCCTGGCCGTTTCCTGGGGACCACTCGTCCTACCCTTAGTTCTGCAGCGCTCGCGGTTCATTGGCGAGGTGGCAAGATGATCAAGGGATTCGGCATACTGGAAATGCTGATCGCCCTATCGCTGGGCCTGGGCATCCTGACGGTGATCATCGCTCACTCAAGCGAGTCGGCGCGGGTGGGCAAACGCATCACCAGCAATCAAGAGCGGTTGGAGGCGATCTTTCATACCGTCGACGCCATTAAATCCGACCTGAACAAGTGCGGCATGCGCCTGCAGGAAGCCCGGCCGTTCTCCGATCTTACTTCCTTCTCCAGTGCCGCCGGCACCTTCGCCTGCCGCTACGGGCTAGCCGACGAGCAGCTGCTGGAAGGCGCGCTGCGCGGACAGAATACCCTGAAGGTCGCGGCCAACGACTTTTACAAGAAGGAAAGAAAGCTACTGGTGTACGACGCTGACAGCCGGGCCTGGGAAACAAACGAGGTCGAGTACCACCTGGACGGAGCCCTAGTGCTGAAGCGGCCCTTGCGGAACGACTACGCGCGGAACAGCACGGTGGTAGCGCTGAAACAGGTCGAGTACAAGTACTTCCCGGCCCAGCGCGCCTTAAAGAGAAAGAGCGACCAGGGCAACTTCCAGCCGCTGCTGGAGGAGGTCAGCGATTTCTACGTGACCTTCTTTCCCGACGCCAACTCGGTGCTCTACCGCATCGAGGTCGCTAAAAAGGAGCAGGTGCGCGGTTACATCTTCCTGCTCAACTTGGTGTAGCCGTGGGCTGCCGCGGCAACGTCGTCCTGGCGCTACTGTTCGTAATGCTGCTGGCGGTCTCGGGCTTGGCCCTGCTGACCCACACTGGCTTGCACCTGGAGATCATCGCCGCCCGCCGGGACAAGCGGCTGCAAGCCGCGGTTCTCGAGCAGGCGCTGCTGCTGAACCTGCACCGCTTCCGGGAAAAGATGGCCTCCATCGATCTGCATGACTTCCAGGACCCGGCGCGGGAGTTCTTCAACAACGACACCTTCCCCAACGTGGTGGATGGCGATTGCCTGAGCCGCCATTGT
>JAFGST010000237.1 GCA_016934475.1 Candidatus Aminicenantota bacterium | reverse complement strand
GTCATGTCCATGGCCAACCTGGCCATGCTCACCGGCAACATGGGCAAGGAGTCGGCCGGAGTCAATCCGCTGCGGGGACAGAACAACGTCCAGGGCGCCTGCGACATGGGCGCCCTGCCCAACGTCTTCCCCGGCTACCAGGCGGTCACCGACGCCGCGCTGCGCGAGAAGTTCGCGAAGGCCTGGAACGCCAAGCTCGACGACAAGGTCGGCCTGACCGTCACCGAGATCATGCACCAGGCCGCCGAGGGCAGGATCAAGGGGCTCTACATCATGGGCGAGAATCCCATGGTCTCCGATCCCGATCTCGGGCACGTCAGAAAAGCCCTGGAGAAGCTGGACTTCCTGGTGGTGCAGGACATCTTCCTGACCGAGACCGCGGAGCTGGCCGACGTGGTGCTGCCGGTGGCCTCGTTCGCCGAGAAGCAGGGGACTTTCACCAACACCGAGCGCCGCGTCCTGTGGGTGGAGAAGGCCGTGCCGGCTCCGGGCGAGGCGCGCATCGACTGGGAGGTCATTCGCGACGTCTCCACGCGCATGGGCACCAAGATGGAATACCACAGCCTGAAGGACATCGTCGATGAGATCAACCGGCTGACGCCGCAGTACGGCGGCATCACCTACGAGCGGCTCCTGCGCGGCGAGAAGCTGCAATGGCCCTGCCCCAACCCCGAGCACCCGGGGACGAAGTACCTGCACCGCGACAAGTTCGCCCGCGGCCGGGGCAAGTTCTTCGCCATCGACTACATCCCGCCCGCCGAATGGCCCGACGCCCGGTTCCCCTTCCTGCTCTCCACCGGGCGGCTGCTCTACCACTACCACACCGGCAGCATGACCCGACGCACCGACGCCCTGCCGCAGTACGTGCCCGGCCCCTTCATGGAGATGCACGCCGTGGACATGAAGCGGCTGGGCATCGCCGACAAGGAGGAGGTCAAGGTCTCGACGCGGCGCGGCTCGATCCTCATCCCGGCCCACGAGAGCCCGCGCGTCGACGAGGGCTCGGTGTTCATCACCTTCCACTTCGCCGAGGCGGCGGCGAACGTGCTGACCAACGATGCCATCGACCCTGTCGCCAAGATTCCCGAGTTCAAGGTGGCGGCCTGCCAGATCGAAAAAAGTTCTCAATAAAAAACAGGAGGATTCATGGAATACGACTGCAAGAGCCCGGCCGTGGTGGCCGCGGATCTCAACGAGACCATCTGTGTCAAGAAGACCACGAACGATCCCTTCAAGCTGCTGGTGTTGGGCATCCTGGCCGGGGTCTACATCGGCTTCGGCGGCGAGCTCTCGAACATGATCGGCCACGACGCCGCCAAGTTCGTCGGCGCGGGCCTGGCCGCCTTCATCAAGGGCGCGGTGTTCTCCACCGGCCTGATGCTGGTGGTCATCGCCGGGGCGGAGCTGTTCACCGGCAACAACCTCATCGCCCTGTCGGTTTTGGATGGCAAGTCCAAGCTGCGCGGCCTGCTGTACAACTGGACGATCGTCTATTTCGCCAACCTGCTCGGCTCGGTGCTGCTGGCCTACATCATGTTCGGCAGCGGCCTCCTGGAGGGTCCCAACGTGGCCGTGGGTGTCTCCGCCCTGAAGACCGCCGCCGCCAAGGCCAGCCTCGATTTCTGGCCGGCGCTCTTCCGCGGCATCCTCTGCAACTGGCTGGTCTGCCTCGCCGTCTGGATGGCCCTGACGGCGCGCAACACCATCGGCAAGGTCTGGGCCATCTTCTTCCCGATCATGGCCTTCGTCGCCTCCGGCTTCGAGCACAGCGTGGCCAACATGTACTTCATCCCGGTCGGCATGCTGCTGAAGGGGGTGAACGAGGTCGTGGCCGCCGCCACCACCGCCGGCCTCTCTCCCGACAAGCTGGCCAACGTGGGCTGGTACGGCTTCCTGGTCAAGAACGAGCTGCCGGTCACCCTGGGCAACATCATCGGCGGCGCCTTCTTCGTGGCCACGCTCTACTGGTCGGTCTACATCCGCAAGCCCAAGAAGGCCGCCTAGGTTTTTCCCCGATCCACCTCGGGGCCGCTTTCTGCAGGGACGGCCCCTTTTTTCTGCCTCCCGACGCCCGGGACGCTGGTTGCGGGCGATTTCACGAGATTCGTCAAATCTGGTATAATCACCCGGAATCACAATTTCAATTGGAGTGTCAACATGGGCAAGGCCATCCAAGGGATTTTCGGCAGGGAGATACTGGACTCGCGCGGCAATCCGACCGTTGAGGCCGAGGTGAAGTTGGAGGACGGCTCGTTCGGACGCGCCGCCACGCCGTCGGGAGCTTCCACCGGCGTTCACGAGGCCTGCGAGCTGCGCGACGGGGACAAAAGGCGCTACCTGGGCAAGGGCGTACTCAAGGCGGTCGGGCACGTCAACAACGAGATCGCCGCGGCGCTTAATGGCATGAACGCCTTCGACCAGGAGGGGATCGACGAGAAGATGATCGCCCTCGACGGCACGGAGAACAAGGGGCGTCTGGGTGCCAACGCCATCCTGGCCGTCAGCCTGGCCGTCGCCCGCGCCGCAGCCGCCAGCATCGGTCAGCCCCTGTACCGCTACCTCGGTGGAGAGAAAGCCCACCTGCTCCCCGTGCCCTGCTTCAACATCATGAACGGCGGCGCCCACGCCAACTGGCAGGGGACCGACTTCCAGGAATTCATGATTGCGCCGCTGGGCGCGCCCAGCTTCCGCGAGGCGCTGCGCTGGGGATCCGAGACCTACCATGCCCTGAAGAAGGTGCTCAAGGATGGCGGCCACTCCACCGCCGTGGGTGACGAGGGCGGCTTCGCCCCGAAAATGAAAACGAACGCCGAGGCCGTGGAGCTGATCCTGGAAGCCATTGCCAAGGCCGGCTTCACGCCCGGTGCCGACATCGCCATCGCCCTGGATCCCGCTTCGAGCGGCTTTTACGAGGACGGGTTTTATCATTTGCGCACGGAGAAGCGCAAGGTC
>JAFGST010000029.1 GCA_016934475.1 Candidatus Aminicenantota bacterium | reverse complement strand
GCGCCGATGGCGATGGGGCAGAGCATGCCGCCGGTGGCCTCGAAGGTGTGGGCCAGCGGCAGGATGGAGAGGAAGCGGTCGTCGGAGCCGATGGGGAAGCGCTCGATGCCGTGGATCACGTCGAAGACGATGTTGCGGTGGCTGAGCATGACCCCCTTGGAATGGCCGGTGGTCCCCGAGGTGTAGATGATGACCGCCAGGTCGTCGGGCTCGGGCCCGGGGATCTCCGCCTGCGCCTCGGCGGCTTCCTTGGCCCGGCCGCGCTTGAAGAGGGCCAGGGTCTTGCCGATGAGCCCCGGGCGGTGCTTTTCCAGGTCCGTGAACGACAGGTCCTCCAGGTCGCAGATGAAGGCCAGCGCCGAATCGTCCAGGCCCTCGAGCTTCTGGCGCTGCCGGGCCTCGATGAAGATACCCCGGGCCTCGGAGTTGCGCAGGATGTGGCGGGTATCGGTCTCGGGGGAGCCGGTCAGGATCGGTACGGCGACGGCGCCCATAGAGGTGACGGCCAGGTAGGCGATCACCCAGTTGGGGCAGTTCTCCCCCATGATCGCGACGCGGTCCCCCTTCTGGATGCCGCGCGCGGCCAGGGCGCCGGCCGCCTCCTGGATCTGCTGCTTCAACTGCAGGTACACGACGGGCTGCTCCTCGGAGAAGGCGATGGAGGGCAGGCTGCCGTAGCGCTCGAATGTCCTCTCCAGCAGGCATTTGATGGTCGGTTTCTCGAGCTCAACGATCATGGGATCTCCTTTGACCTGGAAATGGTACTCAATGGGCAAGGCGAAGTCAATGGAACTCGGCGTACGGCGTAGGGCAGGACAATGGCAGAAAGGAACGATCGTGGATCAGAGGCAAAGGCGAGGTCAGAGAAACTCGGCATACAACATACAGCGTGCGGGGGGAACGGGCTTTCGGGAAGCGTTATCTTCTTTTTCCGATTCATTGCGCCGAGGAAACGGAATCGCTTCTTCTCGGCTTTTGCCGTCAGCCAAACCCCGTGTGCCTTTTGCCGTCTTCCTTATCCGACCACGCCCATCATGAAGACCATGACGAACAGGGCCACGGTCTCGATCAGGCCCAGGACCATGATGTAGTTGCCGAAGCCCTTGCCGGTCTCGGCCAGCGCGTCGGCGGCGCTGGCCCCCGCCCTGCCCTGCAGCCAGGCCGAGAATCCCATGGCGATGCCGCCGAGGACGCCCACGCCCAGGAGCAGCCCGGGATCAATCCTCTCGGCCGCGCCGCGGAGCGTGTTCATCAGGATGAAGCCGTAGATGGTCTGGGTCAGCGGCGCGCCGACGAAAGCCACCAGCATGAAGGGGGCGGGCTTGTTTAGGGCGAAGCACTTTTTCCAGGCG
Source organism: Candidatus Aminicenantota bacterium (assembly GCA_016934475.1). Lineage (GTDB taxonomy): Bacteria > Acidobacteriota > Aminicenantia > UBA2199 > UBA2199 > UBA2199. Next base: position 3,474 of record JAFGST010000029.1, on the reverse strand, counting down.
CCGATCGCGGCCATGCCGGCGGCCCCGGCCCCCAGCGCCGAGCCGATGGCGGCGAAGGCCAGCGCCGCACCGATTCCGATCAGATTGAAGTTCATCTTTCACTCCTTGAAGGGTTTGTATGGCCGGCCCGTCCATTCCATGCCCAGGTGGCCGGAAAACTCCAGCATGTTCAGGCGCACGCCGTGAACGACGACCGACAGGGCCCCCATGGCCAGGTTCAGGGAATGCCCGAGCAGGAGCACGAGGGCGGCCAGGAGGATGCCGACGGCCCCCTCGGCCATGCCCGCGGCCATGGCGTTGAAGCTCTTGGCGATCTCTACGGTGGCCAGGCCGACGGCGAACAGGCGGATGTAGGAGATGATGTCGGAAAAGGCGCCGATGCCGCTCAGCAGGGTGGGCATCAGGTTGGCGACGCCCTTGGCGATGCCGCGGAAGAAGCGGCCTTCCTGGCGGGAAAACACGATGATCAGCGCCAGACCCGCGCCCAGCAGCCAGGCGGCGAAGACGGGGAGGGGAAAGCGCTCGCGGCTCAAAACCAGGTTGAGAACAAGGTAGTAGAGGCCGAGCACGAGGGACAGCCAGCCCAGCTGGGCGAACGAGCGGATGATGGGCCGTTCCCTGGCCTGGCGCAGGAAATTCCACAGGTGGGCGATCGCGATGTGGATGGTGCCGGTGACGAAGCAGATGGTCTTGATGGTCTCGCTGCTGCGGGGGTCGAACGAGGAGATGGCGGGAACCGTCATCCAGGAGAGGCAGGGGAGCGATGCCAGGGTGGCGGAGCCGAACCAGGTCCCGGTCAGCGCGCCCCACACGACGGTGCACAGGCTCATCAGCAGCATCAGCCACAGCGTGTTGGGAGCCTCGCGGTCCCGGCGCCGGAAGCGGGCGATGAAGAAGAGGGTCCCGGACAGCAGGACCAGGCCGTAGCCGGCATCGCCGATGATCACGGCGAAGAAGAACGCGAAGAAGAGCAGAAAGAAGAAGCTGATGTCGAATTCGCGGTAGCCGGGGACGGTTCCCAGAAGCTGGAAGACGGGGCGGACGATATCGATCCAGCGCCGGTTGCGGACGACCGTCGGAACGTCGTCCTCCGCTGCCGGATCGCTGAGCAGGAGTGCCCAGCGGTTCTCCCGGCAGAATTCCCTCAGGGCCCGGGCCTGGTCGGCCGGCAGAAAACCGGCCACGTAGGAAAGCGCATCGGTATGGCCCATGGCCGCAGCCGCTTCGGCCAGCTCGATCTCGCGGCCCGCCTCATGCGCGGCGTGGGCCAGGGCGCCCGCCTCCTCGGCCAATTGGCCCAGCTCCCGGCACAACCGCTCCCGGGCGGAGCGGTTCTCGGCTTGGAGCTTCTCCAGCTGGGAGGCGCCGCGCCGGGGGGGATCGAGCGGCTTGAGATCGCATTCCAGCCTGGTTCCGGACTCCAGGATCAACGCGATCCAGAGGAAGGTCCTTTCGCGCTTGATGACAAAGGCCCTGTACCCGGACGGGATCAGGTCCGCGCGCTTGGGGGGAGCCTCGAAGAAGCGGACCTCGTAGCCCTGCTCCTCGATCGGGCGCAGGTCGGCGACCGAGACTCCCTGCCAGTCCTCCAGCCGCAGCCGCTCCTTCTCCAGGTATTCCGATTCCTCGTTGAGGAGGCGAAGGGAATCCTGCTTGCCCAGGATGGCGCGGGCCGTTGCCAGGGCGGCCTGCGGATCGGTTCCCGGCCTTTCCCTTTCCTGTTGTCCGGGCGCCGGGGGGCTGCCGACCACGGCCAGGGCCTTTTCGAGGAGGAGCTTTTTCTCCCCCCATTCCTGTGCCGAGGGAACCTGGGCGGGGACGTCGCAGAGGTGAAGAAGGCCTAGGTGCCGGAGCCGGCGCAGGGCCTCCTGCTTCTCCGACCGGAGGGTGATCACCGTGGCCTTCTTCATCGGCACGATCATGACGCTTCCGCCCGCCTCAACAGGTTTTTCTTGGCGATCTTGCCCCGGACCACCGCGGCGGTCTGCTGGTCGCCGAGGTAGATGTGGATCCTGCGGATGCTTTCGATCGCCTGGGGGATCTTGACCTTTTCGAAGAGGTTCACCCTCTGGGTGGTGATCCGCAATTCGGCCTCCAGCAGGAGAACCTGCCGCTGCAGCAGGCCGATCTCCACGTCGAGCCGGGAGAGCCTGGACAGCAGATGAAGGGCCTCGTCGACCCAGGGCGGGGTCAGGAACAGGTCGTGGCCTGTCCGGGCAAAATCCAGGGACTTGAAAACGGGGATCTCCACGCCGGCGACGTTGGCCGATTCGGTCTGCACGCGCTCGACCCTCAGCCAGTCCGGGAAGGGAAACGGCTCGGCGAAGAGGTCCCTCCAAGGCGCCGCGTCGTCGAGCAGCCTCTGCCGCTTGCGGGTCTCCTCGTTCAGCCGCCCCTCCAGCTGGCGGATCACCATTTGCAGCTGCTGCTTCTTGAGGATCAGGGTCGGCAGGTAGCGCCGGTAGCGCTTCAGGGCGTCCTTCTGGAGCTTCAGCTCGCTCTTGGTCAGCTTCACCGCGGGCATGGTCAGCCGGCGTCGCCGGCGTAGGGCGCCGGCCAGTATTTCTTGACCAGTTCGGTCCGCAGCCGGGTTTCCTCGGGGGAGAAGCACGCCGCGAGGATGCGCCAGCCGTTTTCCAGGGCGTCTTCCAGGGGAATGTTCACTGAGAGATCCATCATCTCCCGCTCGAAGATCTCGCCGTATTTCAACAGCTTGCGGTCCCAGTCGGTCATCTTGAAGCCCATCGACTTCTTTTCCAGCGACTCCTTACAGGCGGCGTACAGGGTGATCATGCCGTCCATCAGCGAGCGGTGATCGGGGCGGGTCCTGCCGTTGACCAGCTGCTTGAGGCGCGAGAGCGAGCCGAAGGGCTCGATGCGGCCGTTTTTCAGGTAATACTGCCCCTCGGTGATGTAGCCGGTGTTGTCGGGCACCGGGTGGGTGACGTCGTCACCGGGCATGGTGGTGACCCCCAGGATGGTGATCGATCCCGCGCTGGAGAAATCGACGGCCTTCTCGTAGCGCGCGGCGAGCTGGCTGTACAGGTCGCCGGGATAGCCGCGGTTCGAGGGTACCTGCTCCATGGTGATGGATATCTCCTTGAGGGCGTCGGCGAAGTTGGTCATGTCGGTCAGCAGGACCAGGACCTTCTTTCCCTTCAGGGCGAAGCCCTCGGCGACGGCCAGGGAGATGTCGGGGACGAGAAGGCATTCGACGATGGGATCGGAGGCGGTGTGGACGAAGAAGACGGTCCGGCTCCGCGCGCCGCCCTGCTCCAGGGCGTGCTTGAAGAAAAGGTAGTCGTCGAACTTGAGGCCCATGCCGCCGAGGATGATCATGTCGACCTCGGCCTGCAGGGCGATGCGGGCCAGCAGGGGGTTGTAGGGCTCGCCGGAGACGGAGAAGATCGGCAGCTTCTGGCTCTTCACGAGCGAGTTGAACACGTCGATCATCGGGATGCCGGTGCGGATCAT
>JAFGST010000236.1 GCA_016934475.1 Candidatus Aminicenantota bacterium | reverse complement strand
TCGAGCAGGTAGCGGTAGCGGCGGTTCGACTCCTCGGCCGAGCCGAAGCCGGCATACTGGCGCATGGTCCAGAAGCGGCCGCGGTACATGGTCGGCTGCACGCCCCGGGTATAGGGGAAGGCTCCCGGGTAGCCCAGGTCCCTTTCGTGAGCGAATCCTTGCAGGTCATCGGGATCGTAAAGGCGCCGCACCGGGAAGGAAGTGGCCTTGAAATTCTTCTTGCGTTCCCCGCTTTTTTCCAGGGTCTTTTTCAGGATGCCTTCCTCCCATTCCTTTTTCTTCATGGCGTAAAACCTCTTCGTGAACTAGACGATCATATGACGGATCCGGGAAACGGGCGAAGGGAATGCTCTCTTCCAGCGCCGGCTCCCTTCTTCATCCGCCGTTCCCGGGATGGTGATTTCGCTCAGATCCTGGATTTCTTGGAAAACGTTTCCTTGGCTCCCTCGATGACGTTCCTGGCCTTCTCGCCGAACTTGTCGACCTCGTCCCTGACCCGGCCGCCGATCTTTTCGACCTCGTCCTTGACCTCGCTGCCGAGCTTCTCGGAGAACTCCTTGATCTGCTCGCGCGTCTTCTTGCCCGACTGCGGGGCGAACAGCAGGGCCAGACCGGCCCCGATCACGGCGCCGCTCAAAAAGCTGAACAACATCTTGCCGCCAGTACCCTCGCTCATTTATTTACCTCCTTTGATCTTCTTGACCAGGTTCCATCCCATCTTGACCGCCGGGAGGAAGGCCAGTAAGCCGGCCGATCGTCGCAGCAGGTTGCGGTTGACGAAGTGCAGGGCGTCGCCGGCGTTTTCCACCACGCGCCGCGACTGGCCGATCACCGTGTCGACCTGCTCCAGGCGCTCCTCGACAAGGCCTCCGAGCCTCCGGGCCTCGCGGGCCAGGTCGCGCACCTCCAGCGATGTCTTCTCCAGATCGGCCAGGAGGGAGCGAAACTGCTGGATGGCCGGGATCAGGCTGATGACCAGCAGCAGGAAACCCAGGGAGACGATCAGCGCCACGGCGAAAAGAATAACCTGGATCGGAATGCTCATGCTTGTCTCCCTTACGAATATTATATGCAAACGATCTGTTTTGTCAACGATTCAGGTCCGTTTTTTCAGACGGGCGAGCAATTTCTCGGCATGCGCGCGGTCCCTCGCTCTCAGGATGATCCGCACCTCCCCGTCGGCGAAAAGGGGAGCGTGGTGCAGCGAGACACCCGGTTCCCCGGTTGCTTTCTTGCTCCAAGACTCCCATTCCCCCTCCCAGCGCGCCAGGAGAGGGAAGCGCAGGCGGTGCAGGGCCTGCAGGACCTGCGCCGGCGGCAGCGGCTTTCCCCCTGCCTCCGGCAGATCGAGGGCGGACAGCAGGGCGGCGATGGGCTTTTTCTCGCGGAAGGCCGCCTCCTCCAGCCATTGCGCCATCTGCCATTGCCGGCTTTCGGAAAAGGCGCAGGCTTGCAGAACGCGCAACTGCGCCCTCCGGTCGGCTTCCGCCTGCCCGGCCAGCTTCAGCGCCGTCTTCAGCCCGATGCGGCCGCCGGCCATGCAGGAGCGGAACGGCTCGAGGAGAAGGACGTCCAACCGCTGCAGCAGCGCGGCGCTGAGGGCAAAGCCCAGGTCGGCGCGGCGCTGGATCTCCGCGCAGGGAAGCAGGGGAACGATCTTCTTGACGAACAGCAGCTTCTCCTGGAGGTTCAGCCCGAAAAGCCGCTGCAGCACGTTGAAATTCAGCAGCAGGCATTCGGCGGGCGCCAGATCGACCTGCAGGGCGTGGCAGCCGGCATCCCCGCGCTGTTGCAGCAGCCGCAGGTGATCGTGGCCGCAGACGATCCGGCCGCGGCCGTCCACGACCAGCGGAGGCAGGCCGGGAAGCTTCTCCGCCAGTCCCTGCCAGCGCTCCGGACGGGAGGGGAAGGTGAAGTCGTAGGCGTCGTCCGCATGGGACCCGGCCACGCGCATGTCGATCAGCCGCATGATCTCGCCTCGCAGCGAAGACGGGAACATCCGCCGCCGCCGGCATGCATTGTATCCCACCGCGGCGGAATAGGCAAAACGCGGCCCGGCTTTTTCCCGAGCGCGGTTTGGTATAAAATCAAGGCGTGAAAAAAAAAGCCGGCCCTGATCCGTCCCGGGACATCCTCATTTTCGACGCCCATTGCGATACGGCCAGTGTCCTGCTGGACCTGCCATGGAGCTTCCGCCGCAGCCCGGCCCATCTGGACCTGAGCAAGGCCAGGAAGGGAGGGCTGCAGGCCCAGGTCTTCGCCATCTGGGTCGACCCTCTCTTCGCTCCCCATCGCGCCTTGCACCGGGGACTGCGGGTCCTGCAGGCCATGGAGCAGAAGGTCTTTGTCCCGAAGCTGGCCATGAAGGTCACGACGGTCGCCGAGATGGACGCGGCCGTCGCCGACGGCAGGCTGGCCGCCTGGCTTTTCCTGGAGGGGGGGCACATCATCGAGAACTCCCCGGAGCTGCTCGCCGTTTTTCATTCCCTGGGAGTCCGGGGCATGACGCTCACCCACGGCCGGAACACCGACTGGGCCGATTCATCCACCGACACGCCGCGCGTGCGGGGCCTGACCGCACTGGGGCGGCGCATCGTCTCCCAGATGGAACAAACCGGTATGGCCATCGATCTGTCCCATGTATCCGACGCCAGCGCCCGTGCGGTGCTGCGGGCGGTGAGCGCCCCGGTGATGGCCTCGCATTCCAACGCCCGGAAGCTTTGCGCCGTTCCGCGCAACCTGACCGACGACCTGATCCGGGCCATCGCCGCCAGCGGCGGATTCATCGGCGCCAATTTTCACCCCGCCTTCATCCAGCGCCGCGTGTACGAGCAGATCGAGGCCAATTTCGCCGGATATGCCAGAGAAATGAAAGAGCGCGCCAAGGGACACCGGGACGATCCCGATTTCCTCAGCCGCATGGAATGGGAGTATTTCCAGCGCGCCGTGAAGGGCAATGCCGCCGTCACCCTGAGCGAGATGCTGGACCACATCGTCCATATCGCCTCGCTGGGAGGCATCGATTGCGTCGGCCTGGGCAGCGATTTCGACGGCATCGCTTCCACTCCCGTCGACCTGAAGAACGCCGCCGCTTATCCCGCCCTGGTGGCGGGATTGAAGAGGCGCGGCTTCCGCCGTGACGAGATCCGCAAGGTCTGCGGCCTGAACCTGAAGCGCTTTTTGCATCGGGTGGAGCGGCGCCGGGGCCGTGCATGAAGACCGGGATCGCGCTGGGAGGAGGGGCAGCCAAGGGGCTGGCCCATATCGGCGTGCTCAAGGCGCTGCACGAAGAGGGAATCGTCCCCGACATGGTCGCCGGAACGAGCATCGGCGCCCTGATCGGGGCCCTCTACTGCCTGCGCGGGGAGATCGGCGTGGTCGAGGAGTTCGCCCTGGGCTTCGAGAATGCCGAGCTGTCCCCCTACCTGGCGCCTCGACCCAGCAGCTCGGGGCTGATCTCGGAGAAGCGCATCCAGTCCTTCCTGGAGTCCGTCTTCGGCAGCGCGCGCATCGACGACCTGGACGTCCCCTTCTTCTGCACGGCCGTGGACATCCGCCGCCGCCGGGAGATCGTGATCGCCAAGGGCAGCCTGGCCAGCGCCGTCCGCGCCTCCATCTCCATCCCGGTCGTCTTCAAGCCGGTCCGCCGGGGAAAACGCTTCCTGGTCGACGGTGGGCTGGCCAATCCCGTCCCCGTCGACATCCTGAAGAAAAGCGGGGCGGCCTTCACCATCGCCGTCAATGTCATTACCCCGCCCCCGGCGCGCCTGCGCCCGCGCAAGTTGCCGCGGCCCAGGGAGAAGCTGCTTCTGGCCCGGCTCGACCAGTTCATCAGCCGCAGGCTGCTCAGCGGCCGCCAGGACCGGGAGCCCAACGTGATCGAGACGTTCCTGGCCACCATGGAGACCATGCAGGAAAGGCTGATCGCCGCCCGGCTGCGCGTCGACAAGCCCGACGCGATCATTCACGTGGACACCTCCGCCTACAAGATGTTCGAGTTCTACCGCCCGGCCGAGATCATCCGCTGCGGCGAGGAGGCGGCCCGGCGCGAAAGCGGCGAGATCGCCAGAGCATGGCGGCGGCGGCACGACGCCGCCCCCGGCGCCTGAGCATGAACTCCTGCAGCTGCGCGGCGTGTCGCAGCGCCTGCAGCCGCGATCCCGGGCGCCTTGTCCCCGCCGACGTGAAGAGGATCGCCGCCTACCTGGGCCTGGGCGCAAAGGAGTTCCTGCTCCGTCACCTGGTTCGCATCCCGGCCCGGGGCCGCGACCGGCATATCCGTTTCCTGGCCCCGGCCAAGCTCAGGGCGGGGCGGTTCTTGGCGGCGCCGGGATCCGTGGCTCCCCCTTACTACAGCGAGGAAGCCGGCCGTTGCGTCTTTCTTTCCGGAGAGGGAGCATGCCTCGTCCATCCGGTCAAGCCGTTCGAGTGCGCCGCCTACATGGGCTGCCGGAACACGTTCCTGGGCAAGCCGTACAAGGAGAAGGACGTAGAGGCTTTCTTCATCTCCCGCTGGAGAAAGTTCCAGGATCTGGTTCGATAGAACTCGGCGTACGGCAAACGGCAGACGGCAATGAAAAAGTACAAAATCCCAAGCTCCAAATAACAAACAAGCTCCAAGCACCAATTACCCAATGACCAAAACAAGGAGTAGAAGCCGCTAGCGTCTTTGTTTAAGAAATTGGAATTTGGAAATTGGAATTTGTTTGGAATTTGGTGCTTGTGATTTGGAATTTTATTTCTTCCGCGTTACGATTGCTCGTGAGAGCTCTTGTCAGCCGCCGGAGATCAAGTGGATGGCGTCGACGTTGTCGCCATCGCCGACAAAGACCCTTTCGTACTCCTCTTTGCGGACCAGGCGGCCGTTGACCTTGACCACGATCATCGGGAAGGTGAAGCGCATCAGGTCGAGCAGCTCCCGGATGCTGAACGACTCGCCGGCCATGCTGACCTCTCTATTGTTCAGGCAGATCTTCATGAATCTCCCCGCTATTCCTCCCAGGCGTCGTCGGCGCGTGCCGGCGCCAGGTCGTCCATGACGATCTCCAGCACCTGGTTGGCCTGGAGCGCGGCCACGGCGGCCACGCGCGGCGCCATGAGCGGCCGTGCCTCGGATACTTCGCTGACCTCGTCGCCGCAAATGAACAGGTTGCCCAGGCGCCGCGTGCTCAGGGCGTTGTTGCCGCCGTAACCGGCCAGTCCCGAGCCGGCGACGATGAACTTCTCGGGAAAGCACTCGCTTACCGTCTCGATGATCATGCGCTTCATGTCGCCGTGATCGACGGCCTCGATGATCACCCGGCAATCCTTGAAGATGGCCGGGATCTCGTCGGGGCCCAGGCGCAGGTCGTGGATCTCCACGATGACGCCGGGGTTGGACCGGCCGATGTTTTCCCGAAGCGCTTCGACCTTCTTCCGCCCCACCTGGTCGAGGAAAAAATACTGCCGCTCGAGGTTCTCCCGGGAAACGGTATCGAAATCGGCAATGACCAGGCGGCCGACTCCGGCGCGGGCCAGGGCCATGGCGCAGTTGGAACCGAGCCCGCCGCAGCCGGCGATGCCGATACAGGTCTCCTTCAGTTTTTCAAGCCTTGATTTCATGAATCCCCAAGAGATTATATTATAGTATCATCCACGGGGAAAATCAAGGATATCATGAAAAAACCGCCAGCTGGCCGCAGGCCGATGCGATCTCCTGACCCTTGGACCAGCGGGTGACGACGGTCAGGCCTTTTTCCAGCAGGACGGCCCGGAAGGCTTCCACTGCGGCGCGATCGGGCCGCTGGAACGGCAGTCCCGGGGAGGCATTGTAGGGGATAAGGTTGACCTTGGCCGGGATGCCGTGCAGCAGGCGGGCCAGTCGCCGCGCCTGGGCCGGGGCGTCGTTGACTCCCGCCAGCAGCACGTACTCGAAGGTGACGCGCTGCCGGCGCTTGTGCGCCCGGAAATGAGCCAGGAGGAGATCGAGACCCTCGTGCCGCGACACCGGCATCAGTTCGGCGCGCAGGGCGGCATCGGGGGCGTTCAGCGATAAGGCGATCCTGATCCGCGGGAAATCGCGTTCCAGCCGGGCGAGGCTCTGCAGGATGCCCACAGTGGAAACGGTGATATGCCGCGGGGAGATGTTCAGCCCGTCCGTGGCGCAGAGGATTTCCAGGGCCCGGGCCAGGTTCCCGTAATTGAGCAGCGGCTCGCCCATGCCCATGAATACCAGGTTCACCTGGCCGGCGAACGGTCCCAGCTCCTTTTTCAAGGTGAGCACCTGGCTGACGATCTCGCCCGCGCTCAGGTGGCGGCGGAAGCCCATGGCGCCGGTGGCGCAGAAGCGGCAAGCCAGCGGGCATCCCACCTGCGTCGACAGGCAGAACGTGTGGTGGCCCTTCTCCGGGATCAGGACCGTCTCGATCTTCAGGCCGTCGGCCAGTCCGACCAGAAGCTTCCGCGTCCCCTGGGCGTCGCCCTGCATGCCCAGGACGGGGCGCGGCGGCCATTCATACATCCCCGCCAGCTTTTCCCTGCCGACGCTGGAGATATTGCTCCACGACGAGGGATCCTGGTTGTTCTTGTGATAGGCCCAGCGGAAGACCTGGCAGGCGACGAAATCGCGAAAGCCGGCGGCGCGCAGCTCGTTTTTAAGCTCTTCCAGCGTCCGCTCCAGGATCCAGGGCTTAGCCATATGCCCGCTCATTGGCATAAATATAGCACAAATAATCTCAAGGGAAAGGCAGAGGGAAGAAAGAGGGATGAAGGAGGGAAGAGAGAGTGGGAAGAGCCCTTTCAGGACCTCCTTGCCACTTTGCCTTCCCTCTGCCTTTCCCTCTCTCCTCCCTTTTCCTCCCTTGAGCTCTGGTTCATTGAATTCCCTCACAAATGAGCATATAATTTGTTTTTTAACATCGGAGGAGGCGCCATGAGAATCTCGCAACGCGCGCAAAGCATTCAGGAATCACCGATCCGCAAGCTTTCGGCCCTGGCCAACGCGGCCAAGAAGCGGGGCACAACCGTCTACCACCTAAACATCGGCCAGCCCGACATCCCGACCCCCGCGGCCTTCATGAAGAAGATCGCTGACTACAAGGAGGAGGTCCTTTCCTATGGCCCGTCGGACGGCCTGGAGGCGCTGAAGGAGGCCATGGTCCATTACTTCGCCTATTTCCAGATCCCGCTCGAGGTCAAGAATATCGTCATCGCCACGGGCGGCAGCGAGGCCATATCGTTCGCCTTCAGCGCCGTGGCCGACCCGGGCGACGAGATCATCGTCTCCGAGCCCTTCTACACCAATTACAACGGCTACGCCTCGCTCTGCAACGTCTCGCTGGTGCCGGTGACCGCCCGGGCCGAGGACGGCTTTCATCTCCCTTCCATCGAAGAATTTGAGAAGAGAGTCAGCCCGCGCACCCGCGCCGTCCTGCTCTGTTCGCCCAACAACCCGACCGGGACGGTGTACCGCGTCGACGAGCTGCAGGCCATCGGCGTCTTCGCCAAGAAGCATGACCTGGTCCTCATCGCCGATGAGGTGTACAAGGAATTTACCTACGACGGCAAGGTGCACTTCAGCATCCTGCAGCTGGAAGGGCTGCAGGACCGCGTCATCGTCGTCGACTCCATCTCCAAGCGCTACTCCGCCTGCGGCGCCCGCATCGGCGCCGTCATCTCGCGCAACGAGGAGGTGATGAAGGGCATCGCCAAGTTCGCCCAGGCCCGGCTCTGCCCGCCGACCCTTGAGCAGGTCGGGGCCATCGGCGCCTACGAGCTGCCCCACGACTACTTCCGGGAGGTCATGGCCGAGTACCAGAAGCGCCGCGACATCCTGTTCTCCATACTGACATCGCACAAGGGAATCGTGCTGCAAAAGCCTGAGGGCGCTTTCTACATCATGGCCAAGCTGCCGATCGGCGACGCCGAGGCCTTTGCCCGCTGGCTGCTCACCGAGTTCAGCGACGGCAACGAAACGGTGATGGTCGCTCCCGGCGAGGGTTTCTACCGAACCCCGGGCAAGGGCAGGGACGAGGTGCGCCTGGCGTACGTCATCGAGACGGCCAAGCTGGAGCGCGCCGCGAAACTGCTTCTGGCCGCTTTGGACCGCTTCCAGGGCTGAATCCCGCCCCGGACGCGAATTTGACAATGGAATTTCCGCGTGCTATAGAATGGCAGGAGGTCACATGCCAGTAAAAAGAACCGTGATGAGGAGCTCGAAGGGGAAAAAGCTCTACGCGGTGCGCGATGCCAAGGGGCGTTTCAAGGACATCCAGAGCTACAAGCGCTCCCACGCCATGGACATCAAGCGCAAGAGCAAGGCCGAACTGGCCAAGGCCGCCAAAGCCAAGGTCAAGCCCAAGGCCAAGGCGAAACCGAAGGGCAAAAGCAAAAAAGCCAGGAAATAGGACGGCGAATCCTCGGTGACGGTCGCCGCCCAGCGGTGAAGGAGACCGCGACAGGAAAATTTGGCCGGAGATTTTTTCATAGATTGACAAGGAACGATCCCCCGGGACGGCCTCGGGAGTAGAACAGCCGTTCCGCGCGGGAAGAAACGCAGCGATCGTGCGCGCCCCTTTTGAACTCAGCGGGGGATGGCGATGGTCTGCTCCCGCTCCCCGCCCAGCGAAACGTGGCCGATGGCCACAGCAGTGTACTCTTCAATGAAATCCAGGTAGGCGCGGGCCGGAGCGGGCAGGTCGGCCAGCCTCCGGCAATCCCCGAGAGGCCGCCGCCAGCCGGGCAGGGTCCGGAAGACCGGCGTGATACGCTCCAGGGCATCGGCGTGGGAGGGGAAGCGGTCGTGCCGCTCCCCGTCGGTCTCGTACTCGGTCGCCACCCGGATCTCGGCCAGCTCGTCCAGGACATCCAGCTTGGTGATGAATAGGGAATCGGCGCCGTTGACCTCCGTCGCATGCTTCAGCGCCACCAGGTCGAGCCAGCCCACCCGGCGCGGCCGCCCGGTGGTTGCGCCGTACTCGTTGCCGCGCGCGCGCAGGAGCGCGCCGCTTTCATCCGCCAGCTCGGTGGGGAAGGGGCCCTCGCCCACGCGCGTGGCATAGGCCTTGGAAATGCCGATCACCGAATCGATCGCCTTGTGGGACAGCCCCGTCCCGGAAAAGACTCCGGCAATGGTGGTATTGGAAGACGTGACGAAGGGGTAGGTGCCCAGGTGGATGTCGAGCAGGGTTCCCTGCGCTCCCTCGAACAGGATGTTCTTTTTTCCCCGCAGCGATTCCCGCAGCAGGACCGTCGTGTCACGAACATGGGGGGCGAGGAATTCGCCGGCCCGGAGGTATTCGCCGATGGCGGCTTCCATGTCCCCCACGACCATGCCGTGGGCCGAGAACAAGCGCTGATAATAATCGGCCAGTGGTGCGATCTTGGAGCGGAAGACGCCCTCGCGGAGAAGATCGCCGACAAAAAGCGCCCGGCGCCCGACCACGTCCTCGTAGGCCGGTCCAATACCGCGCCGGGTAGTGCCGATGCGCCGGTAGCGCGAGTCCTCAAAGAGGGCGTCCAGCTGCTGGTGGAAGGGAAGGATCAGCGGCGCATTGCCGCTCAATGCCAGGTTGGCCAGGGACAATCCCAGGCCGCGGGCGTTGCGGATCTCCTCGACCAGCTGCAGGGGTTGCACCACCACGCCGTGGGCGATGACGGCCCAGCAGTGGGGATAGAAGATCCCCGAGGGCAGAACATGCATGACGACCTTTTGCCCCTGGTAGTAGATGGTGTGCCCGGCGTTGTGTCCTCCCTGGAAGCGGGTCACCACGTCGAAGCCGCCGGCCAGGTAGTCGATGGCCTTGCCCTTTCCCTCGTCGCCCCATTGCATCCCGAGCACCACGATGTTCATGCACTCCCCGTTTCGCGCACCTTGACGATCAGCACGGTGAAATCGTCGCGGAGCTTCACTCCGCGGCCGAACGCCCGGATGCGCCGCATCAGTCCGTCGCCCAGCTCCGCCGCCGTCCGCTGGCGGTTGGCGCAAAGATAATCGGCGATGGATGCCTCGCCGAACTCCGCGCCGGTGGGATTCTGCGCCTCGAGGACGCCGTCGGTGAAGACGCAGACTACGTCGCCGCCGGCAAGGGGGATGGTCCTTTCCTCATAGGCGACCCTCGGGGTGAATCCGAGCAGCAGCCCGCCGGCGTCCAGCCGTCGCACTCCGCTTCGGCTCACCAGCAGCGGGACACTGTGCCCGGCGTTCACGTAGGTGAGGGCGGGAGTTTCGTCGTTGAGCAGCATCCAGAACAGCGTGATGAAGCGGCGGCCGCGGGTGATCTCGTGGATGAAGTCGTTGGCCTTACCCACGAACTGGGCGGGGCGGAAGAGGTACAATTCGTTCATGGAGTGGAAGACCGCCTGACAGGAAGCGGCCAGCAGGGCCGCCGCCAGGCCCTTGCCCTCCACATCGGCCAGGACCAGAGGCTGGATGTTCTTTCGCCGCTTCAGGAAATCATAGTAATCGCCGCCGACCTCCTGGATGGGCTCGTAGATCACCGACAGGTCGTAGTGCTCGAGCCGCGGCCGCTCCTGGGGAAGCAGCGACTGCTGGATGGTGCGGGCGATTTTCATTTCGTGCTCGAGTTTCTTCTTCTCCAGGATCTGCGCCAGGTAGCGGATGATGTCCAGTTCGACCAGCATGAAGCGGGAAAGGATGTGGGCGAACTCGAAATCCTCCTGGTCCAGGTCGCGCAGGTTGAACTTGCGCCCCAACCCCAGGACGACGGGCCGGCGTCGCTTTTCCGAGATGTTGAGCAGGGTGTGGATTTTCCGCGCCAGCAGCAGCTTCTGCAGACCGGCCAGGCTTTCCGGCAGCTCCTCGACCTTGGCGCTGGCGGCTCCGGAGAGAGCCCGGGCGCTTCCCTTTTTGAGGAGCTGCGACTCCTCGGCGCTCAGGACGAAACCGCGCTTGCGGAACAGCCCGTTGGCGCGGTCATAAAGAAAGGTACGGGAAAGGCCCAGGGGGGCCATGAGCGACGAGAAAAAAATGCGCATGACATAGTCGACATCAAACTGCGCCTGCATGGCCGAAGAGAGCTCATAGATGGAATTCAGCTGGAGCTTCTTGAACTTGAGTTCCTTGCGCAGCCGCTTTACTTCGCCTGTCGCCATTTGATCATTTCGCAGCAGTGCTGGCCGTCCTCGGTGCTGTAGGTGACCGAATCCATGATGGTCCTCATCAGCTTGACGCCCAGGCCCCCTTTCTTCTTGCTCTTGATCATGTTCTTGATATTCACTTCCTCGTCGGAGATGTCGGGCTGCCGGCCGCGATAGAATATCCGAATGCGGATGCCGGAGTTCCCCAGGAAATAGTCGAGGCGGATCTCACGGTCGGAGACGTTATTGTAGGAGTGCTTGATCACGTTGGTCACGGCCTCGTCGATGGCCAGCGAGATCTTCTGGGCATCGGCGAGGGGAAAGTTGGACAGGGTGGTGATGTGCCGGGTCAGCTCCACCACCATCTTCAACAACTGGGTCTGCGAGAGGATGGTGATCGAAAAATCAGGATTGGGAAGGAAAGCGGTTGAATTTTTCAATGGCAGCCTGCTCGCTGGCGACGAAGTCATACATTTTGGTGAATCCGACCAAGTCGAAGGTTTCATGCACGCGCTCGTTCAGCGAGCACAGCTTGATGTCTCCGCCCTTCTCCCGGACCTCGTCGATATAGCCCATGATGATGCCCATGCCGGCCGAGGTGATGTAGTTCAGGTCCTGGCCGTTGATCAGGATCTTGAACGTGCGGTCCTTGATCATGCGCACGATCTCCTTTTCGAAGCGGGCCACCTGGTGGGCGTCCAGGTGTCCCTTCAAGTAAAGAACCGCCACGCCGTTGACGATCTTGCTGCGGACATGAAAGCTTCTCATTTCCTTTCCCCAAAGAAAAAATCGATCTCCCGGCTCGCCGTCGACGGCGAATCGGCCCCGTGGACGCTGTTCAGCTGGATGTCGATGGCAAAGCGCCGACGCAGGGTGAGCAGCCCCGCCTTCGCGGGATCGGTCGGCCCCATCAAGCCGCGCCACTCCTGGACGGCGTTCTCCTTCTCCAGGACCAGCACAAAAATCTGCCCCGACGATATATAGGCCACCAGGCTGTCGTAGAATGGCTTTTCCCGGTGCTGCTTGTAGAACTGGGCAGCCTGGCCAAGGGACAGGCGCAGGGTGCGGATGGCGCTGATGGCGAATTGGTTCATTTCAATCTCGGAGATGATCACCCCGACCAGCTGGCGCCGAACAGCGTCGGGCTTGATGATGGCCAGGGTTTGTTCCATGAAACACCTCGCGGCCATTGTAGACCAAAATCGCCGCAATTTCAAATCACGGAATCGTGCCCGCGATTTCGTTCCCTGGCGAATTTTCCGCGGGGGGATTGACAAATGAAAAGAACGTATTATAATTGTACTATGCTTGTAGCCCATTATGGTTTTCTAGCTACATGCAATAATGGCAAATCTCAAATTAGGAGGCAAAAGCCAATGAAAAGAACGATTGCCGTCCTGGTCCTGGCGTCCCTGCTGGCGCTGGCCGGCCACGGATCCATGAAGGCCCATGAATCCGCGGCGGCCAAGCTGCAAGGCACGATCACGATTTCCGGAGCCTGGGCGCTGTATCCCATGGTTGTGAGATGGTCCGAGGAATTCCGCAAGCTTCACCCGAATGTCCGTTTCGACATATCCGCAGGCGGCGCCGGCAAGGGCATCGCCGACGCGCTGGCCGGAATGGTCGACTTCGGCATGGTCTCGCGGGAAATCTACCCGGCGGAGATCGGCAAGGGGGCCTGGTTCATCCCGGTCACCAAGGACGCCGTGGTGCCCGTCATCAACCGCGGCAATCCCTTGTTCGACCAGATCGTGAGAAAGGGGATCACGAAATCCGGCCTTTCCCGCATCTGGCTGGAGGAGGAGACGCCCACCTGGAACGAACTCCTGGGCGGGAAGGGCGGTATGCAGATTCATGTCTACACCCGCTCCGATTCCTGCGGCGCGGCCGAAACCTGGGCCCTCTTCCTGGGGAACAACCAGGAAGACCTCCTGGGAATCGGTGTCTTCGGCGATCCGGGACTGAGCGAGGCCGTGCGCAAGGATGCGCTGGGCATCGGCTTCAACAACGTCAATTACGCCTACGACGCAACCAGCCGCAAACCCATGGCCGGGACCGCCGTCCTGCCCGTCGACCTGAATGCCAACGGCAAGATCGATCCGCGGGAGAATTTCTACGGCGATCGCGACGCCATCATCAAGGCCATCTCCGAGGACAGATATCCCAGCCCGCCGTCCCGCGACCTATATTTCGTGTGCCAGGGGCGGCCGCAACGCCCCCTGGTCTCGGCCTTCATGAAATGGGTCCTGACCGCGGGGCAGAAGTACGTGGCCGAAGCCGGCTATATCGCCTTGGCGCACGGCAAAGTCGTCCAGGCCCTGGCCAAGCTCGGCCGGTGACCACGGCCCAGCGTAATGGAGCCCATGATGAAACGCCTTGAAACGATTCTGATCCTGCTCCTGGTCATCCTGGCGGTCCGCGCACCGGCGCTGGCGGGAGAAGGCAAATTCTCCGGGCTGATGATCGGCGACTATTACAACGTTCTCGCCCACCATGACGAGGCGATCGAGGCCAGTCACGGCTTTTGGCTGCGACGGATCTACTTCACCTACGACAGCGGCCTGAGCGATACGATCACCATGCGCTTCCGCCTCGAGATGAACAGCCCTGGCGACTTTCGCAGCGCATCGACCCTCGTGCCCTTCGTCAAGGACGCCTATTTGAGCGCTAGTCTCGGCAGGCACACCCTTTCGCTTGGACTGGTCGGCACCCAGATGTACAGCAGCCTGGAGGAATTCTGGGGCTACCGGGGCATGGAGAAGACGCCGATCGACCTCTTCAAGTTCGGCAACTCCCGCGATCTCGGCCTGGGCCTTCAGGGCCCCCTGGAAAGGCACGGGAAACTTTCCTATTCGGTCGTCGTCGGCAACGGCTCCGGGACCAAGTCGGAGACCAACCGCGGCAAGGCGGCGCATGTCCGCCTCACCTTCCAGCCATGTCCGTCCCTGTACCTCGAGCTCTACGCCGATTACACCGACACGGGCGCGGACAGCTCGGTCAGCATCCTGCAGGCCTTCGCCGGCCTGAAGGGGAGCCGGGGCCGTACCGGCCTCAACTTCGGCTGGCGCCGCTCCGCAGACCACGGCGGCGATCCCGCAGGCCGCAGTGACCTGAAGTTCATCTCCCTTTTCGGCGTCTACATGGCCGGCCCCAAGCTGGAGCTGGTCGGTCGCTTCGACCGCCTCCTTGATCCCAATCCCTCCGGCAGCCGAATCGATTACCTCCCCATGGCCGACAACATGCAGGCCAACGTGGCGCTGGCCGGCATCGGCTGGGTCATCAGCGAAAAGGTCAAGGCCATCCCCAATCTCAAGTACGTGTTCTACGATGCTCCCGCCGGCGGCGAGAGGCCGGACGCCGACCTCTACGCCTACCTCTCCCTGTATTTCAAGTTTTGATCATTCCCCCGGGGGGAGCCCCCCCCCGGTCTATCCTGCTTTATTTTTTTCCGGAGCGCGGATGAAACTGGTCGTACATTCGCTTCAACTGGTCCTTGGCCAGGTGGGTGTAGATCTCGGTGGTGGTGATCGACGAGTGGCCGAGCAGCAGCTGCACCGAGCGCAGGTCGGCTCCGTTTTCCACCAGGTGCGTGGCGAACGAATGACGCAGAACGTGGGGTGTCAACCGACCGGACAGGCCCGCCCGCGCCCCGTGGCCCTTGATCATCTTCCAAAGCCCCTGGCGGCTGAAGGGCTGGCCGCGGCGGGTGACGAAAACCTGGACCGCGTCACGCCCCCGGGCCAGGAGGGGACGTGCCTCCTCCAGATAGCTGCCCAGGCAGTCCCGGGCGATGTCATTGAAGGGGACCACCCGTTCCTTGCCCCCCTTGCCGCGGACGCGCAGGAATCCCTCGGCCAGGTACAGGTCGGCCGACTGCAACTGCGAAACTTCGGAGATGCGCAATCCCGAGGCGTACATCAGCTCCAGGACCGCGCGATCACGGCACCCGATGGGAGTGCGCGTATCCGGGATTTGCAGAAGCCGCATCACCTCGTCGAACGATAGGTACTTGGGCAGGCGGGCCCACTTCTTGGGCAGGGCGACATTGGCCATCGGGTTGGCGACGATGGCGCCCTCTTGCAGCAGGTAGCGGTAAAAACTCTTGAGCACCGATATCAGGTGGGCCTGCGACGAGACGGCACCCCCCTTGCGGCCTTCATGGCGGATGAAATCGAGAAGGACCTTTTCATCGATTCTCAGGTGGTGCAGGCCGTTCCTCTTCAGAAAGAAGAAGTACTTCTCGAGTTCGCCGCGGTAGGAGTCGATGGTGTTGGCCGCGAATCCCTTTTCAATTTCCAGGTGGAGCAGGAACTGCTTCAGGGGCGGAGGGGGCACGGCGCCGCGGGTCATTCCAGGAGATAGGGATTGTTTCCCAGCTCGTGGGCCACGGTGCTGCGCGCCCCGTGCCCGGGCAGGATGACGGTTTCCCCGGGAAACTCCCTGATCCGCTCCAGGGAGCGGCGCAGCTCGGCCTCGCTTCCCCCGGGAAGGTCGGTGCGGCCCACGTCCTCGCGGAACAACGTATCGCCGGTGAACAGAAGCCCCTGCCCGTGGAGCATGATCGATCCCGGCGTATGGCCGGGGCTGTGCACGACGCGAAGCTCAAGGTCGCCGGCGGCCAGATGGTCGCCGTGGTCCAGAAGGCGATCGGCCGGAGGCGGCACGTCGACGCCGAATGCTGCGGCGATGGCGCGGCCGGCCTCCGAGCGCATGTGCCGCTCGTCGGCCCGGTGGACCCAGAGGGGGATGCGCAGATGGGCCATCACCGCCGCGGCCGCGCCGGCATGGTCGGCATGCCCGTGGGTCAGGACCACGGCCCGGGGCCGGATCTGCTCCGTAGCGATCCAGGCCAGGATCCTCTCCGCCTCCGCCCCGGGATCGATGAGCAGGCCGGAGCGGCTCTCCGCGTCGAAGAAAACGTAGCAGTTGGCCTGCAACTCTCCGACCTCGATGCTCCGGTAGGGCATCGACTCACGCCCCGTACTTCTTGAACTTCAGGGCGTTGGCCATCATCAGCGGCAGGACGTCCATGGCCGGAAACGTCCCCAGCAGGCCCCGGGCGCAGGCCGTCTCGCCGAACGTGATCCCCGGCGTGCTCACGGTAACCTTGGCGCAGGCCTGGCCCTCTGGGGCCCCGCAGGCCATGGCGTCCAGCCTCCCGCCGGGAACGGGCATCCGTCTCTGGAAGGCCGACTTGAGCAGCACGGGATTCGGGTGCCAGGAATGTCCCTTCAGCAGGGCGGGAGTGGAATGGTCGCCGGTGACCACGAGAACCTCGGGAGTGAGCTCGAGGATCTCGGGGAGCCAGCGGTCGAACTCCTCGATTACGGCGACCTTGCGGGCGAAATCGCCGTCCTCTCCGAAGGAGTCGGTCTTCTTGACGTGAACGAAGAAAAAATCGAACTCGGCGTAGTGTCGCTTCAGCGTGGCCACCTGGTCCTCGATCGTGCGGCCGGTCTCGAGGATGTCCATGCCCACCAGCCGGGCCAGCCCCTTGTACATGGGATAAACGGCGATGGAGGCGGCCTTCAGCTTGAACAGCTCGCTCATGGCGGGGATGGCCGGGTACTTGGCGAAGCCGCGCAGCAGGCAGGTGTTGGCCGGGGGGCGGCCGGCGAGCTCGGAAGTAAGGCGGTCGACGAACAGGTTGACGATGCGCTCCGTCTTGGCCGCGGCCTCGCACTTGGCCCTGGCAGGCAAGGGCGGCTTGCCTACGGCTTCGGGATCGGCGTCGCTCAGGCGATCGTCGAGACCGTCAGCGGTCAGCACTAGGACGAAGCGGTGCTCCTCGCCCGGGTAGAGCCCGATCTCGACGTCCTCGATTCTCTGGATCTTCTCCCGCAGGCGGGCGATAATCTCGCGGTTCCTGGCGGTCGGAATGCGGCCGGCGCGGCGGTCGCTGATTAGGTCGTTTTCCAAGGTGGCGAAATTGCCGCGCGCGGCCACGCTCCGGGGGCCGACCTCGATGCCCACCCCCAGCGCTTCGAGGATGCCGCGGCCGATCTCGTATTTGAGGGGATCGTAGCCGAAGAGCGACAGGTGGGCCGGGCCGCTGCCCGGGGTCACTCCCGGAGAGATGGGATGGCTGAGGCCGAGCTCGCTTTCTGCGGCCAGCAGGTCCAGGTTCGGGGTCCGGGCCGTCTCGAGCTCGGTCTTCCCGGCCAGGGGCAGCCCCCCCAGCCCGTCCAACACCAGCATCACCATTTTTTTTTCGTTTTCCATGCTGATCTTGCGAAAGAGTCCTTCGCGTTCCATGCTCGCTCCTGGGCTCATTATCCCCGCAAAAACGCTTTAAATCAAGCCGGCCGGGTCCACCCGCCCGCGGTCTCATTCGCCCTTCATCGCCGCGACGAACTGGGCGAGATCGCTTGCGCCGGCGGCATGGATCTGGGCCTGTGCACAGACGCCGCTGCCCACGAATCCCTCCCAGCCCTTCATGGCCAGATCGAAGGCTTCCCCGCTCACGGAAAAGCACGCCAGCGGAACGGCAACGGTCCAAAAGAAATCGCTGCCATGCAGGCTCAGGCCCGGCTGGGCGATCTCCGCCTCCTGGCCGAATGGGCATCCCGGCATCGCCCCGATCCGCGGCCTCATGGACGCCTCCTCATCGGCGATGCCGCTCTTGGCCATGATGATGCCCTGCCACGGCTTCAGGGGGATTTCCACATGCAGCAGCGATGGATCGAAGCGGATCCACCCACCCGAGGCAAAGCACTCAACGATGCGGTGCATCTCCAGACGGCGCGAGATGGGCGGGATGACCGCCAGGGAGCGGCAGGGGATGCCCTGCGCCCTGAGCAGGGCACAGGCCAGGTTGGCGTTGGCCGTGCAGATTCCGCCCTGGCCGCTCTTCAGGATTCCCAGCGCGTCCAGACTCCAGGTCCGCTCCCGCTGCTCCATGCCCTGGATGAAGCGCTGGATGTTCCCTGCGTACCGCTCCAACCCGCCGCCGGCCGGCCACAGTCTGGCGGCCAGTTCCCGGACCGGCGCGGCACCGGACTGAACGCAGGCGCTTGCCGCTCGGTACGACTCTGGCCGAGTCCGGTTGGCGATCAAGGAGCGGCCGGCGACCAGAACGACCGCCGACCAAACGATCACGGCTTCCTGGCCCTGGCTCCCGGACAGCTCGGCATTGACAAAATCGTTGCCGGACCGGTCGCGGTGTAGGGAGAACCCGGAGGCGATC
>JAFGST010000235.1 GCA_016934475.1 Candidatus Aminicenantota bacterium | reverse complement strand
TTCCAGCAGGTTGCGGGCCTCGTAGGTGGAACGGGCCGCGGCCCCCGATCCCTCGAGGATCCCGGGACCGGCCGGGATGGCAGGCGCCGCAGGAGCTGGCCCGCGTCGGGGAACAGCGCGGATCAGCAGCCGTTGCTGGTCGGGAAGCCAGTTGACGGGCGTGCCCAGCAGCGGATTGAGGGCGACGCCTTCGACTTCGGCCAGGTCGCCTTGCACCGAGCCGACCCAGAGGCCGATGCGGTCGCTCTGCCCGACGGTGAGGGCGAAGCGCCGGCCGTCGGCGGTCCATTCCACGCTCAGGAGCTCGGCTCCCGGCGGCAGTTCCAGCGGCAGGGTGACGCCATCCTCGACCCGCACCAGGCGGGGGGAAGTGCCCCCGTGCCTACCATGGAAACCGTTGGTGGCGGGATTCACCCGCATCCCGGCCAGCTTGTGCATCGGCGCCGCCAGCTCGGCCAGGCGGGGATACAGCACGGGATCGGCGAGCAGCAGATGCTTGCCGTCCGGACTTGTCCAAACAGTAAAATATTGCGGCGCGTAGAGCACCCTCAGCCAGTCCTCCGGCGGGGACTGCCAGCGGTTCGCCGGCTGCGGGATCCTGGCCGACGCCTCCGGACCCGCGCCCGGCAGGGGAAAATGCACAAGCAACAGAAGCGCTATCGCCAGCAAGACAGTGGTTTTTCTCATTCCTGACCTCCGTAGATCGATGATTTCACGAGACCGGTGACAACGCCGGTTGCGGATCGGGGGAGCTTCAGCTCCCCTCCTGGGCGCAGCCGTCGGCCCAACAGGGGACGGCGACCGGCAGGCTGCCGCCGCCGTCGATGGTCTTGCAGCCGAGCCCGAGCGTCTGCACCCCGGCGCCGATATTCACCCGGCGCAGCACCGGCTTCCGGTATGGTTTTTTCGCGGTCCTCTTCTTTTTTCTAGCAACCATTCATCCTCCATCCGCCGGGGCGGTCAGTCTTTCATATCTCAATCTTCCCAACTCGCATACATAGGCGGAAGGGACTCGCTCATCGCCGTTCTCCAGTCCGAAGAAGCCGGGGCAATAGCCGCATACGGACTTCCATTCGCACGTGCGGCAAGGCGACCCGGCGTCGAGGACCGCCTCGCGGACCCGGGGCATCTCCTCCCGCCAGCGCCTGAGGAAGCCGGCGCCGGCGAGCTCGCAGCCATGGCGGGTGGCCATGACGCAGGGATACAGTTTGCCGAACGGGTCGACGTGGAAGGTGGACATGCCGGCGGCGCAGGCATAGACGCTGTCGGGGCCGCGGACGCCGCGAAAGCGGGAATAGAACTCGCGCATTTCGTCGACGCGCCGGGGATCGGAGAACTCCCGGGCCACTGCCTGCTCGGGAGGGACGCGCAGGGCCAGGGGCGAGCGGTCGCCGGCCAGGGTGGGGAAGACGGCCGGATCGAGGCGGAAGCGGGCACCGATGGCGCGCGCCCTCTCCTCGATGGCGGCGATCTCCCCGATGTTCAGGGTCATCATCACGCTCTTGAGGCCGAGGGGTATGCCCCGCGCAACGAGGCGCTCAATGCCGCGCCACGCCCGAAAAAAGGAGCCGGGAACCCCGGTCACCCGGTCGTGGGTCTCCGCGCCGGCGCCATAGAGGCTCACCTCGACCAGGCGCGGCGGAAGCTCGGCGAAGAGGCCGGCGAGGCGGTCGTCCAGGAGGGTGGCGTTGGTGAACACCGTCACCAGGAACCCGTTCCTCTTGGCGTGGGAGTAGATCGACGCGAAGTCCTCGCGCAGCAGCGGCTCGCCGCCGGTCAGCAGCAGGTACAGGCAGCCCGCCTCCTTGATCTCGTCGATGATCTCCAGCCAGCGCTCCATGCCCAGCTCGGCCGCGCCGGGCCCGTCCCCTGCCCGGGAATAGCAATGGAGGCAGCCGAGGTTGCAGCGGTGGGTCAGCGCCAGGCTGCCGGAGAAGGGAACGCGCTCGGCGGAGATCCTCCTGGAGAATTCCTCCCAGAAGCGTTCGCCGTCGGGCCCGATCGCCCCCTCGCACGTGGCGCTCACGCCGTTTCCTCGGCCAGGCCGGCTTCCAGAAGTCTCCCCAGGAATTCCACGGCGTCGGCTCGCGCCCGTCCGGCCGTGACCTCGAAGGATTCCCGGACCTCGGCGATGATCTCGGCCAGCGTCCGCTCCCCGTCCAGCCGCTCCCAGATGAATTCGGCGACGGGGTTGAGCACGAAGACGTTCTCCATGTCGGCGGGGCGGCCGCAGACGGGGATCAGGAACGACTCGCCGGCGATGCGCCGGGCGGCCACGCTCTCCTTCCTGCGGAAGCGGGCGCGGGTCTTCACTTCGCCTTCAGGGCCGGGTCGCCCAGCCAGTTGTACATGTTCAGAACGCAGGCCGGGCCGGCCGCCTGCAGGTAGACCTTCATGGCCTTGACCAGGGCCTGGCCCGTAGTCGCTCCCCCGCCGCGCAGCAGCTCCCGGTAGAACGCCTCGCCCAGGCGCAGCGAG
This sequence comes from Candidatus Aminicenantota bacterium, assembly GCA_016934475.1. Taxonomy (GTDB): domain Bacteria; phylum Acidobacteriota; class Aminicenantia; order UBA2199; family UBA2199; genus UBA2199. Next base: position 7,239 of record JAFGST010000235.1, on the reverse strand, counting down.
TCGGCGTTCAGCGCCGCCCCCGACGGCAGAAGCCCTCCGGCCATGCCGCCGTTGCGGTTGAGCATCAGCGCCTCTCCCAGGCTGGTGAACCCCGGCAGCTCGAAGCGCCCGGCCACGCAGGTCAGCATCATGGCCAGCGGCAGCCGATCCCCGTTCCGCAGCCCCACGGCGTCGCTGACATGGAAGATGTTCTCCTTGGCCAGCTGGTTCAGCGCCCCGTGGCCGCAGTAGGCCAGCAGCCCGGCGCCGGCGTTCCAGCCGGCAATGATGCGGTCGCGCGTCTCCTGGGCCGAGCCGTTGAGGTATATCTTTTCCGCCTGGAAGCCCGCGGCCAGCGCCGCCAGGCTGTCGCAGCTCCGCGCGAAGTCGCCCCCGCCGTCGGCGTCGTCGGCGATGAACAGCGCCCGGTCCGTCCAGGCGCCCTGCCCGCCCTCGTAGGCTTTGATCTTGGTGATCATCGCCCGCAGCTCCTCGTTCGTCACCGCCGGCAGTCGCCCCACCGCGATCTCCGGCAGGCCGTTTCTCCCGGTTACGTCGCCGAACTCCCTGTCGGCCGCCACCAACCCCTCCGGCGTCGCGGCCAGGATGACCGGCACCAGGTTGTCGCCGCAACCCAGGTAGTTCTTATAGTCGTAGGTCCCCTTGCCGGCTAGCACCGCGTACTTCACCTTCTTGCCGCCCCAGCGGCTGTAGGCGTGGGCCAGGAAATCGCGGACAGCCAGCGGGCTGGGCAGGCCAAAATCAAAGACTTCATAGATGTCCTCCAGGGTGACCACCGCCGACTTCAGCCCCTGGCGCTGGCGGTAATCGGCCAGCTCCTGGGCCGAGTTCTCCAGCTCCTGCGGGGCAATCACGATATACTCGGCCGAATGGCCCGCGCCCTTGAGGCTGGCCGGCCGGTCGCCGACCACCGAGAGCGGCCGCAGGGCGGCCCTCAATCCGCACACCAGATAGGTATTGCCTACCGCGCGCGGCACGAAGGTCACCCGGCCGCTGACGTCGGGCGCCACCCCGGTCAGGCGCTTGGGCCGGGCCGCGTCGCTGACGTCCAGGGCCACGACGTCGGGCTCGGTGAAGCCGCCGATTGTGACCACGCGGTTATAGTCGCCGCGGCAGATCAGGACGTTGGCCAGCGCCCGGTAATGCCGCTGGTAGCCCAGGTCGAAGGACTCCACGTAGAACACGCTGTGCGGCGCCCCCATGTCCAGCGCCCCGCTCACCTTCAGCGTGTTCGCCCCCTCCCGCAGCAGCGACGGGCTGAAGCTCATCTCGAAAACGTGGCTCGCGGTCCCGTCCCACGTCGCCTCGCCGATTTTCGTGCCGTTCAAGGATACGATAGCGTGATGATCCTCGTCCGCCGCCGTGTCGGTCGCCCCATGCAGGTGGACGGTCAGCGTGGCCGTCCCCGTCCCGGCGGGCGCGGGCACCTCGATGGCGAACGTCTTGCCCTCGCCGCCCGCCACCACGTAGTCCCACAGCCAGATGTCGGCGTCGCCCTCGCTGAAGAGGGCGGTCAACGCGTGCCGGTTCTCCTCGAAATGGAGCCTTTCGCCGAAGGCCTGGCCCGGGTCGGCCGGGCCGGCGTTGCCGCCGCCGATCGTCTCCATGGCCAGTCCGCCACCCCGTTCCAGCCAGAACACGTTCGTGTCGGAGTACACCGTCTCCAGCCCTTCGTTGTAGAAGAAGATGCCGGCCCCGCCGGCATCGGGCTCCCAGGCGACATCCTTGCCCATGGAGGTCAGGTTCAGCCCCTTCCTGAGCACAATATTCGCCAGCGCCCCTTCGCTCTGCCCCAGCGCCCTGGCCACCTGCGCCGTGGGCACGTAGAACAGGCCCCGCCCCCGGACGCTGATCCGCGCCCGCTCCCGGTTGGCCGCGGCCTGCGGCTCACTTCGCCGCTGCTCCTGCCTGCGGGCGCTGAGACGCTCCGTCTCGAAGGCCGATCGCCCGCGCTCGAAGCGCCGGTAGCCGTCGACGCCGGTCGGTTCTTCCCTGCCGATCTTCGCCTGAACATCCTCGGGACGCGGCCATGTGACGCCGCCGAACGTCACGGTGAACGGGCCGTAGCTTCGCGTCCGCCCCTGGGCGTCCACCTCCTCCAGGAGGTAGACCACCGGCTCGCCCAACATCGCCCCCGGGTCGGCCAAACGATAGACTCCCCCCTGGGGCGAGTTGACCAGCGCCGGCAGGAACGACGGGTTCACCCTTTCGTACTCCCTGCTCCTGGCATCGAGCCGCCAGAGATGGAACCCCGCCGGCCCGACTTCAGCCGCCGTGTGCCACTCGACCGTCGGCTGCCCATCTCCGGCGCAGGCGCCGAAACGGGTGATGCCCACCCAGGTGGGCTCGTCGTAGATGATCACGGGGAAGTTCGCCGAATAGGCGGACACGATGGCGGTGTGGATCGAGCAGCGGGCCCGGGCCCTCACGTTGAAGGTGCCGGCCGAAGACCAGCTGTGCGATGCCGTGGTCGTACCCACCGCCAGCCATCCCGAATTGTTGCCGTCGCCCCAGTCGAAGTAATACTGCACCGGGTCGCTCCAAGTCGACTCGGATCCACCAGCCACATAAAAAAGGTGCTGTCCCACCGAACCTGTGACCGGGCCGTTGATTTGAGAGGGGGGGGAGACGGACTCGGTCCCGGAGTCAACGATGGAAAAATTCATGTCGCTCATGTCGGATGGAGTGCCATCGTTCTCCTGTACACTTATTCGGCAGTTTGCCGAAGGCGCATTCGGGACAACCCATGAGTAATCACCATCGTTGGATTCGTTGGTGGCAATCGTATTCCAGCTCCCCCCTCCGTTCGTGGAATAGTGAAGGTTGACGTTGCCTACCGTTCCTTCAGACGTCCAGATGATGCTGTGCGTAGAGCCAACAATCCAGCTCTCCCCGCCGTTGGGCGAAGTGACCCGGATGGCCGGATCGGGCGTCGGCGTGGATGCTTCGATCGCCGCTTCCAGGTCGAGGCGGGCTCCCGTGACGCAGTAGCCCGAGAGCGAGCCTATGGACTCGGCGTTGTCCAGGATCCTTTTCTTTCTCTGAGAAACGGTCTCGCTGGGAAATTCAGAGGCCATCAATGCCACGGCGCCGGCTACATGCGGCGTGGCCATCGAGGTTCCGTTCCAGGAATCATAATAGACATTCGTGTAGCCTATGCCGATGTTATCGATCAGCCATCCAATCCAGTTGGTTCTGTTGTTGCTTGTCAGCCGGAAGCGCATGCGGAATCGCGTGGTCTTGAATGACTCAGGGATCAGCCACGACCAATTGCTCCAGTACCAACCTTCATCGGTGAAATCATGGATCACTGTCCAGCTTTCACCCCCATTGCTAGAGAATTCCACATAGGCATGATCGGACACCTCCATCGCCACGGCCGAGCCGATCCCGAAATAGATTTTCTGACCTTGATAGGCCGTGAGATTGATGTCGGCGTTGTATGCCAACCAGGTGTTCGAGTTGTTCGCGTAGTTGGACCCCGGGCGGTCGCTCCAAAAGTGGGTGGGACTGGGCACAGGGAAGCTCGGATTGGCGAAGCCCTCCTGGTCGGTCGTGATCTGCCAGTAATCCGAGCCGGATATGGCCCCGTGGATCCAGCTCCCCGAACCTCCTTCCACGTTATCGAAAAAAATGTCCCCGGCTTGGGGAACATAGATGGCTGGGATCGTGCTCAGGATGCCCACGCCCGGTGCCGCCAGGTCGACCGACGTGACGCCGTAATTGGAGAACGATGCGCGGGTATCGGTGTTGTCGGTGGCCATGACGGAGATGATTCCCGGAAGGGTGTAGTCCGAGGGGTAATGGTGAGTGGCCTCGTTGTTGTCCCCTATGCCATCGGGACCTCCGTTGCCCGCCGCGGCGCAGAAGACGATGCCCGCGTCGTTCACCACCTCGATGGCGTCGCGCAGCGCCCCGGTGTCGCTGCCGCCGGTGCTGCCCCAGGAGGCGTTGATGGCCACGACGTTCTGGCCGTGGTACAGCTTCTCCCAGATGGCGTACTCCATGCACTCGATGGCATCGTCGTCCCAGCCGCCGCCGTCGTAATCGCCGAAGAATTTCAGGGCCATGATCTTGACGTTCCAGTTGACTCCGACCACTCCGATCGAGTTGTTCCCCCTGGCGCCGATGGTTCCGGCGCAGTGGCTGCCGTGGCCGATGCCGTCCATGGGATCGGTGTCGGGAGAATCTCCCGAGCCGTCGGCGCCGGCCGGGTCGATACCGTGGACGTCGTCGATGTAGCCGTTGCCGTCGTCGTCGCGGTCGTTGCCCGCGATCTCGCCGGGATTGGTCCAGGCGTTGGGCGCCAGGTCGGGGTGGGCGTAGTCCAGGCCGGAGTCGATCACGGCGACGATGACGCTCGAGGAGCCGGTGCTCGTGTCCCAGGCGGCTGGGGCATTGATGTCATGGTCGGAGGCGTTGTGCAGGCCCCACAGCTCGCCGAAGCGCGGGTCGTTGGGCGTGGCGCACATCTCGCGCCGGTAGTTGGGCGAGACCGACTCCACCTGAGGGGAATCCTTCAGGGCGTTGACCAGGGTGAGGGTGTCGACCTTTCCCGGGGAGGAGAGCAGGACGTAGATCTGCCCCTTGGCCTGGGTAAGGACCTTGAAGCGCTTTTTCACATTCAGCGACTGCGCGGCGGCGAAATTCTGCACCGCAGTCAAATCGAGGCCTTTCCTGAACTTGACGATCACCTCGCCCTCGGCGTAGGGTTTCGGCGCGGCGGCCCGGTCGATCAAGGCCCTGCGCTTCGGCCCGCCGGCGAAGACGAACGCGGAGGCGAATAAAAGGAAGGCCACGGTCCATATTGCCTTTTCAAAGGGTCTCATGATTTCTCCTCGGGGTCACATAATTTGGTTAATACAATAAATTGAATCCCGGGTCAACAGGAATTCGCAAGGAAAAATCTTCCCGCCTGAGGTGACGGCAGGCGAATCCCCAAGCATACCCATGAAAATCGGGATAGGACGGTTTTTCCTTCGGAACCAGGAACGTGGAGAAATGCACGGCGGGAGCCGGAAGCCCGGCTCCCGCCGGAGCGTCGGGGGGACGCTACTCGATCTCGGCGTTGATCACCAGCACCAGCGAGCGGCCGCCACCGCCGATGCGCGAGACGCCGGCCACCAGGTAGCCGTTCTGGGCGACCTCGGTGTCGGTGCGCAGCAGGCTTCCCAGGCCTCCCTTCTGCTCCAGGTGCAGGCGCAGCCTCACCGCGCGCTTGTTGTCAGCGCCTACGCCCAGGGTCACGCGGCTGAGCTCGAGGCGCAGGTTCTCCAGTGTCTCCGAGGAGAGGAGCAGCTCGGCGTAGCGCGTGCCGTCCTTCAGGGTGATGACCGAGGCGCCGTCCACGGCGTAGGAGGAGAAGTTCAGCAGGTTGCTGACCTCGGCCAGGACTTTCTTCAGGTCCCGGTTCGCAATGGCCTCGCTTTGGCCCTCCCGGGAGGCGATGACGGTGAACACGCGCAGCAGGATGTTCCTCTTGGGCACGTCGAGCTTGCTCAGCTCCGCCTCGAAGGCGGCGACGTTGGCCTTCGGCAGCCGCACCGAGATCAGGCCACTGCCCTCGCCGAAGGAGATGTTGTAGAAGTAGACGTGCAGCGACTCCTTGACCAGCTGGGGGTCCACGTGGCGCAGGGCATAGGTCCTGGTCACCACCTCCACGGGACCGGACCTCTCCGCCTTCGGCGCGGGATCATCGGCCTGGGGCGGGGCCTCCATCGGCCTCAGGACGACGTGCACGGGCTTGTTGGCCTGCAGCTGCCTGACCATCACGAAGAGGATGACGCTTTGCCTTCCCTCGGCGCCGAACGTGAGCTTGGCCCTGCCGGTGCCGGTCCCGAGAAAGGCCCATTCCCCCTTGCCGTCGGTCGTCGTCCCCTCGCGGCGCCCCCCCTTCTCGTATTCCATCACGACCATGGCGCCGGCGACGGGGTTGCCGGCCTCGTCCTTCACCGTGCCGGCCAGCCGTCCCACTCCCCGCCCGGCCTGCGCCAATCCCAGGGCGCCCGTGATCAGAAGAACGCAGACGAGCGCGAGCGCTCGCCGTGTCGATCTTGTTTTCATTGTTTCCTCCTTGCGCATGTCTCGATCCATGTCCTATCCATCAGCCGCCCGCCTCGGGCAGGCGGAAGTCGTCGCGCTGCACCCAGACGATGCGGATGTTCTTGTCCGGGATGGTGAACTCAGTGCGGATGCGGCGGATCTTCCTTTCCGGGACCCGTGGCGGAAACAGCGGGGGCAGGAAGAGGACGGCCAGCAGAAAGGCCGCCGCCGCCAGCGATCCCCAGAACGCGAGCCGCCGCCACGGCCGCGGCGGCGCGGCCGCGGCGGCCGCTTGCCGGCGCACGCCATCGCGCAGCGCGGCGGGAACCTCCTCCTCGGCCTTCTCCAGGGTGCGGGAGACGAACTTGTCCAATTCCTCATCTTTCATGGCCGGCCTCCAATGCCCGCCGCACCGCCTCGCGGCCGCGGCTGAGAATGAACTTCACGTGGCCCTGGCCCAGGCCGCAAATGGCGGCCACCTCGGCGACGGAGAAGCGTCCGGTGTAGTACAGGAAGAAGACCTCGCGCTGCCTCGGCGGCAGGCGGCCGGCCTCATCCAGGACCAAGGCCAGCGCCGGGTCTACGGCCGGGGCGGGCGGGTCGTTCGCCAGCCGCTCCAGTGGGACCTGCGCCCGATCCCTCCGGTGCTTCCGGAAATGGCTCTTGATCTCGTTGTGGGCGATGGCGAAGATCCAGCTGGAGAAGGAGCCGCGCCGGTCGAAGGAGGGGAAGTACTTCCAGCCCCGGATGACCACCTCCTGGTACAGGTCCCGGCTGTCCTCGGAAAAATGGAGGGCCCGGCGCAGGAAGTTGTAAAGCTTCTTTTCCAGCGGCTCCAGCAGTTCCCAGAACGTCTCGCCGCCGATCGCCATGGTTTCCGCCTTTTCCGACCCCATCCCGGGAAGCATTATATCATGGGCGCTCCGCCTCCAGCAGGAATTTCCCGGGCAGGTCGTCCACGGCTCGCTCATGCCCTTAATATCCAAAAAAAAGCGAAAAGGTTAGTGCCGGACCACTGCTGTCCAAAATAAATCGCTTTTTGGACAGACTGCAAGCACGGTAAAGGGTTTTGGGGCTGGCAGGCTCTCGCGCCAATCGCCTTCACTTTTTCCCGGAGCGCTGACGCCTCCGGGAACCGATGGCCGGCTACTCGCCGTCCACAAGGCGTTCCGGCGATTGCCGCTGCGCCTGCCAAGA
>JAFGST010000234.1 GCA_016934475.1 Candidatus Aminicenantota bacterium | reverse complement strand
TTTCAGAACAAGCTGGAGCGCCGCGGCGTGCGCGTCTTCACCCACAGCTTCACCAAGGGCTATCCCACCGAGATCGACACCATCGTCAGCGACGAGGGCTACGGCGCCAACGAGTACATCGAGACGGCCAAGCCCATCGTGGTGGTCACCGGCCCGGGCCCTGGCAGCGGCAAGCTGGCCACCTGCCTCTCGCAGCTGTACCACGAGCACCGGCGCGGCGTGAGCTCGGGCTACGCCAAGTTCGAGACCTTTCCCATCTGGAACCTACCCCTGAACCACCCGGTCAACGTCGCCTACGAGGCGGCGACCGCCGACCTCAAGGACATCAACCTCATCGATCACTTCCACCTCGAGGCGCATAACGTCAAGGCGGTCAACTACAACCGCGACATCGAGGCCTTCCCGCTGCTCCGGCGCATCCTGGAGAAGATCACCGAAAATCCCCTGGTCTACCACTCCCCAACCGACATGGGAGTCAACCGCGCCGGCTTCGGCATCCGTGACGACAAGGCCGTGCGCGAGGCCGCCGCCCAGGAGGTCATCCGCCGCTACTTCCGCTACCAGTGCGAGTACGCCATGGGCGTGGCGGACAAGGAGACGGTGGAGCGGCTGCGCCTGTTCATGGAAGACCTGGGGGTGAGCGAGGAGAGCCGCAAGGTGGTGAATCCAGCCCGGCAAGCAGCCTTAGATGCACAGCGGGCTGGGAAGGGCCACGCCGGCATCTTCTGCGGCGCCGCCATCGAGCTGGCCGACGGGACGATCGTCACCGGGAAAAACTCGCCGTTGCTGCACGCCGCCTCCAGCCTGATCCTGAACGCCGCCAAGCGCCTGGCCGGCATCCCCGATCCCATGCACCTGCTGCCGCCGAGCATTACCGAGTCGCTGGGGCGCCTGAAAAAGGAAGTGCTGAAGGGACGGGAAGTGAGCCTGAACCTGGACGAAACCCTCATCGCCCTGGGGATCAGCGCCAGCAGCAACCCGGCCGCCCAGGCCGCGGTGGAGAAGCTCCCCGAGCTGCGCAGCCGCGAGGTGCACATGACCCACATGCCCACCCCGGGCGACGAGGCCGGCCTGCGCAAGCTGGGGGTGAACCTCACCTCAGACCCGGGCTATTCCACGCACACGCTGTTCGCAGGATAAATCAGGAACCGAACTCGGTGTACGGCATACGGCTTACGGCGGACGGTAAATGCCCTGCTGGAATGTTGGTTTCAGAGAATTGTCTGCTCCGTGAAGCCTACGCTGTCGGCCCAGCCCCTTTTTTCACATTAGTTTTCCGAATACTGAATGTCAGGCCGAAGGAGTTTGCTTGAGGGCTTTGGCCATACGCCGTACGCCGTCGGCCGTATGCCTATTCTTTGATCACCTTGGCGTTGCGGATTTTGCCCTTGACCGCCGAGTCCTTGCTGATGTAGACCTCGACCTCGTTGCCGGGATCGCGCACGTCGATACCGCCCTCGACCGTCGAGCCGCCCTCGAGGCGGACCTGCAGGCGGCGGCCGCCGGAGAAGAATCCTCGCCGGCCCTTGATGACGATGTCGCCGCGCACAACGCTCCCGTCCCGGAGGAGCACCCGGCCGTTGACCGTGACGAGGTCCTCGTCCACCACGGCGTCGGCCAGCTCGATGCGGCCGTTGACCGTGGTCACCCCGCCATGGACCCGGCTGCCGGCGCCGCATTCGACCGGGCCGTTGACCGTGGTGGCGTCGCCGTCCACCTCGACGCCGGCGCCGACACGGATGCGGCCGTTGACCGTGTCCAGGCGGCCGACGCGCGAACCGTCGCCGACGGTGATGCGGCCGTTGACGGTGCGGCAGCCGCCGCCGACCGTGCAGCGGGCCCCGACGTGGATGCTGCCGTTGACCGAGGTCATTCTGCCGCTGCGCCCGCCGTCGGCCAGGTATTGGCTGCGGTTGACGCTGGCGTCGCAGGCCGAAACCAGCAGGAGCGACGGGACCAGTAGGGAAAGCCAAAGGATTCGCTTCATTTTTCTCCTTCCTCTGAAACTTCAACGCAACCAAAGGCGAAAAGGTTTCAGAGTGGTGAACAACTCAAAAGGAAAAAGGTAAAAGTAAGAACAAAGCCCTTTTCAATAGAGTCATTAAAACTTCCCGGCGGAAAGAGATCATGCCAGTGCCCGCCGCCTGGACTTTTTTTCTTTTACCTTTTCCCTTTTACCTTTTGAGCCAGTCGGTTAAAAGATCTTCCCGGGATTGAGCAGGTTGTCGGGGTCGAAAACCTTCTTGAGGCGGCGGAAGAGCTCGAGCTCGGCCGGGCTGAACTGGTAGCCCATGAAGGGCCTCTTGCTCAGGCCGATGCCGTGCTCGCCCGACAGGGTGCCCCCGATCTCGATCACGCGCCGGAATATCCTGTCCAGGACGATTTCCGCCCTTTTCATCTCGCCGGCGTCGTTGGGATCGACCATCAGGTTGGTGTGGATGTTTCCGTCGCCGAAATGGCCGAAGAGGACGATGCACAGGCTGAATTCGCGGGCCAGGGACTCGATGAAGCCGACCATCTCCGGGATGCGGCCGCAGGGCACCACGATGTCCTCGTTGATTTTTTTCGGCTTCAGCCGGGCGATGGCCGGCGAAACGGCGCGCCGCACCTCCCACAACTCCTCCTGCTCGGCGGGGGTCTCGGCCCGCTCGCGGCCGAGCGGCCGCGCGGCGGCGACCTCTTCCTCCAGCCGCGTCTCCCTCTCGGCGACCTCGGCGGCGCCGCCGTCGATCTCGACCAGCACCGCCGCACCCAGCCGGGGATCCAGGGTCCGCCCCTGGTAATCGCATACCGCCTGCAGGGAGCTGCGGTCCATGAACTCGAGGACCGAGGGCTGGACATTGCCCTGGATGACGCGCTGCACGAAGCGGGCGCCCGCCTCCAGGGTGGCGAAGTCGACGCGGAACAGCCGCCGCCGCGGAGGCAGCGGCAGCAGGCGCAGGGTGGCGCGGGTGATGACGGCCAGAGTGCCCTCCGAGCCGACCAGCAGCGATCTCAGGTCGTAGCCGGCGACGTTCTTGATCGTCTCGGAGCCGAAGCGCACCTTCTCGCCGCTCATCAGGAACGCCTCGAGGGCCAGGACGTAGTTCCCGGTCACCCCGTACTTGAGGCAGCGCGGTCCCCCGGCGTTCTCGGCCAGGTTGCCGCCGATGGTCGAGGTCTTGAGGCTGGCCGGGTCGGGGGGGTAGAAGAGGCCGGCCTTCGCGGCCGCCTCCTGCAGGTCGGACGTGATCACCCCCGGCTCCACCACGGCCAGCAGGTTTTCCCGCTCCAGGCGCAGGATGCGGTTCATGCGGGTGAAGACCAGCACGATGCCGCCGTTGACGGCGAGCGCTCCGCCCGAATAGCCCACCCCGGCGCCGCGCGGCACCAGGGGGACGCCATGCCGGCGACAGACGGCGATCACGGCGGCGACGTCCTCCTCCCGCTCGGCGAAGACGACCGCGTCGGGCAGGAATTCCAGGCCGGTGGCGTCGTAGGAATAGGCCAGGAGGTACTCACGGTCGGCGAAGACCTTCCCCCTGCCGACCCTCGCGATCAGCTCCTTTATCGTCCTTTTTTCGATCATTTCGATCCCTGCGGCGATTATAGAGGAAGCCGACCCCACCGTCAAATCGGGCAGGGGCGAGATCGCCGATGTCCTCGGTAGCGCCTCGCGGCCGTATTGATTTTTTGAGTGTCCTGGAGTAATATTTTTCCGATGAAAGACTACTACGAGGTCCTCGGCGTCCGCCGCGACGCCAGCATCAGCGACATAAAAAAGGCCTACCGCAAGCTGGCGCGCAAATACCATCCCGACCTCAATCCCGGCGACAAGGCGGCCGAGCAGAGGTTCAAGGAGATCAACGAGGCCCACGAGACGCTCAAGGACCCGGCGAAAAAGAAGCAATACGACCTCTACGGCTCGCTGGGCGCCCACGGCCCCGAGAGCGGTCGCAACGGCGGCCATTTCGAGGGCTTCGACTTCAGCCGCAGCGGCGGCAGCTCCTTCGGCGACATTTTCGAGACCATTTTCGGAAATTTCGCCGGACCGCGCAGCCAAACCGGGAAAAAGGGCCTGCGGCCGGAGCGCGGCGAGGACCTGCACTACTCGATGAACCTGCAATTCATCGACGCGGCCCGGGGGATCGAGACCGCCATCCAGGTCGGCCACAAGCAGCCGTGCGCCGCCTGCAAGGGCAAGGGCATCGACCCCGCCTCCAAGCAGAGCACCTGTCCGACCTGCGGCGGCCAGGGCCGCGTGCAGAAGCAGTCCGGGTTCATGAAGTTCGGCTCCATCTGCCCGAACTGCGGCGGCAGCGGCGTGCTGGCCGGCGCCCCCTGCCGCGCCTGCGGCGGCGACGGCCGCGTCGAGACCACCTCCCGGCTGCGCGTGCGCATCCCGGCCGGCGTGGACAACGACTCCAAGGTGCGCATCAGCGGCAAGGGCAATACCGGCCGCAACGGCGGCCCGCCGGGGGACCTGATCATCACCATCCACGTCAGCCCGCACAAGGTCTTCCGCCGCAGCGGCCAGAACCTGGAAATGTTCCTTCCCGTCACCTACGCCGAGGCGGCCCTGGGCGCCAAGATCGAGATCCCCACTCTGGACGGCTCCTCCCTTTTCAAGGTGCCACCAGGAACCTCATCGGGCCAGAAGCTGCGCCTGAAGGGCAAGGGCATCGTCAATCCCAAGACGCGGGAGTACGGCGACCTGGTCGTCGAGATCCGCATCGTTCCCCCGTCCACCAAGGACCTGAAGGTGCGCGAACTGCTCAAGGAGATCGAGAAGGTGGCGCCCTACGACCCGCGCGAGGAGCTGCGGCGATGAAGGAGAAGACCTATTACATCTCGGCGGTGGCCAGCAAGTACGACATCCATCCGCAGACCCTGCGCCTCTACGAGCGCGAGGGGCTGCTCATCCCCTCGCGCAGCAAGGGGAACACGCGCATGTACGGCGAGGAGGACCTGAAGAAGCTGGAGTTCATCCTGAACCTGACTCGGGAGATGGGAGTCAACCTGGCCGGCATCGAGATCATCATGAACATGAAGGAAAAGATGGAGAAGATGCAGGCCGACTTCGCCCATTTTCTCGAGGAGCTGAAAAGGGAATTCTTCGTCGGCAAGGAGGAGATCTTCGAGCAGAAACGGATCGCGCTGGTCAAGTTCTCGTCCCCGCCCATGGCGCCGTTCCAGGATGAAAAAAAGAAAGACTAGCGACTCGCTGGACTCCCTGAACCTCTACTTCCAGCGCATCAAGAAGATCAAGATCCTGAGCGCCGAGGAGGAGAAGGACCTGATCGCCAAGGCCAAGAGCGGCGACGAGGAGGCCTTCCGCAGCATCATCGTCGCCAACCAGCGCCTGGTGGTGCGCGAGGCGCTGAAATACTACTTCAAGGGCGACAACTTCCTCGACCTGATCAACGAAGGCAACAAGGGGCTGATCGAAGCCCTGAAAAAATTCGACCCGGGGCGCGAGAACCGCTTTTTCACCTACGCTTTATGGTGGGTGCGCAGCGAGATCCGCCGCTACCTCTCCAAGAACCAGAACCTCATTTCCCTGCCCGACATCTTCTACAACGACTACCTGAACTTCAAGAAGGCCTATTTCAAGCTCAGCAAGAAGCTGAAGCGCCATCCCAGCGAGAAGGAGCTGGCCGAGCGCCTGCAGATCCCGGAGAAGAAGGTGCGGGTGATGCTGGCCGTCCCCGACGAGATCATCTCCCTGGACAAGGGGATGGGCGACGACCACTCGTCGAGCCTGACCACCTTCCTGCCCGACGACTCGGCCTACGATCCGCAGGATATCCTCATCGGCAGCTCGGTCCGCGACCTGGTGCGCGAGGACATCGAGAAGCTCACCGCCCGCGAGGCCGAGATCATCCGCCTGCGCTACGGCTTCCAGGACGAGGAGCCGCTCAAGCTGCGCGAGATCGCCAAGAAGCTGAAAATGAGCCCGGAGGGCATCCGGCGCATCGAGATCAAGGCCCTGGCCAAGCTGAGGAACCAGCTGCACAAGCAGGGCATCTACGGAGCGCTGAACTGATGGCCGCACACTGCCCGATCTGCCATGACAGCGGCTGGGTGCTGGTCAAAGTCGGCGAACGCGAGATTGCCCGCCCCTGTTCGTGCCGGCAAAGCGAGGCGCAAACCAGCCTGTTCACAAATGCCAATATTCCACCTCGCTTTCATAATATGGATCTGCGAGGTTTCAAGCCTGAGAAAGAAGAGTCTCTGGCCAAGGCCAAGAAGGCGGCCGAGAAGTTCATCGCCGACTATCCCGCCGTAGGGGGCTACGGCCTCCTGTTCCAGGGCGCGACCGGGGTGGGCAAGACCCGCCTGCTGTGCTGCATCGGCAACCAGCTGATCAAGGAAAAGAACGTCGACGTGGTGTATATCGACTGGAACGACCTGACCCGGGAGATGCGCTCGGGCGAGGACGCCGCCAGCCGCGACTTTTCCAATATCGGGCAATTGATCCAGCGCCTGGCCATGGTGGAGCTTCTGCTTTTTGATGAACTTGGCTCCTCCAGGCCCAGCCCCTGGGTCGAGGACAACATCTATTTCCTGATCAATCGCCGCTATAATAACAACCGCATCACCCTGTTCGCCAGCAACTTCTTCGACAACAAAGTCGCGGGCGAGGAGACCCTGAGCGAGCGCATCGGCGCCCGCATCCGCAGCCGTCTCTACGAGATGACCCGCAGCGTCGGGATCAAGGGCGCCGATTATCGCCAGAAATATCTGTGATGAAGGAGAATGAATGATGGCCCAAGACCTGGCATTCATCAACGAGAAGGTCAAGGAGGAGAGCCTGCCGATCGAGCAGACCATGGCCGAGATGGCCAAGGTCATCGTCGGGCAGCGCGAGCTGCTGGAGCGGATGATGGTGGCTTTGCTCACCTCGGGACACGTCCTGCTCGAGGGGGTCCCCGGCCTGGCCAAGACCCTGGCCGTCAAGACCCTGGCCCGCGTCGCCGCCCTGAACTTCAAGCGCATCCAGTTCACCCCCGACCTGCTGCCGGCCGACCTGACCGGCACCATGGTCTTTAATCCCAAGACTGCCGAGTTTACCACGCGCAAGGGGCCGATCTTCACCAACCTGCTGCTGGCCGACGAGATCAACCGCGCGCCGGCCAAGGTGCAGAGCGCGCTGCTCGAGGCCATGCAGGAGCTG
>JAFGST010000233.1 GCA_016934475.1 Candidatus Aminicenantota bacterium | reverse complement strand
CCATCGACACCGGCATGGGCATGGAGCGCCTGGCCGCCATCCTGCAGGGAGTCGCGAGCAACTACCGCACCGACCTGTTCGCCCCCGTCATCGACCGCGCCGCCGAGCTCGCCGGCGTCGACCGCGACGACCCGAAGCACCGGGTGGACCTGAACGTGGTGGCCGACCATGTCCGGGCCCTCACCTTCCTGATCGCCGACGGCATCCTGCCGGCCAACGACGGCCGCGGCTACGTGCTGCGCCGCCTCCTGCGCCGGGCGGTCAAGCACGGCAAGGCGCTGGAGGCGAAGGGCGGATTCCTGCACACGCTCAGCGGGCGCGTCGTCGAGGTGATGAAGCCCTTCTACCCGGAGCTCGAACACAGCCGGGACTTCATCGCCCAGGTGATCGCCGCCGAGGAGGAGCGCTTCCAGCGCACGCTGGACAACGGCCTGAAGATCTTCGATGACCTGCTGGCCGAGGCCGTAGAGAGCAAGAAGCAGCGGCTTTCGGGGAGCGACCTTTTCCGCCTCTCGGACACCTACGGCTTTCCCCTGGATTTCGCCCGCGACCTGGCCATGGAAAAGGGCATCGGCGTCGATTTCGAATCCTTCCAGCGCGAATTGCAGCTCCAGAGGGAACGCTCGCGGGTCGGCCTGCTGGAAAAGCGCCGGGAGATATCGGGTCTGGAGCACGTCGAGCGCTTGCGGAGCGAGTTCGTGGGCTACGAGGAACTGCGCTCCGACGCCGCGCTGCAGGCGATCTACGTCGACGGCCGGGAGGCCCCGCGCATCGAAGCGGGCGCGCGGGGCATCCTCGTCTTCGACCGCACGCCGTTCTACGCCGAAAGCGGCGGCCAGGTCGGCGACAGCGGCCGCGGCCTCAGCGGCGAGGCCTTCTTCAGCGTCACGGACACGAAGAAAGCGCCGGGCGGGGCGATCCTGCACGAGGTCACGGTGCGCCAGGGCGTGCTGAAGGCCGGCGACGCCGTGCGCCTGGAAGTCGATGGCGAACGGCGGCAGCAGATCGCCGTCCACCACACCGCCACCCACATGCTGCATGCCGCCCTGCGCGAGGTCCTGGGGCTGCACGTCAAGCAGGCCGGGTCACGGGTCGCTCCCGACAAGCTGCGCTTCGACTTCACCCACTACGGCGCCCTGACTCCCGAGGAGCTGGAGGGCGTCGAGCGCGCCGTCAACCAAAAGGTCCGCCAGAACATCCCGGTCTCGCCGCGGACCCAATCCTACGACGAGGCCATCCAGGCCGGCGCCATCGCCATCTTCGAGGAAAAATACGGCGATACGGTGCGCGTGGTGTCCATGGGCGATTTCTCCCAGGAGCTGTGCGGGGGCACCCACCTGCGGGCCAGCGGCGAAATCGGCTATTTCAGGATCATCGGCGAAAGCTCGATCTCGTCGGGTATCCGCCGCATCGAGGCCCTGGCCGGGGAGGCGGCCGCCCTGTACCTGCGGAGGCAGCTGGCGGCGTTCCAGCAGGTTCTGGGGCATTTCGCCCAGAAGACCGACGCCATCCTGGACTTCCTGAAGAGTCTCGAGGCCCGCGCCCGCGAAAGCGAGAGGCAGCTCAAGAAGGGACGCCCGGACGGCAAGGCCGATATCGACGCTTTGCTGCGCGGCGCCCTGCGCCTCGAGTCGCCGCCGGCGGTGATCGCCGGGATTCCCGGCGCCGACCGCAAGGCGCTGTGCGACCTGGCCGACGAGATCAAGAACCGCCTGCGCGGCCTGGCCGTCCTCTACGCCAACGTCGACGACCGCTCGCACGTCGTGGCCTCGGTCTTCAAGGACTTGACAGGCAAATTCAACGCGAATATAATCGTCAAGAAGGTCGCAGCGATGATCAACGGCAAAGGCGGCGGCAGGAGCGATTTCGCCCAGGCGGGAGGAGAACCCATCGCCGACATGGACGGGCTCGGGGAGAAGATCGGCCGTCTCTTGCGCGAGGAGGAATGATGCGCTGCTGGATCGCTTTCCTGGGCGCCTGGCTCGTCGCCGCCCCCCTGTGCGCCGGCCTGGTCGTCCGCCAGGACAAGAACGGCCACATCGTCCTCTCCAACACCTTGGATCGGGGGGGCCGCGACAACATCTCCGTCTCCATATCTTCCTCGCCCCGCTCTTTCTCCATTCCCCTGCACTACAAGCAGAAGATCGAGACCCTGAGCCGGGAGCACCAGCTGCGGGAGGACCTGGTCATCGCCGTGGCCCGCGTCGAGTCGAGCTTCAATCCCTTCGCCGTGTCCCCCAAGGGAGCGGTCGGCCTCATGCAGCTGATGAAGGACACGGCGCGGCAATACGGGGTGATCAACCGCTACAACGCCCAGGAGAACCTGGAGGCCGGCGTAAAGCACCTGAAGTACCTGCATGAGAAATACCGCGGCGACATCGCGCTGATCCTGGCCGCCTACAACGCCGGCGAGGAGGCCGTCAAGAAATACAACGGCATCCCGCCCTTTCGCGAGACCCGGAACTACATCCGCCGCGTGATGGCGCTTCTGGGCATGGGCACCCCCTCTTCCTCCCCGGCGCGCCCCAGGACGAAGATCTACAAGTACACCGCCACCAACGGCAAGACCATCATCACCGACACGCTGCCGACCGAGGTCAGCGGCACCGTCGAGATCATCCACTAGGAACGCAATTTGTCCCGATCCGACTCCATTCCATTGCAGGGCCTGGGAAAAAGCATCCTGATCGGCGGCGGCGCCTCCGGAGTGCTGTCGATCTTTCCCGGCCTCAACCTGCTCAACCTGTTCTTCATGACCTGGATCGTTCTGGGAGCCGGGCTGACCATCCACTTGCTCGCCAGGGAGAACCGGCGCCTGCGCCGGGGGGATGCCCTGCTGGCCGGAGCGCTGAGCGGCCTGACCGGAGGCGGCATCTTCGCCCTGCTGGCCTTCGTCTCCATCGCCTCCCTCACCCAGGAAAAACTGGAGCGCATGCTGGAAGCCGCCCGGGCCTTGGCGCCCTTCCTCGCCGAGAGCCAGGACGTATTCGCGGCCGGCGGCTCGTTCAAGGCCATGATGGCCCTGGCCGTCGCCTTCTTCCTCCTCCTGGCCATCGCGGCCGGCGCCCTCGCCGGCCTCGCCGCCCGCCGCATCCTGCGCCACCCGGAGCGCGACGAGCGATGAACAAGGTCCATGTCATCGTCAATCCCTGCTCCGCCCGCGGCCGCACCGCGAAACACTGGGAGCTGATCAAGGAGGCCATCCGCTCCCACTTCCGTGAATTCAAGTACGTCTTCACCGAGAAGCCACGGCAGGCCACCGAGATCGCACGCGAACTGCTGCGGGACGGTTTCGATCTGCTCATCGGCGTCGGCGGCGACGGCACCCTGAACGAGATCAGCTGCGGCTTCTTCAACGCCGGCTCGGACCGGGCCATCAACCAGGAGGCGGCGGTGGGCATTATTCCCTCGGGGACCGGCTCGGACTTCATCCGCTTCATGCGCGTGCCCAGGGAATTCGAGAGATCGGCCGCCCGCATCAAGAACTCCCCGAGCCGCAGGATCGACATCGGCAAGATCACCTACGGCCGCGCCGGCGGCGCCTCTCGCGTCCAGTACTTCGTCAACGTGGCCGATTTCGGGCTGGGGGCGGAGGTGATCCGCAACCTGTCCCGAGTGCAAACGGCGCGCCGCGGCGCCTTCACCTATTATCGCGGCCTGCTGTCCACCCTGATGTCCTACCGCAACAAGAAGGTGCACATGACGCTCGACGACGGCCGGCATCTCGAGGGCGAATACCTGATCGGTGCCGTGGCCAACGGTCGGATCTTCGGCGGCGGTATGATCATCGCCCCCCAGGCCGAGCCCGACGACGGCTTCTTCGACCTGGTGCTGGTCGAGGCCATGAAGAAGCTCGAGATCGTGGCCAGCTCGCGCCTGCTGTACTCGGGGACGATCGCCAGCCATCCCAAGGTCCGCATCCTGAAGACCCGGAAGATCCACGTGGATTCCCCCGACCCCGTCCACATCGAATACGACGGCGAGGTCGGCGAGTCCCTTCCCGCCGAATTCTCCATCGTGGAAAGGGCCCTGAACCTCCGGACGTGAAAGCGCGGACCACGTCCTCCGGGAAATCGGCTCCGCACCGGGCCGGCATCCGCGGCAAGGCTTTTTCAGTCACACGCGGCGATGCCTCGCGCTTCGCCGGCCGGGAGGAATCAGAATGAACCAGTCGCTCAACCAGATCAAGGACTCGCTGCTGGCGGGACAACCGATCGTGCAGGTCGTGTCCTACGAGGAACGGCGGGTCGAGGGATTGCTCAAGAAGCTCTGCCAACAGACGCTGAAGAACCAGAACGCGTACGTTTGGGACAGCCACCACGGGCTCAGCCTCGGGGAAACCGCCCTTCCCGACAGTCGCGAGCCCGGGCGGGCCCTGGACCAAGCGCTCAACGTCGGCGGGCCGGCGTTCTTCATTTTCAAGGACCTGAGCCCGCGCCTGCGCCACGCGCCCGGCCTCGTCCGCAAGGTCCGCGAATGCTACCTGCAGTTCAAGAACAACAAGAAGTTCCTTTTTCTACTCTCCCCCGACGACACCTTGCCTACAAGCCTGAAGAAGGAGATCGACATCATCCACTTCGAGCTTCCCGACTACGCCGAGCTGGAGGGCCTTTTCGCCAAGTTCATCGATTCCCTGGGCCGGGCCGGGGTGCAGGTCCGCCTCAATCCGGAGGAAAAGCGCAGCTTCGTCACCGCCGTCCAGGGCCTGACCCTCGACGAGGCCTACAAGGCCTACATGAAGGCCTTCCAGGGGCAGGCGCAGATCCAGATCGAGCTCATCGATAAGATCCACCAGGAAAAGAAGCAACTGATCCTCAAGGAGAACGTGCTGGAGTATTTCACCCACGCCCTCACCCTGGATGACATGGGCGGTCTGGACAAGCTGAAAGACTGGCTGATGAAGCGCAAAAAGGCCTTTTCCAAGGAAGCGCGGGAATTCGGCCTGGATAAGCCCAAGGGGATCCTGACCATGGGGGTCACCGGCTGCGGCAAGAGCCTGGCTTCCAAGGTCATCGCCCACCTCTGGAACCTGCCGCTGTTCCGCATGGACATGAACCTGGTCTACTCGGGCATCGCCGGTCCCCCCGAGGACGTCTTCGCCCGCGCCCTGAAGACCATGGACTCGGTGGCCCCGGCCATCCTCTGGATCGACGAGATCGAGAGCGGCATCAGCGACAAGACCACGGACAGCTCCTCCTCGCGCATCCTGGGCTATTTCCTGACCTGGATGCAGGAGCACACCTCGGAGATCTTCATCGCCGCCACCGCCAACCGCATCGACCTGCTGCCGGCCGAGCTGCTG
>JAFGST010000232.1 GCA_016934475.1 Candidatus Aminicenantota bacterium | reverse complement strand
CCGGAGCTGCCGGCCGATCCGGACGATGCCCAGCTGGCGCAGCTGGCCAAGCGCAAGGTCCGGGGAACCCTGCTGACCACGGAGCTCGATCGCCGCCTGGACCGGCAGAAGGCTTTCGTCCAGCGCCTGAATTCCGGCAAGGTGGTGACCCGGCTGAAGGTCACTCCCAACATCGGCCATTGGTACCCGGACAATCTTCCCCAGCTGATCGACGAGGCGCTGAAGCACATGGGGCGCTGACTGTGGAGAAAACCATGACCACAAGAAAGGAATTCTGCCGGTGCTGCCTGGCTATGGCGCTGGCCGGTCTGGGAGCGCCGCGGCTGCTGGCGAAGAAGGGGGACGAGGTGAAAAGGGAGGAGGGCAAGGAAGAAATGAAAAAGATCATCGGCTATTGCGGCATCACCTGCAGCGGCTGCCCGGCCTACATCGCCACTCAGAGGGATGACGACGCCCTGCGCGCCAGGACGGCGCAGGAGTGGTCGGCGATGTTCCACGCCGACATCAAGCCGGGCGACATCCAATGCGACGGCTGCCCGGGCAACGGGCCGCGCCTGTTCGCCCACTGTCTCGAGTGCGAGTTCCGCACGTGCGCCCGGGAGAAGAAGGTGCCGACCTGCGCCGCCTGCCCTGAATATCCATGCCGGAAGCTGGACGAATTTCTGGCCCAGGTGCCCGAAGCCCGGGCGACTCTGGAGGCGCTCCGCGCGCAGTAGCCCGCCGCGAGCGGCCCGGATCCCGGATCCGGGATCCGGTGCGCCGGCGCTCAGTCGGTCACGGCCGACAACAGGCCGCGAATAAAGTCGATGGCGCCGCCGTCGTCGGTGAAATTGGCCGCCGTGGAGGCCACGACCATGTCCAGTTCCGGGACGACGAAGATGAACTGGCCGCCGTAGCCCCAGGCGATCTTGATCCCGTAGCGGTTGACGGCCGGGTTCTCCTCCAGGGGCATCATCCAGGTCTGGTAGCCGTAGCCGAAATCGAATTCCAGCTCCACATGGCACTCGAGCATCTCCCGCACCCAATCTGCGGGGACGATGACCAACTCGCCCCAGGCGCCGAGGCGCAGCAGGAGCTCTCCGAGCTTGGCCATGTCGCGCGGCCGCAACCACAACCCCCAGCCGGTGTTGCAGATGCCGGGCGAACCCTCGTCCCATTGGATGAGGCGGATTCCGAGAGGGGCGAAAAGCTCCGCGCCGGCGATCTCGTCAGCCGGTCTTCCCGCGGCGTGGCGCAGGATGCCGCCGAGCAGGACCGAGGCGCCGCTGTTGTAGCGGAAGGCCTCGCCGGGCGGGCCGGTCATGGGCAGGTCCAGGATGTGGCGGTACCAATCGGGGGCGGTGTACAGCCCGAAAAGGGAGTTCTGCGGCGAATCGACCGGCGCCTCCTCCTCGTTCCACAGCAGCCCGGACTGCATGGTCAGCAGGTGAGGCACTTTCAGCGCCGACTTCCATTCGCTCATGTGGGCCGGCTGCGGGTATTCGGGGAAGAAGTCGAGAACCTTCTCATCCAGGCTGGCCAGCCATCCCCTGGCCAGGGCCATGCCGACGAGAACGCCGGTGACCGTCTTGGTGACCGAGTACACGCGGTGCAGCCGCTCGCGGTCGTGACCGGAGAAATAGGCCTCGTGCACCAGGCGGCCGTGGCGCACCACCAGCAGGCTGTGCATCTGGCCGTAGTACCCGGCGCCGGCGCGGCCGGAGTAATACTCCAGCGTGGAGCCGTTCAGCCCCTGGCTCTCCGGGGTGGCGACCGGCCATTCGTCGTCGGGAGGCTCCGGCCCGGGCTCGCGCCGGCAGGCGGGTTGAAACAGGACCAGCAGGGCGAAGAGAAGCAAATGAAACCGCTTTCTTGAGGGCATGCCGGTGCTCAGGGAACGGCCTTTCTCGACCGGGCCTGCCCTTCGTACAGCCCGCGGTCGATGATCTCCTTCAGGCAGCGCACCACTCGCCACACTTCGTGGTAGGTATTGTACAAGGGCGCCGGCGCGATGCGGATCGTGGCCGGCCCCCTGAAGTCGACGACGACGCCCATCCCCTTGAGCGCCTCGCTGACGCGCATCGCCTCCTCGTCCCGCTCCAGGGCGATGTGCCCGCCCCGGCGCTCCGGCTCCCGGGGAGAGGCGACGCGGAAGGAGTACGGCGGGTCGGCCAGGAGGGCGTCGACGAGGCCGATGAGGTAGGAGGTCAGCCCCAGCGACTTGGCGCGGATGCGCTCGATCCCCGCCTCCAGGACGATCTTCAGGGCGCCCTCGGCTGCGGCGATGGCCAGGATGCTGGGCGATGAGACCTGCCAGCCGCCCGCGCTCCTCTGGTGGGAGAAATCGGTCTCCAAGTCGAACTGCCGCTCCTTTTCGTAGCCGAACCAGCCGCAGAGCAGCGGCGGCTCGTCGAAGTGCCTGCGGTTGAGATAGAGGAAGGCGGTGCTGCCGGGGCCGGCGTTCAG
Organism: Candidatus Aminicenantota bacterium; assembly: GCA_016934475.1. Taxonomy (GTDB): domain Bacteria; phylum Acidobacteriota; class Aminicenantia; order UBA2199; family UBA2199; genus UBA2199. Next base: position 17,746 of record JAFGST010000232.1, on the reverse strand, counting down.
GTGCTTGTAGCTGCACCATACGGCGAAGTCGGGGTCCATCGCGGTGAAATCGTGGGGCACGGCGCCGACCGAGTGGACGCAGTCGAAGCCGATGACGATGCCCTTCTTGTGGGCGGCGCGGGTGAGATAGCCCATGTCCAGCAGCTGGGCGCTGCGGTACAGCACCGACGGCAGGAGGGCCACGGCCACGTCCTCGCCCATCAGCGCGGCGATGCCGTCCTCGTCCAGGGTGCGGCCGTCGGCGCTGCGGGCCAGCAGCAGGTGCTCCCCGGGATCCAGGCCCTTCATCCGCACCTGCCCCTGCAGAGCGTAGAGCGCCGTCGGGAAGGTCAGCTCGTCGGCCAGGATCTTGCGCCGCCGCGGCTGTTGCTGGAAGAAAGTGCTGACCAGGGAGTGGATGTTCAGCGTCGTCGTTCCCGTGGCCACGACCTCGTCGGCCCTGGCCCCGACCAGCTCGGCCGCCATGGCCCCGACCTTCTCGGCGAAGGAAATCCAGGGCGGATCGCCGCCCATCCAGCCGCCGATGCCCAGCCGCCGCCACTCGGCGATGACGCGTTGGACGGATGCCAGCGAGTCCTTCGAGGCCGCGCCCAGGGAATTGCCGTTCAGGTAGATCTTGCCGGGCGGGAGGAGGAAGCGCTCGCGGAAGACCGCCAGGGAGTCGGCGGCGTCCAGCGACAGGGCGTGGGATTCACTGGTGTCGATCGTATTCATGGCATCCTTGCGGCGCCGGCTTGGGCTCGCGCCCGCAGGAGAGCTTCGCAAACGCCAGCACGAGGGCGAGCCAGGAAAAAGCAAGGCGAGGCTCAGTGCCGCGCCGGGTTCTGGCGGATTTGCGCATCCATCCTCCTGCGGTGCGATTATACACTATCTTCTCCTACAGTGGCGAGAGATGGACTTGGGGGATTGTGCTAGAATGGCACAATGGCCATCAAGCTTCTCTTGTTCGTCCTAGGCCTGATCCTGCTGGTGAAGGGCGCGGACTACTTCGTGAAGGCGGCGGCCTCGCTGGCCAAGAAGCTGGGGGTCTCGGAGTTCGTGATCGGCCTCACCCTGGTGGCGCTGGGCACGTCGGTACCCGAGCTGGCCTCGGGGCTGGCGGCCGCCTTCAGGGGACAGGGCGGTCTGGTGCTGGGCACGGTCATCGGCGCCAACATCGCCAACGTCCTGCTGATCACCGGCCTGGCCGCCGTCCTGGCGGCCGTGCGCACCACCCGGGAGATGATCGGCCGCGACGGATTCATCATGCTCGCGGCCACGGCCCTGTTCTGCCTTTTCGCCTGGAACGGTGCCCTCTCGCGGCTCGAGGCGGCGGCTATGCTCCTGGTCTACGTCGCCTACATCCTGTTCCTTTTCACGGCCAAGGCGGGCCTGGAGGAGCAGTACGGATTCAGGCGCTTCCTCAACTACCTTTTCCGCTTCCAGTATGTCCTGACCATCAAGGACGGCATCCTATCCGGCCTCGCCCGCAGGAAGGCGGGCGCGGCGGCGGCCGTCGCCGAGAAGAAGATCGCGCGGGCGTTCCGCGAGGGCGTCGTCAAGGACCTCATGGTGATGACCGCCGCCGGGGCGGCGATCGCCTCGGGCGCCGACCTTTTCGTCGGGGCGGCGGTTCACTTCGCCGGCCTCCTGAAGGTCCCGCCGGTGATCGTCGGCGCCAGCGTCGTTTCGCTGGGGACGACGCTGCCCGAGATGAGCGTCACCGTCGCGGCCGCCAGGAAGGGCTTCGGCCACATCGCCCTGGGCAACGTCCTGGGCTCGTGCATCACCAACATCGGCCTGATCGTCGGCGCCTCGGGCCTGGTCCATCCCCTGGGCGCGGCCCGGGCGAAGCTGCACCTGCTGCTGGTTTTCCTGCTCTTCGCCAGCGCGTTGCTCCTGCTCCTGATCCGCAGCGCCTGGCGCATCCGCCGCTGGGAGGGGGGGATCCTGCTGGCCTTCTACGCCGCCTATGCCCTGCTGCTCTATCTGGCCCTGGCCTGACCGTTCCTTCCTTCTGATCTGCGGGTGAGATTTTTCAAGGAATGACGTATTTGAAAGTCGAGGAGGCATCATCATGAATCCAAAGGCCCAAGCGGCGATGGCGTCGTTGTTTCTGGCGTTGCCCCTGCTGGTCTCCGGGCAGGCGCTCACCCTGGTTGCTCCCTCCGCCGGTGAATTCTATCCCCGCGGCCGCTCCACCTCGATCTCCTGGCATTCCTCCGGTCTTCAGGGAAATGCCAGGCTGCTTTTGTTCAAGGGGAGCACGAACCTGGGTGAGATCGCCTACGGCATCCCGGTGACACAGGGGAAGTATTTCTGGGACACGGGCAAACACGAGGGGGGGATGGCGGCGGTCGGCAACGGCTACCACATCCGCATGCGCGTCAACGATCCGGTTCATGGCACGGTCAGTGCCGACGGCCCCGAGTTCAACATCGGCCCGGCGCAGATCGGCACCATGGCGGTCACCAGCCCGACCGCCGCCAGCAAGTGGTGGCTGGGGCGGAAGCATACCATCACCTGGACCAAGAATCCGGGAACGCACTCGAAGACATTGAGCATCCGGCTTTTCCGGGGCAGCGTTTTTTACCGCTGGGTCGTCATCGGCACCGAGAACGACGGGTCCTTCGAGTGGCTCATCCCCGCTGAGCTGAAGTCCTACAAGAACAACTGGCTGGAGATCGAGTCCAGGTATACATCGGCCAAGAGCGAACCGTTCGTCATCCAGATGTACATCAGCGCGGAGGCCTTCCGGAAGAGAAATCAGGACTAGGGCCTGCCGGGACGGCGCCCTGATCAGTCGTTCGGCGGCAGGGTTTCGAGGCGGTAGGAATAGCTTTTCCCTTTGGGGCGGTCGCTCTTTCCTTCGAGATAGGAGCGCACGAACTGGCCGCAGTTGCTGCCGATGGCGTTCTCTTCGAGCTCGCCGATCGAGACGATCACCTCGTAACCGGCGCGGCGCAGCCGCTCCACGATGCGCGCGTCCCCGTCCTCGCGCCCGAAGACCGGCCGCAGGCCGTTCTCCCGGGCGCGCAGCGTGGGATTGACCGGGGTGATCTTGACCAGGAAGAGCTCCGGTTCGAACAAGGGCAACAGCCGCTCGGCGTCCAGGGGATAGCCCTCGGCCAGGGCGAAGCTCAGCGTGACCTTGCGGTCGCCGGGGCGGAAGAAGCGGCGGCCGTAGGCGGCCATGGCGGCGAAGCTCCAGGTCGGGGCCGGAACGAGCTCGCGGCGCCGGCCCTCGTCGCTGCTGTGCAGCGAGAACTGGAATTGGAAAGATCCGGGTCGGAAGCTCTCCTTGATTTCCAGCAGCCTTCCGAAGAAACCCTCGCATCCGGCCGGGGCGATGGTCGACAGCGAGACGATCAACCCCGGGGCCTCAAGGCGGGAGGGCAGCGCGGCGATGACGTCCAGCACCGCGGGGTTTAGGGCCGGCTCGCCCATGCGCGCGAACTGGACCTTGAATTTTTTGCAGGGGACGACGCCGCCGGGGAAGCGCTTTTTCACGAGGTAATCGATCTGGAATTCGATCTCCTCCCGGCTCAGGGGGCCGAGATATTTCCCTCCGGCGTCGCAGAAACGGCAGGAGAACGGGCAGCCGAAGAGGCAGGAGACGATCAGGACCCATTTGTCCTCCCTGGGCCGGGGAGGTTGAAGCGATTCCACGAACTCGACGTGACGGCCCGAGTCCGAGGCGGCGATATAGACCCGCGCCAGGTCGTCGCGGCCGGTGGTGGCGATCACGCGCATGCGCTTCCTCCCGCCTGGATCTCCATGGCCGCCCGCAGGCCGCTGGCGGCGGCGATGGCCGCCTGGCGGAAGCGGCCGTTGCCCACGTCGCCGGTTAGGAAAACCCTTTTGCTCCTCTCCAGCTCAGGGAGCACGGCGCGCAGGTCGGCATCCAGGAAATGCAAGGCTGGTTCGCGGCCGATGGCGCTCAGGATCCGCTGGCAGGCGATCTCGCCGCAATGGCCGCCGGCGAAAGCCTGTGCTGCCAGGAAAATGCGTGCGCCCCCCTGGCGCACTTCGGCATGGGTCAGCCGGCAGCTCTGGTGGATGACGATGCCGCGCTGCCGCCGGCAGCGCTCGACCAGGAGCGGCAGGGCGCGCGGCCGCTCGGAACGGACCAGGATGTGGACGCGGTTGGCCGGGGCCAGGCTCAGGGCGTAGTCGAAGGCGGCGTCGCCGCCGCCGATGATGGCGATGGTTTCCCCCCGGACCCTGAGCAGGGGCAGCACGCTGCAGAAAAGGCGGCCTTGCATCCTCTCCGGGTCGAGGGGCGGCTTAGGGGAGAGGGGAACGGTGCCGCAGGCCAGGATCACCCGGGCGGCGGTCAGGACGCCCCCCGCCGTATGGATCGCGAAGCGCCCGTTGCGGAGGGCAAGACGGATCGCCCGGGCCTTTTCGGCGCGGATGCCGGAGGCCGCCAGCTGGCGCCGCAGGCGCGCGGCCAGCGCGCGCCCGGACAGCCCGCCCGCCACGCCGGGGAAGTTCTCCACCCGCTGGGCCTCGTGCAGCAGGCCGCCGATCCTCTCCTTCTCGAGGAGGCGGAAGTCGACGCCGCCGCGCTGCAGCTGGACGGCGGCGGCGATGCCGGCCGGGCCGGCTCCGATGATGGCGACCGGGAGCGTCACGGCTTCCCCGCCAGCGCTGTCTGCAGGTCGGCGGCCCTTAAGGGCACGGCGCAGCCGTGGGCCATGGCCCGTAGGCTGGAGACGTGCCGCTCGCGGTTCCAGGTCGCCGTGCCGTCGATGACCACGAAGACCGCGAAGCCGCGCACGAAGGCGGAGCGGGCCGTGGTCTCGCAGCACAGGTGGGTCGCCACACCGCTCACGACCACCTGCTCCACGCCCGCACCGCGCAGCCGCTCCTCCAAGTCGGTTTGATAAAAGGCGTCGTATTGGCTTTTTTCAACGACCGCCGGCTCCGTCGCCGGCAGAGAGGCGTCGATGGCGGCCAGGGGATGACCGCGCATGGGCAGCTCCCGCCACCAGGCGGCCATCCGCCCCGCGTTTCCCGGTGTGTTGGCGTGGCGGGTGAACACGACCGGCCGTTGTGAACGGGTGAAGGCCGCCGTGAGCGCAACGATGTTGGGCACGATCGCCGGCGCCGCGGGCAGGAAGGCGTGGCTGTCGGGGCTGAGGAAAAAGCGCTGCATGTCGATGACCAGCAGCGCCGCCTTGGCCGGGCAGAAGGGCGCGGTGCGGCGGTTGACCGGAAGCTGGCCGGCCATCGCCATCGCCTCCGCGGCGATGTTCTCCCGGGTGAAATAGCTCTCCTTGTTCATGCGGGCGAGGGAATGGGCATTATACCACAAACGGGATGGGTCGATGACCTCTCCGCCGCAGGCCGTGCCGGCGGGGGAAAGGGGATTCGCATTCCCCGCCAAGGGTTGGATTGCTTTTATGAAGCCCCGAACCTATAATGTGCGCATGAAAAGAAACGCATTCATCCTCGTGATGCTGGTCAGCGTCGCGTCGCTCGCCCCGATCGGCTGCGGCTGCGGCTGCAACACCCCGATCGTCGAGCCGGCCCGCGCCATCGACCTGCAGGAGATCACCGTCCGCCAGCTGGGGCGGGGCTACCGCGAGGGGCGCTTCACGGTCGTCGAGGTTGTGCAGGGCTACCTGAACCGCATCGAGGCCGTCGACCGCGGCGGCCCGCGGCTAAACTCGGTCCTGTGCGTCAATCCCGACGCGCTGGGGATCGCGGCCGAACTGGACGCCGAGCTGGAGGCAGGCCGGGCCCGCGGCCCGCTGCACGGCATCCCGGTCATCCTGAAGGACAACATCGATTCCTCGGATCCGATGCCGACGACCGCCGGCGCCACCGCGCTGCGCGATTCCTTCACCCGGCGCGACAGCGCCGTGGCCCGCAAGCTGCGCCAGGCCGGCGCGGTCATCCTGGCCAAGGCCAACCTGAGCGAGTGGGCCAACTTCCGCGCCAGCTTCTCCTCGAGCGGCTGGAGCGGCGTGGGCGGCCAGACGCGCAATCCCTACGTGCTGGACCGCAATCCCTGCGGCTCCAGCTCGGGCTCGGGCGTCGCCGTCTCGGCTAACCTCTGCGCCCTGGCCATCGGCACCGAAACCAACGGCTCGATCGTCTGCCCGGCCACCAGCAACGGCATCGTCGGCCTCAAGCCGACCGTGGGGCTGGTGAGCCGCTCGGGGATCATCCCCATCTCCTTCAGCCAGGACACCGCCGGCCCCATGGGGCGCACGGTGGAGGACGTGGCCGCCTGCCTGGGGGCGCTGGCGGGGATCGACGAGGCCGACGTCATGACGCTGGATCCGGACGGCAGGCATGGGGATGACTACACGGCGTTCCTGAAGGCGGACGGCCTGCGGGGCAAGCGCATCGGCTGGCTCAAGAACCTCGGCGGCTACCACCACCGGGTCGACGCCCTGCTCGAGCGGGCGGCGGCGGACCTGCGGCAGCAGGGGGCGGAGGTCGTCGAGCTCGAGGGACCGAAGGAGGGGCCGATCGAGGACGCCTCGTTCCAGGTCATGCTCTACGAGTTCAAGGACGGGCTGAACAGGTATTTCGCCGGCCTGGGCGGGGCCGCCCCGGTGAAAAGCGTCGCCGAGCTGATCGAGTTCAACAAGAAGGACCCGGTGGAATTGCGCCATTTCGACCAGAAGCTGCTGGAGCTGGCCCAGGAAAAGGGGGGGCTGGATGCCGCCGAATACCGGGAGGCCCTGGCCGCGATGCGGAAGGCGGCCCGGGAGGAGGGCATTGACAAGCTCATGGGCGAGCACCGGCTGGACGCCCTCATGGGGCCCACCGGCGCCCCGGCCTGGAAGACCGACCGGATCGACGGCGACCATTTCCTGGGCGGCAGCTCGTCCCTGGCGGCCATCGCCGGCTACCCGAGCATCACCGTGCCCATGGGCTTCGTCGACGAGCTGCCGGTGGGCGTCTCCTTCTTCGGCCGCGCCTGGAGCGAGCCGGTGCTGATCGAGATCGCCTATGCCTACGAGCGGGCGACGAGGCACCGCCGCCCGCCGCGCTTCCTGGCCTCCGACTGAGCGCCTGAACAAGGGAGTCTCCTCCTTTGTATGCCTTTTTTTCGCTGCGGTTGATTTTTCAACATTTTTTTGAGATAAGACGTTGATGAGTACTATTCAGTAGGCAAATAAAAGGAGGAATGAATGAGAAGAACGCTATGTGTTGCGGTGATTTTGCTGGCGGCAGGAATTCTTGCCGGACAGTCGCTGGAGGTCACGAATCCCACCAAGACCTCCGTTTGGAAAATTGGCGAGAGGTACAACATCACCTGGAAGAGCATCGGCAATGTGGGCCCCACGGTGGATGTCGTCCTTCTGAAGGGGAACACCAAGATCAAGATCAAGGTTGGGGCTCGGAACAACGGCTCCTATTCCTGGACCATCCCCGCCTCGGTCCAGCCCGGCACCTACCAAATCCGTGTGGCGGTTCCCAGCCTCGGCCTCAAGGAACAGAGCCCCGCATTCTCCATCGTCGCGGCGACCGCGCCCCCGGGCGGCCAGATCGTTGCTCCCAAGATTCCCCCCTCCTTGCAGCAGCTGCCGCCGCAGACCGTCCAGCAGCAGCAGATGACCTTCTCCGATTTCATGCCGCGCATCAAGGACTTTACCCCCAGCCGGACCAGCATCAAGGAGGGCGAGATCCTCGCCATCTCCATCCACGTCGAGAACGCCACCCAGGCCACGGTGATCGAGAAAGCCGCGGGGAAGTCCTGCATTCTGGGCCTGCGGGGCGACACCTTCCAGGACAAGGCCTGGACCATGAAGCCCGTCCGGAGCGGCGAGATCCAACTGCTCGCCGAAAAAGGGACGCAGAAGGTGGACAAGTCGTTCACCATCAACGTCATCCCCGTGCCATCGAAGCTCCCGGTGCTGAATCGCTTCAAGATCATTCCCGAGATGGCCCAGCCCGGCGAGGCGGCCTCATTCGACATCAACTATCAGAACGCCGCCAGTGGCAAGATCTACCGGGTCTATGGCCGGACAAGGCATGAAGTGATCACGTTGTCCCGGTTCCCCGATTTCGGGGGAACGGTCAACTTCACCCCGCCCAGGGACACGGGCAAGACCACCTACGAGATCGAGCTGATCAACAAGGACGGCGTCTTCCTGGGCCGCGCCTGGCAGACCGTGCGTCCGCTGATGAGGATCCACTACTTCAGGGCCAACGCCAGAAGTTTCCGCTCCGGAGACATGATCGAGTTCTCCTATTGCTTCGAAGGTGCCTCGGAGGCCGTGATCAAGAGGATCGGCGACGAGAAGTCACGGCGCACGATCGACGTCTGCGGCGGCAAGAGATGCGAGGGGAAATGTTCCTTCCCCTTCCGCGGGCCGGGGACCTACAAGCTGATCATCATGAACGCGTATGATCCCGTCCTGCCCAGCCCAGGCGTGGAGCTGACCCAGATCAGATAACGCGCTCATTCCCGGGAGCGGCCGGGAACCAAGGATTCCGGCCGCTCCCGTTCCTTTTCACGTTCCTGCCCGCCATGCGATGGCGCGGGGCTTTCAGCGCTCGTTTCTCCCCATCGCTTGACCTGGACCTCCCGGTGCTTTACTATGGGGACATCCCCGCGGGAGTCCGACACCATCTCCGGGAGGGACCCAAGGCTTCGGGAGGGAGATGACGCCGTAAGCGGCTGCGGGGCAATCCAAGTCCGCAGCGAGGGAATCATGGCCAGACTGGTGATCGTTTCCAACCGCCTGCCGGTGACCATTTTCCGGGAAAACGGGAATTTCCGCTTCCAGCCGAGCACCGGCGGCCTGGCCACGGGGCTGGGCTCTTTCCTGAAGCGCCAGGAAAAGCACCCCGACCTGGGGATGGAGCACCTGTGGGTGGGCTGGCCCGGGATCTCGCTGCAGGACCCGAGGGATCGCGAAGCCCTGAAGAAGAGGCTGCGCAAGCAGGACTGCTTCCCCGTTTTCCTCTCCGAGGCGGAGATGGAGAACTTCTACCATGGCTTCTGCAACCGCACCATCTGGCCGCTGTTCCACTATTTCTCGACCTACGTCGAGCACGACGACGAGTTCTGGCTCGACTTCATCAGGGTCAACCGCATCTTCTGCGACGCGCTGCTGGAGGTCGTCGACGAGGAGGACACCCTCTGGATCCACGACTACCACCTGATGCTCCTGCCGCGGATGATCCGCGAAAAGCTCCCCCGGGCGCGAATCGGTTTCTTCCTGCACATCCCCTTCCCCACCTTCGAGATCTTCCGCCAGCTGCCCCAGGAATGGCGCCTGGAGATCCTGCGCGGCATCCTGGGATCGGACCTGGTCGGCTTTCACACCAACGACTACACGCAATACTTCCTGCGCTGCGTCCTGCGCATCCTGGGGCTGGAGCACGACATGGGCAAGCTCATGCTCCAGGACCGCCTGGTGAAGGTCGACACCTTCCCGATGGGCATCGACTTTCCCGCCTTCCACGACGCGGCGAAAGATAGGACGGTGAAGGGCGAGCGCGCCCGGTTGCGGAAGACGCTGAAGAGAATCAAGACCATCCTCTCCATCGACCGCCTGGACTACTCCAAGGGCATCCTCAACCGCCTGCAGGGCTACGAGCTCTTCCTGGAGCGCCATCCCGAGTGGCGGCAAAGGGTGCAGCTGCTCATGGTCGTGGTCCCGTCGCGGGCCGGGGTCACCCATTACCTGCGGACCAAGAAGCAGATCGACGAGGCGGTGGGCAAGATCAACGGCCGCTACGCCACCCTCACCTGGACCCCGATACATTACCAGTTCCGCGCGCTGGGCTTTCCGGCGCTGGCCGCCCTCTACTCCGTCTGCGACGTCGCTTTGGTCACGCCTCTGCGCGACGGCATGAACCTGATCGCCAAGGAGTTCGTCGCCGCCAAGTCCTCCGGTCCCGGCGTGCTGATCCTGAGCGAGAAGGCCGGCGCCGCCGAGGAGCTGGGCGAGGCCATCGTCATCAATCCCTTCGCCGTCGGAGAGATCGCCGCCGCCATCCACGAAGCGCTGGAAATGCCCGCCTACGAGCAGTTGAAGCGCCTGCAGGTCATGCAGGAGCGGCTGCGGCGCTACGACATCTTTCTCTGGGGCCGGGAGTTCCTGCAGCACCTGCAGGAGATCAAGACGGCGCAGGGCGGTGTGGTGACGCGCCTGCTCGACGGCTGTCGCGGACGGCTGCTGGAGGAGTACCGCAAGGCCTCCGATCGCCTCATCTACCTCGACTACGACGGGACGCTGGTGCCCATCGTCCGCCACTATTCGCAGGCCGCCCCGGACGACGAGATCCTGGGGATCCTGCGTGCGCTGTGCGGCGACCGCCGCAACCGCGTGGTGATCGTCACCGGCCGCGACCGCCGCACCATTTCCGAATGGATCCCGATCGCCGGCTGCGGCTTCATTGCCGAGCATGGGGCCTGGATCCGGGAAAGGGGCGGCGGCTGGAACAAGATCAAGGCCCTGGACGCCGAATGGAAGGGGCAGGTGCTGCCCATCCTGGAGATCTACTCCAACCGCCTGCCCGGCTCCTTCATCGAGGAAAAAGAGTTTTCCCTCACCTGGCATTTCCGCAACGCCGCCCCGGAGCTGGGGGTGCTGCGGGCCAAGGAGCTGATGGACTACCTGATCAGCTTCACCGCCAACCGCGACCTGCAGGTGCTGCAGGGCAAGAAGGTGGTGGAGGTGCGCAACGGCGGCGTCAACAAGGGGCTGGCGGCCTCCCATTGGCTGGAAAAAAAGAAATTCGCTTTCGTTCTGGCCGCCGGCGACGACTGGACCGACGAGGACCTGTTCAAGGTCCTGCCGAAGAAAGCCTTCTCGATCAAGGTCGGCTTGCAGCCCTCCCAGGCCCGCTTCAGCGCGGTCGGCCACCAGGAGATCCGCCGCCTGCTGGCCGACATGGCCCATGACTGAGCCGGCGCCCCGGCCTCGGCAAGCGTAGCCCGCCGGTGACAAAAACTAAAGCTATTTAAAGGCAAAAGGCAAAAGGAAAAAGGTAAAAGTGGAAAGCCCTCCACGAACCGTTCGCCTATGTTCATGATCCTGGCTTTGCCAACACGAACACTATCACTGAGACTGTCAAACCAGCGACGATAGACGCTAGACGTCAGACGTCAGCAAAATGCCGTTCCAATCACTAATCACTAATTACTAATCACTTTAGCTCGTTGAGCTTCTTGCTGACACTGTCACTGTCACTGACACTGAGAGCTCGCTTCATTCTGCTTTCTGGCATCTGCTTCCTGGCCAAACTCTCCACCGTGCGGATGCGCCAGAGCCAGACCGCCAGGAGCAGCAGCGCCGAGAAGAGGCGCAGCAGCGGCGACAGGGTGAGGAAATCGAAGAGGCCGTGCAGCAGGGCGGCCAGGCCGACTCCCCTGAGAATGGCCGGCCAAAGCCTTTGGCGGCGGACGCAGGCCGTTCCGACCGCGTGGCCCCAGACCGAGGCGAAGACGGTGTGGCTCAGGGGCGAGGCGATGGCACGCCCGTAGAGGGCGAAGCCCGTGAGGGCGGGCAGGTAGAACAGGTTCTCGTAGGAGGCGAATCCCAGGGCGCAGGCCGAGGCGTAGAAGATGCCGTCGATCTCCTCGTTGAAGTCGCTGAAGCGGGTGACGGCCGCCAGGAAGGGGAGGAACTTGAAGGCCTCCTCCACCAGTCCTACGACCACGATGCAGTAGAGGAGGAACTCCAGGCTCAGCCCCGGCATGCGCTCCGGGTCGGCGGGAATGCCCAGGACGGGCAGCAGGATGTCGTAGGCGTGCAGGCAGAGCCAGCCGGAAAGGAAGCCGAGGAAATAGCTGAACGCCGTCAGGACCAGCGGCTCGGGCTTGATGCGGTCGTGGTAGTAGGCGTAGCCGATCCAGAAGACGGCCGGGGCGAAGATCAGCGTCAGTGCGAGCCCGATGGACATGGCGCTTTCATTCTACCACACTGCGTCGCCTCCCGCGCAGGTCGATGGTCTCTCGTATACTCTGGACGGCTGCAAAGACAAATTGCTCAAAAGAATCGAGATTTCTTCATTGCAACTCTTATTTATTCTTTCGAGGAGGAAATATGAAAGTAATATCGATTTCTCTGATGGTTTTTATGACAGCGGCTACGACGGCGTGGGCCCAAACCGCAAATCTGACGGCGCCCAACGGCGGTGAGACATGGAAGCTCAACAGCAAGCAAAAGATCACTTGGACTTTCAGCGGCAGCGCCAAAATGAGGCTGATTCTGATTCACAAGGATGGCAAGGTCGAGGGTGCGATAAAAACCGGCCTTCAATTGAACACAGGCTCCTACGAGTGGACCGTAGGGGTGCTGGAAAATGGGAAAACGGTTTCGGCAAAGAACGATTTCCTGGTAACGATCATCCGGCATGACGATGCCGTCTTGGACACAAGCCATAATACCTTCACGATCGATGATTCCCAGCAAATCGACTTCAACCTTCATCTGAAGCTGCCTCCGGAGCTTTTCAGCACGCAAATGAAGGTCACGTCGCCGGCCAAGAATACAAAGTGGTGGGCCGGGAATACCTATAAAATCACCTGGGACAAGGGCCGATCCGGAGATGCCAAGGTCGGCATCAACCTCTACCGCCAGGGAGAATTCGTGAACACCGTATCCGGTTTTATCGCCAACACCGGCGCCCACCTGTGGACGATTCCCGACTCCATCCCGCCCGCAAATGACTATGTGATGAAAGTGTTCACCTTCGGCGACAAATTCCAGGCCGACAGCGGGCTTTTCTCTATTCTCGCGCGCCAACAATTTCGGATCGGGGCCAGGATTGACAATAGCTTGTGCTGGTCGATGCACAATGAATGGAGCTCCAACCTGGGATGCGGCCTAAGCCAGCACAGCACCCAACCCGCCGCCCAGCGTGCCGCCGGGGAAATCGTGGTCGGTTTCGACAATTTCTATGATTCCGGATACTGCTGGGAGTATGTCGGGCACATATACCGCGGCTTCGTGAGCTTCGATCTCAGTGAGGTAAAGGGCAACGTCGTGAGCGCCTCGCTGGGCATGGTCCGGACGGCGTCGCTCCATCGCTATGGCGCTTCGGTCTCCAACAACAGCCAGTGCGCCGGTTCGGTGCATGTCATGGACGGCACATGGTCGGTCGACAACCAGGGCAACTGGCACGGGCCCTGCCATTTCTATCACGCCCTGCCGACGATTGCCGGCAACGACGGGACCGTCAAGTACGACGGCAGGAAGATGTTGATCGACGTCACGGGAATCGTCAAGGGCTGGCTGAGCGGGCAGCAGGCCAATTTCGGACTGATGTTCATCGGATTGGATGAGGGCTACGCCCACAACAACGATGCCTGTTATTCCAACTTCGGCTCCATCTTTCTCTCCATCCTCGTCAAGTAACGGTGGCAGCAAAAAAGGGAGAAATGGCGGGTCGGCGGCCGATGCTGGAGTTTTCCGGCAGTGCCCTGTTGGGATTAATAGGCCAGCGGCCGGCATGAGCCCAGGTAGCATTCCGACTCATCGTCGTCGCGAACCTGGATGGCGTTGGCGGGAAGCAGCCCCTAGGCGATCGTTATCCGGGCCGGAGAACGCTTCGCCTGCCATGACGTGGCTCCGGAGGCACGTCGAATAGCCGACCGACACGAACAGGGGCCGCTGTTCCTCCCGGGCCGTGGCGAGCGCTTCGGCGCTCCATTCCTGCCACCACACTGGGTTGTCCCGGAATGCCTATTTCACATTCTGACCGTCCGGGGTCAACCGTGCACCGTCTACCGAGCTGATTCTTCTTGATCGCCCGCCGCCTTGCCCACCGGCGCCAGATAGATGGTGAACTCTTCGTCACCGTCGACTCCCAGCAGCTCGTCCATCCGCTCCTGGTCGTAGGCGGCGACAGCGCAGGTGCCGGCGCCGATGTTCTCGCAGGCCAGGTAGAGGTTCTGGCAGACGTGGCCGGCATCGATGGCGATCACCTTGTAGGAGGCCTCGCCGTAGCGCCACTCCATCCGCGCCGGCACGGCGGTCCAGACGAAGGTCGCGGCGCCGGCCCCGCAGAAGCGCTGGCCGAACGTCGCCTCCGCGAGATGGCCCGCGAGGTGTTCGGGGCGTGCCACCTCCACCAGCTCATGCCCGAAGGGCAGATAGCGGTAGAGGGCCTTCTCCAACCCCTCGACCCTCAGGCAGGCGACGTAGGTCTCCAGGGCGTGGCGGCAGCCGGCCGAGGGGACGACGCGGAAGTTTCCCAGCGGAGGCTTGGCGCGCCGCAGCCCCTGGGTCGCCCACAGAAGGTACGACAGCTCCTCCAGGGACAGCGGGTCCGGCGCGTAGTCGCGGCGCGAGCGGCGCCCGGCGATCGCGGCCTGCAGGCTGACGTCGGGGATGGAACTCCAGGCGCCGGCAGCGGCCAGGGGGATGCGCGGCGCCTCGGGGGGACACAGCTTCTGCGGCGGCGGCGGCGGGACGCCGAGGTTCTGCGGTGTCTTGGAGAAATCGACCCGCTTGCGCACGCTGTCCTTCAGGAAATCGCGGTTGTTCTTGACCATGGGGAGCCTCTTCCGTGGAATTATACACCATGAGGGCGGCGATTTCCCGGCGGCGGAAACCCGCGGACGGGGTGAATCCGTAGAACAGGAATACAGCAATTTATTCAAGGAGGCCGATCCATGAAACGATCCCATGTCCGCCCTTCCGCCCTGGCCGTTGTCGCGGCGCTGCTGCTTGCGCGGCCGCTGGCGTCATGCACCTCCATCCTGGTCAGCAAGGGGGCGTCGAAGAACGCCGGCTGCATTATCACCTACTCCTGCGACGGCGAGTTCCACCCGCGCCTGCGCATCATCCCCGCCGAGGACTATCCCGCCGACGCCGTCGTCGAGATCCGCGGGCGCCAGGGCCTGAAGGGAACCATTCCCCAGGTCGCCCATACCTACAAGGTGCTCGGCCTGATGAACGAGTTCCAGCTGGCCATCGGCGAGACGACCTTCGACGGCCGCCTGGAGCTGGTCAATCCCGACGGACTGCTGCACTATTTCCAGCTGATGACTCTCGCCCTGCAGCGGGCCAAGACGGCCCGCGAGGCCATCCGGGTCATGGCCGACCTCGTTGACCGCCACGGCTACTTCAGCAGCGGAGAATCGTTCTCCATCGCCGACAAGGAGGAGGCCTGGATCATGGAGATGATCGGGACCGGCAAGGGCGGAAAAGGAGCGGTCTGGGTGGCGCTGCGCCTGCCCGACGGCTTCATCAGCGCCCACGCCAACATGGCGCGCATCGGCGAGTTCCCCCTGGACGACCCGGAGAACTGCCTCTATGCCCCCAACGTCGTCTCCTTCGCCGTGGAGAGGGGATTCTACGATCCCAAGGCCGGAAAGCCCTTCAGCTTCACCCTGGCCTACTGCCCGCCCAGCGAGGAGCAGGTGAAGTACTCGGCCCGCCGCGTCTGGAGCATTTTCCGCCGCGCCGCGCCCGGGCTCGGCCTCTCCCCCGACTTCAGTTCGTCGGTCCGCGGCGCCAAGCCGTATCCGCTCTGGATCCGCCCCGAGCGCCCGCTCGGCGTCCGTGACGTCATCGCCCTGCACCGCGACCACTACGAGGGCACCCCTTTCGACATGAGCCGGGACCTCAGCGCGGGGCCGTTCGCCATGCCCGACCGCTGGCGCCCGATCAAGTGGAAGGTCGGCGGCCGGGCCTATTCCTGGGAGCGCCCGATCTCCACCCAGCAGGTGGGCTTCATGTTCGCCTCCGAGTCGCGGACCGACCTGCCTGACGGGGTGGGCGGGGTCTTCTGGTACGGCATGGACAATCCCTACACCAATTTCTTCATCCCCCTCTACACCTCGATCAGCGACCTGCCGGCCGCCTACGCCAGCGGCTCCATGGAGGCCTTCAGCCGCGACTCGGCCTGGTGGACCTTCAACTTCGTGGCCAACTTCGCCAACCTGCGCTACAGCGACATGATCCAGGACATCCAAACGGTCCAGCGGGAGATCGAGGACCTGGAGTTCGCCCTGCAGCCGGCCGTGGAGGGGGCGGCGCGCCAGCTGCTGGCCGGCGATCCCGCCCTGGCGGCGGCGTACCTGACCCGCTATTGCGTGAGCAACGGCCAGATGAACCAGGAGCGCTGGTGGAAACTGGCCGAAACGCTCATCGCCAAGTACAACGACGGCTATGTCCGCGACGAAAATGGCCGGCCCCGTGAGGTTGGCTATCCCGAGGAGTGGCTGCGCCAGGAGCTCAAGGAGAATCCCAAGAAGTTCCGCATTAGGAGCGAGCGCAAGGGCGAGGGAGAGCTCTAACGACCTCTCCGTGTCAGTGACAGTGTCCGTGTCAGCAAGAAGTTCGACGATCTCTTGGTGTTAGTGTTCGTGTTAGCAGAGCCAGGGCCATGAACACGGGCGAGCTGTTTGTGGAAGGCTTTCCCCTTTTTACTTTTTCCTTAACAAATCACGCTAGATCGTTCTGTGCCGTTCCCTTACGCCTTACGCCCTGCGCCGAATATTTTTTCATTGCCTGGCTGACGTCCGACGTCTAGCGTCTAACGTTCTTTTTTTTCGTCAATCTGCTGCGTCCCAGGCGCACCAGGTTGATGACCAGGTCGTAGCCGATCACCAGCGCCACCACCAGCAGGGTGACGACCAGGGAGCTCCGGGTCCATCCGCGGAGCTTTTCCGGCAGGTTCATCATGAAGGAACCGCCGTGCGGCAGCCCCAGCACCAGGCCGATCAACGCCAAAGCGGCCGCGTCCGCGAAGGCGTTGATCCACCAGGCGGCGCGGCGCGGTAGGGCGAACAGCTTGATGAGCGAGGCCATCGCTCCGGCGGCGAGCCCGATGATAATGGCCAGCGAGAGAAGCAGGCCGGGCTCGGACAGCAGGAAGGGCCGGAACGGGCCTGGGCCCTGCTTCACGAGGAACAGCGTCCGGTACGTGAGGAAGAGGGCGGAGGCGCCAACCGTCAAGGCCAGTAGGATCGCCGACCAGATCGCCATTCCGATCTTGGCGGCCAGCGTCTTCAGCGCCGGTGCCTGCACCTCGTCGAGGTGGAAGGCGAATTTCGGCCAAGGGAGACGGAGCTCCTTGCCGCTGCGGGTAATGATCAGCAGCACCAGGGCCACCAGGCCAAAGTCGGCCAGGAAGGCCATGGGCAGGTACAGGACCGCTTCGACCAGGTTCAGGCGCGGCACGAAGACGAAAGGGAAGAAGACGGAGACGCTTCTTTTCAATACCACCGTCAACAGGATGACCACCAAGTGGATGGCGAAGAGCAGGGAGGTATAGCGGAAGAGGTGGCGGCGAAAGACCGGGGCGATGATCGGCTGGCTCTCCAGGTATCTCTCGGCCACCTGGCGCGGAGTGCCGTGGACGGCGATAGCCTTGTCCAGAGACGCATCACTGACCGGGCCGTCTTCCTGCTCCGCCTTTTCCAGGATATGGCTGCGGATCTCGGAGAGGATCTCCCCGCGTTCGGCCGGATCGGTGATATACTGGCCGATCTCCTCCAGATACTTTTCCAGTTTCTTATGCATTCTTGTTCTCCTTCATGGCTTTTCCGATGATCTCGCCCTGGTGCTTCCAAATGCCCAGGAGTTCCTTGCGCATCTCCCGGCCGGCGGGAGTGATGGCGTAGACTTTGCGCGGCCGCTCCTCGCTCACGTCCCACTTGCCATGCACCAGGCCGCGCTTCTCCAGGCGGCGCAGCAGGGGATAGAGGGTGTTCTCCTCGACCTCGTAGCCCAGTTCTCGGAAGGCGCGCACCATGGCGTAGCCATAGGCATCTTTCTCGAGCACGACCAAGACCAGCAGCTGCAGGAAGCCCCGCTTCATCTCGGTCTCAATG
>JAFGST010000231.1 GCA_016934475.1 Candidatus Aminicenantota bacterium | reverse complement strand
GAAGTGGTGGAATTGGTAGACACGCCAGTTTCAGGTACTGGTGAGCATTGCGCTCGCGGGGGTTCGAGTCCCCCCTTCGGCATGTTTCAGCGAAGCGCCGCGGCGGCGGTCGCCTCCCGGCGATAAGAAGCATCATCATGAAAAAGGGCAGGGTGGCGGTCTTCCTCTCGGGACGCGGCAGCAATTTCGTTTCCATCACCCGGGCCGCCCGCGCCAAAGGATCCAACTACACGGTGCGGCTGGTCATCTGCGACCGGCCCGAGGCACCGGGACTGGAAAAGGCCGCCCGGATGGGAATTCCCGCCCATTTCGTCGACCCGGGAAAATTCCCCGGCAAGTTTGCCTACGAGGCAAGCATCCGCGGCCTGCTGGAGCGCGAGGGCATCGAGCTGATCTGCCTGGCCGGCTACATGCGCCTGGTCGGCCCCGTGCTGCTCGAGCGCTATGCCGGACGCATCCTGAACATCCACCCCGCCCTGCTGCCCTCCTTTCCCGGCCTCGATGCCCAGGCCCGGGCGCTGCGCCACGGCGTCAAGGTCTCCGGCTGCACCGTCCATTTCGTCGACGCCGGCACCGACACGGGGCCGATCATCGCCCAGCAGGCCGTGCCGGTCCGCGACGATGACGACGAGGCGGCCTTGGCCCGCCGCATCCTGCGCCAGGAACACCGCCTCTATCCCTGGGCGATTTCTCAGTTTTTCGCCGGCCGCTTGCAAATCCGCGGCCGCACGGTTATCATCAGGAAGAAATGAGGCGCGCACTCGGACTCGCCCTGATCCTGGCCCTGGGAGCACTTGCGGCCGTCGCGGGCGACTTCTCCCCGGAGAAGGCCCGGAAAGTCGACGGCTTCATGGCGCGCATTGCCGCCCCTCGCTCCCCCTCGCTCTTCCTGAAAAAGGCGTCGTTCAGCGAGAGCGAGCTGAACTCCTACCTCAACCTGATCTACATCAGGAAGTACGCCCCCGAGGTCACGCTCATCGATCTGCGCCTCAAGGATGAGAATCACGTCGACGGCCGCCTCAAGTTCAAGCTGGAGGGGGAGAAGTACGCCCTGGTGCCCCAGTTCCTGCGCGATGCCGAGGTGCGCTTCCGCGGCCGCTTCGAGTGCAGCCATTATCACATGCGCTTCGTCTTCTCCGAGCTGGTCATCAACGGCAGCCATTTTTCCCCCAACGTCCTCGACGAGGCCTACGGCGTCGCCCAGTTCAACGCCAAGGTCAAGAAATCCATCTTCGACTGGTTCAACCTGCTGCCCGGCCTGAAGAGCATCCAGGGCTCGGAAAAAACGATCCACTTCTTCTATTGACCATCCGCCGCGACACCCCGGTCGAAGAGCTCAGGGGCATCGGCCCGGGCTACGGCGCCGTGCTGCGACACCGCGGCATCGCCAGCGCCGGAGACCTGTTGCTGCATTTCCCCGACTCCTACCTCGACCTTTCGCGCGTGGAGCCGGACCTCATTCCCGGCCAGGATCGCCTCTACGCCTTCCGCGTTCGACGCGTCCGCCTGCGGCGCAACTTCAGCAGGAGGTCCTCCTTGCTCAGCGCCGAAGGAGAGGCGGCGGGACAGGCCCTGCGCCTGGTGTTCTTCAACCAGCCCTACCTGCAGAAAAATCTGATTTCCGTGGCCCCGGTCCACGTATACGGTCGCGTCGAGGAGCACGGGGGGCGCTGGCAGATGGTCAATCCTCTGCTGGTGCCGGAGGGAACCGCGGGCGGTATCCTGCCCCGCTACCGGCCGCTGGGCACGCTGAAGGGCGGGAGGCTGCGCTCGATCATCGCCGCCGCGCTCGCCGGCTGGGTGGACGACGAAGATCCCCTTCCCGAGGCGGTCCGCAACCGGCACGCCTTCCCCGCCGTGGGCGAGACCCTGCGCGCGATCCACCAGCCCGGCTCCCTCGAACTGGAGCGCATCGAATGCCTGAAGGAAAGGTTCATATACGACGAGCTTCTCTGCTTCCAGCTCGAGCTGCAGTTCGTCCGCGACGCGTTCCGCAACCGCCGCCGCACGCGCCGCTACCACTTTGGCGACCCCGTGCGC
The DNA here is from genome assembly GCA_016934475.1 of Candidatus Aminicenantota bacterium. Lineage (GTDB taxonomy): Bacteria > Acidobacteriota > Aminicenantia > UBA2199 > UBA2199 > UBA2199. The sequence continues at coordinate 6,997 of JAFGST010000231.1, read as the reverse complement.
GGCGCCATCGACAAGCGCCTGCCTTTCCGGCTCAGCGCGGAACAGGAGGCCGCCTTCAGCGACATCGTCAACGACCTGAAGGCGGGGTGCACGATGCAGCGCCTGCTGCAGGGCGAGGTCGGCAGCGGCAAGACCATCGTGGCCTTCCTGGCGCTGCTGCTGGCCAGCGAGAACGGCTTCCAAGGCGCTTTCCTGGCCCCGACCGCCATCCTGGCCCGCCAGCACTACGACAACGCCCGCGCTTTCTTCGGCGACGAGAGGCTGGCGCTGCTCACCGGCGCCACCCCGCCCGAGACCCGGCGCCAAGTCCTGGCCGGCCTGGCCCGCGGCGATCTCTCCCTTGTCTTCGGCACCCACGCCCTGATCGGTGAGCAGGTCGCTTTTCGCGACCTGGCCCTGGTGGTCATCGACGAACAGCACCGCTTCGGCGTGGCGCAGCGCGCCGCCCTGTACTTCAAGAGCCGGGCCGCCGACCTGCTGGTCACCACCGCCACACCCATCCCGCGCACCATGCTGCTGACCCTCTACAGCGACCTGGCCGTCTCCACCCTGAAGCGGCCTCTCCCCGGGCGCCAGCCGGTCGCCACCCGCGTGATCACGGCGGGCGACCGCGAGAAATTCTACCGGCGCCTGAAGAGTGAATTGGAGCAGGGGCGCAAGGGCTATGTCATCCTGCCCTTGATCGAGCCCTCGGAGCAATACCCCGAAATGCGCTCGCTGCGCGAGGAGGAGGCGCTGAACCGCGCGCGCTACCCCGGTATCGCCCAGGCCTCACTATCGGGCAGGAGCACCCCCGGGCACAAGGAACGGGCCCTGCGGCGTTTCGTTGCCGGTGACGTCCGCCTTCTGCTGGCCACCACCGTGGTCGAGGTGGGCATCGACGTGCCGGATGCCACCTTTATGGTCATCGAGAACGCCGATCGCTACGGCCTGGCCCAGCTGCACCAGTTGCGCGGCCGCATCGGGCGCGGGTCGGTGCGTTCGACCTGCTTCCTGCTCGAGTCGCCCCGGCCGACGGAGAACGGCCGGCGGCGCCTGCGGGCCGTCGCCGCCCACGGCGACGGCTTCCGGATTGCGGAGATGGACCTGCAGCTGCGCGGCGGAGGCCTGGTCGCCGGCCTTGAGCAGGCCGGGGAGATCGACTTCAGGCTGGCCGATCCCCGCAAAGACCTGCGCCTGCTGCAGGAGGCGCAGGTCGACGCCCGCCGCCTCCTCGAGCACCCCGAGCTGCAGAATCCCCGCGTGCGCGGGTTCCTGCGCGGGCTGAAGGCGAAGATCAGGAAGCTGAGCTTCAGCTGAAAGGAACTGGCGCAAGACAACGGCGCCTGGAAGTTCAGGGAAAACAAAGGGAAGTCGGTTTTCCCTCTCTCCTCCCTGGAGCTCCAAGAACCGTCTGACGTCCGCCAAGTAACTGCTTCTCGTCACGCGTTACGCGTCACGCGTCACGATTTTTCGTCTCACTGCCTTCGAGGTCGGAGCGCAGGCGGCGGCAGATGATGGCCGCCGGCCTCTCATCCTGGCGCAGCATGCCGGCGATGCGGCGGAATTCCCGGCGCATCTCCTGCCGCCGCGCCTCGTCGGTCAGCAGCGCCCGCGCCTCCTGGTAGATGCGCTCGGCCCGGCACTCCTTCTGGATCAGCTCGGCCGCCAGCGGCCGCCCGGCCAGGATGTTGACGATGGAGTACAACCCGATCCTGAGGAAGCGCCGCCCCAGCAGGTAGGTGAGGCGGTTGACCCGGTAGACGGCGACGAATGGCGCTCCCAGAAGCGCCGCCTCCAGGTTGGAGGTGCCGCAGGTGGTAATGACCACGTCGGAGGCGTTGAGCAGATCGTGTCCCTGCTGCTGGCCCAGGACGCGCACCCCGTTCCCGGAGGGGGCCAGGGAGGCCGCGGAGATGTTCTGCGCCTGCTGCAGGAAAACCTTGAGCCGGAACTCGCCCCCCAGGCGGCGCACCGCCCCCATGATCTCCGGCAACAGCAGGCGCACCTCCGATTCGCGGCTGCCCGGCAGCAGCGCCAGGAGGACGTCGCCGTCGGCGACGCCGTGGCGGCGGCGGAAGTCCTCGCGCGAGGTGCTTGGGCGCACCTCGCTCAGCAGGGGATGGCCGGTGTAGGTGAAGGGCATTCCCTCCTTTTCGTAGATGGGCACCTCGAAGGGAAAGATTATGAACAGGTGCTTCACCCAGCGTCGCAGCTGCGCCACCCGGCCGTAGCGCCAGGCCCAGACCGTCGGGCTGATGTAATAATAGACCGGGATGCCGGCCCGGCTCAGGCGGCGGGCCAGGCGCAGGTTGAAGTCGGGGTAGTCGATGAGCAGGGCGGCGTCGGCCCGGCGACGCCGGGCCTCGCGGAAGACGCGCTTCATGATGCCGCGGATGCGCCAGATATGCGCCAGCACCTCGATGATGCCCACCACCGCCAGGGAGCGGTTGTGCACCACGTTCTCGAAGCCGCAGGCGGCGAGGCGGTCGCCGCCGATGCCCCAGAAGCGGAAATCCCCGCCGGCGGCGCACTCCCTCACGATCTGGACGGCGTAGGTCTCGGCCGAGTTCTCGGCCGCCACCAGCAGGACGTTCCTCACACGCCGCCTTCGTAGTGCAGCTCGGGCATCTTCTCGTTCTCCTTCTCGCCGAGGTAGAAGGCCCACTCGTTGTATTTCTTCTTGCCGCGGTACTCGCGGAAGGCCGTCTCGGGGGAGGTGGAGCAGACGCCGATCAGCGCCGCCCGCGTGAAGTAGGCGTGAGCCAGGTGCGGCGGCACGACCAGGTATTTCGCCTCGCCGCCCGAAGCGTCCATGAAGACCATGTCCCAGCGGCCGTCGGCGCTCATAGGGTCGGGATAGAGCTGACGCAGGAACTTCTCCAGGTGCAGGATCTCGAAATTCTGCGGGTAGAGGTTGTGGTGGTTCTTGACGTAAAGGCCGATGGCCGCGACATATTGGCGGGCGCGGAAGATCAGCTCCTCCTCGGCCTCGCGCTGCATCGTGGTCTGCCACAGCGGCACAGCCATGAGCATGAAGACGGAGAGCACGGCCACGGCGACGATGAGCACGATCATCACGTACCCCCCGCTCCGGGTGCGCCGCCGAGTTGCCTTCATCACGACCTCACCAGTCGGAATAGGGCGTGCCGTCCAGGGACTTGGCCTGGGACAGGCTCTTGACGTCGATGATGCCTTGGGCGGCATCGGGATCGTACTCCTCGTCCTCCAGCGGCTCGGCCATGACCAGCTGCCATTCCCTGCCCTTGCTCAGCGGGTCGACGGGGATGTCGCGCAGATAGCGGGCCGTCACCAGATCCTCCAGCTCGGCCGGGTACTTCTTCTTGTCGAAATAGTACTTGTTGATGGCGTCGCGGATCTGGAACAGGTTCTCCTTCAGCACCGCCTCCTTGGCCCGCAGCACCGAGTACTTGTATTGCGGCACCAAAATGGCCACCAGGATGCCGATGAGGGTCACCACGATGAGGACCTCGATCAGGGTGAAGCCTTTTCTCGCCATGGGGATATTATAGCAAAAAAGCGGCGGCGGCGCGATTGTCTGCGGCCGGTTGCCTGCTCTCCCGGCGTCCTCTCTATTGACATGGGGCTGCTGTTCCCCTATGCTGGGACGTAAAACCGATTCGCGCCCGCGAGGCAAGGGAAAAAAGATGCGTTCGCAAGGAAAGAAAGCGCGGCTCGCGCTGCTGACCTGTCTGCTGCTGACGTTGCCGACGCTGGCCAGGGAGCCGCTCTGGAAAGCGGCCCTGGGGAGCGAAAGCGCCGGTTCGCCCGCCGTTTCCTCCCGCCGGGTGGTGGTGGCCACCAAGAGCGGCGCGGTCGTCGTCCTGGACGGCGCCGGCCGGATCGTCTGGAGCCACAGGCTTCCCGCCGGCTGCCTGGCGGCGCCGGCGCTGGACCGCAACGGGGATGCGTACGTCGCCTGCGTCGACGGCTCCCTGCTGCGCCTTTCGGCCGTTGGCCGTCCCGTCTGGGAAGTAGAACTGGGCCAGGAGATCCTGGCCACTCCCCTACTGGGAAGCGGTGTCCTGTTCACGGTGAGCGAAAGCGGCAGGGTGTGCAAGGTCGCGAAAAAGGACGGGGCCGTGCTGGCCCAGGCCGAATTGAATCTCCCCTCCCACTCCTCCCCGGTATGGGACGCCGGCAGGAAGAACCTCCTGGTGCCGGTCAAGGACGGTTTTCTGCTGGCCCTCGACCAGGACCTGCGCGTGCTCTGGAAATACCGCACCCGGGGCGTCAACCTTTCGGTTCCGGCCGTCACCCCCCGCAACGAGGTCTATCTCACCTCCATGGACCACCATCTGTACAAGCTGGACGCCGAGGGGCGCCCGCTCTGGGAATTCGCGGCCCAGGGCTGGATCAAGTCCTCCCCGGTGGTCGATGAAAGGGGCCGCGTTTACTTTGGGAGCTACGACGGTCATTTCTACGCGGTCAGCGCCGACGGCAAGGCGCTGTGGACGTTCAAGGGCCGGGCCCAGTTTACCGCCGGCGCGGCGATCGACGCCGCCGGCACCCTCTACTGCGGCGACACCTCAGGGACGGTCTATGCGCTCGACCGCACGGGGAAGCTTTCCTGGCAATACAAGAGTCCCGACTTCATGAGCGTCGACCTGGCCATCCTGCCGCAAAAGGTCTTGCTGGCGGGCGGGATCGACGGCACGCTGCTCGCCTTTCGTACCGCCAGGCCCCTGTCGCGCAAGGCCTGGTGGGCCAAGGCGCTGGGCAATCTCAGCAACTCGGGCTTTGACGAACCTTGAAAGGAACGAATTTACGTGACGCGAGACGCGTGACGAGTAAAGGCATCGATCGAACAAGAAAAGGCGTCGGCTCGCAAAAGAAAAGACCATGATGAAGGGCGCAGTACTCCATCTAGCGAGATAGTTAAGTCAATCGCTGTTAAGCGAAAAAGAATCGCGGGATTTTTTCCACTTGCAGATCGCTCATTTCCCTTTTCGTGCCACGCGTTACGCGTTACGCGTCACGCGTCTCGCGTCACAGAGTTATTGCTTCTTCTGCCGGTAGGCCTCGTACAAAATGATGGCGGCGGCGGCGGCGACATTGAGCGACTCCACCGCGGGCGAGTGGGGAACGGCCAGAAGCTGGTCGGCGTTCCTCTTCAGCAAGGTCGAGACTCCTTTGCTCTCGTTGCCCAGGATCACGGCCGTTCGGCCACGGAAATCGAAATCGGTGAAGTTCACGCGGGAGCCCCGGTCGGCCGCCACCACCCAGAAGCCGTTCTTTTTCAGTTTCTCGATGTCCTGCGCCAGGTTGCGGGAGGGCACCAGGCGCACCTTGGCCAGGGCGCCGGCCGAGGTCTTCCAGACCGTGTCGTTCACCGGCGCCGAGCCCCGCGCCGGAAACAGCACGCCGTCGGCCTCCACCGCCGCCGCCGTGCGCACGATGGCCCCCAAGTTGCCCGTGTCCTCAATGCCGTCCAGGACGACGACCAGACCGCTGCCCCCGGCGGCCAGAACATCCTCGAGCCGGGCAAAGCCCACTGGGGAGACCTCGGCCCACACTCCCTGGTTGCGCGGCCCGGCCTTGCGCTCCAGGGCGGCGGCCGGCACGAGCTGGAAGACCACCTTGCGCCGGCGGCAGAGATCGATCAGCGCCGCGACCTTGGCGTCCCGGCGCTCGCGGCGGATCAGGACCTTGTGGACCGGAGCCCCGTCGCGCAGGGCCTCGGTCAGGGCGTTCAGCGAGGTGATGACGGCCATCAGCGGCCGTCCATGGCCACGCGGAATCCGAGCACGTTCAGGCGCCGGCCGGGGCGCTCGCTGCTGCGGTTGGCCGCCCGGATCAGGTCCGGGCCGTTGGCCCAGGAGCCGCCCCGCACCGAACGGGCGTCACCGCGGGCCGGGCCGGCCGGATCGCGCTCGGGAGAGTTTCGGTAGTATTCGGCATCGTACCAGTCGGCCATCCATTCCCAGACGTTGCCGGCCATGTCCAGGATGCCGTAGGCCGAGGCGCCGGCAGGGTAGGAGCCGACCGGGGCGCTGAAGGCGTAGCCGTCGGCGTTGCCCTTCATATTGACCAGGGTGGGCGCCGGTGCGGCCCGGCCCCAGGGGAAACGCTCGCGGGCCGCCTTTTCCCACTCGGCCTCGCGCGGCAGGCGGATGGGACGGCCGGTCTTGGCCGCCAGCCAGCGGCAATAGCGCTCGGCGTCGCCCCAAGAGACGTTGATCACCGGACGCCAGCCGCGACCCCAGCCCTCGTCGGAGGGCAGCGGGCTGCCGCTGTCGCGGCAGAAGGCGTCGTACTGGTCAAAGGTCACCTCGGTCTTGCCCAGCCAGAAATCGCTGATGAAAACCTTGTGGGCGGGGTGTTCGTCGGGGTCGCCCTGCCCCCGCGGCGAGCCGACGGTGAAATGATTCTGCGGCACCAGCACCATGATGGTGTCGTTGAAGAAGACCTGCTCCAGGAAACCCTGGCGGTTGAGCTTGGCCGCGGCGGGCTGGGCCTTCTCGGGGGGCGGCGGGGTCTTTTCCTCGTCGGGGACAACCGGGGCTTTCCCTTCCCCGGCGGCGGGTACGACCTTCGGCGTCTTCTCCACCGCCGTTGGCGCCGGCGGCGCGACGGCGGGAGTAGCGTCGCTGACGGCCGTGTCTTTCGTTTCCTCAACGGGAGGACCTTCTTCGGGAAGGACGGTCTCCGCGGCTTGAGGCTCTTCCGCGACGACGGGCGCAGGCCGGGGCCGGGGTCCGAAGCGGATGAGAATCGCGGCCAGCGCCAGGATGACGACCAGACCTCCCAGCAGGAGGAAAAGGCGCGCGCGCGGGCGGCGCGGTCCCGGGAAGACCGGCCCTTCGCCGCTTTCCAGCAACTGCGTCTTCTCGCCGGCGGCGGCGTCCTCCAGCAGCGTGGCGTCCCTCTCTTCTGCGGCGGGGCGGAGGCAGGCCCTCAGGTCCCGCAGCAGCTCGGCGCCGGTGGCGTAGCGCGACGCGGGATCGCGCTCCAGTGCCTTGCGCACCACTCTCTCCAGTCCCTGGGGCAGCTGCTT
>JAFGST010000230.1 GCA_016934475.1 Candidatus Aminicenantota bacterium | reverse complement strand
TTCGACGAGATCGACTCGGGCATCGGCGGCAAGACCGCCGAGTTCGTCGGCGAGAAGCTGCGGCAGATATCCGCCCGCAACCAGGTGGTCAGCATCTCCCATCTGCCGCAGATCGCCCGCTTCGCCGACCGCCACTTTCTCATCCGCAAGGAGTTCCGCGACGACCGGACCTTCAGCTCCGCCGAGCCCCTGGAAGGCAAGGGCCGCGTGCGCGAGATCGCCCGCCTGATGGCCGGCAGCGCCATTAACGCCGACGTGCTGAAGGCCGCCGAGCTGCTCTTGGCCAAGTCCAAGGGATGACCTTTTTCATCCGCACCTTCGGCTGCCAGATGAACGTCAGCGACTCGGAAAAGATGCACCAGCTGCTGGAGGAGCGGGGCTGGACCGCCGTAGGCGAGGCGGAGGCCGATCTGATCGTCGTCAACAGCTGCGCGGTGCGCAGCCGGCCCCAGGAAAAGGTTTTCTCCTACGCCGGCCGTTTCGCGGGCCGCAAGAAGATCATCATCGCCGGCTGCGTGGCCCAGGCGGAGAAGGAGAATATTTTCGCCAGAAAGGTCAAGGTGAACTACGTGGTGGGCACCCACCAGTTCCACCGCATCGGCGAGATCGCCGACGAGGTTCGTTCCGGCGGCCGCCCCGGAGCGGCCACGGCCTTCAGCCGGCGCTGGCCGGAGCTGGTTCCCGGATCCCGCTGCCGCAGCAGCCGCGTGACCGGATTCATCTCCGTCATGGAGGGCTGCGATAACTTCTGCTCCTATTGCATCGTCCCCTTCACCCGCGGCCGCGAGAAGTACCGGCCCATGGATGCCATCCTGTGCGAGGCCGAGGCCCTGGCCGGCGCCGGCTACCCCGAGATCGTGCTGCTGGGGCAGAACGTCAACCATTGGCGCGATCCCCGCGGCGCCTCCTTCGCCGAGCTGCTGCGGCGCCTGGCCGCGATCGCGCCGCTCGGCTGGATCCGCTTCATCACCTCCTACCCCGGCTACCATGAGCCGGAGCTGGTCGAGGTGATGGCCGCCTGCCGCGGCATCGCCCGCCACGTCCACTTCCCGGCCCAGTCGGGCTCGACGCGCGTCCTGAAGCGGATGAACCGCGCCTATTCCCGCTCCCGCTACCTGGGCATCATCGGCTCCTTTCGCCGCGCCATGCCGGAGATGAAGTTCAGCTCCGACTTCATCGTCGGCTTCCCCGGCGAGAGCGAGCACGACTTCCAGCTGACCCTGTCGCTGCTCGAGCGGGTGGAATACGAGTCGATCTTCTCGTTCGTCTATTCGCCGCGTCCGCACACCCGGGCCGCCGCCTGGGAGCCCGACGTTCCGGCGGCGCTGGCCAAGGAGCGATTGCTGGCCCTGCAGGAGCTGCAGGAGCGGATCCAGCTGGCGAACAACCGCCGCCGGATCGGGGAAACGGTCGAGGTGCTGGTCACCGGGAGGCACCCCAAGAAGAGCGCGGAGATGATCGGCCGCAGCGAGAGCCAGCGGGTGGTCAATTTCGCCTCGCGGACGCCCGTCGGCACGTTTACGAGAGTGAGGATCACCGGTGCCGGCCCCCATTCCCTGCGCGGCGAGGAGGTCCGGACGGACGAAGGTAAATGATCCCCGGGGGATTCTTCAGTGCTCGCCCAGCCGGGCCAGGAACTCGTCCTCGGAGACGATCTCGACGCCGAGCTTCTCGGCCTTGGCCAGCTTGGAGCCGGGGGTGGCCCCGGCCAGCAGGTGGGTGGTGCGCCCGGTGACGCTCTCGGCGACACGGCCGCCGCGGCGGCGGATCTCCTCGGCCGCCAGCGAGCGCGGTGTGAATCGCTCCAAGGAGCCGGTGATCACCCAGAGCTGTCCGGCGAAGGAGTCGTCGAGGCGCGGCCGCGATGCGCTCTCGGCGCGGAAGCGCAGGCCGGCCCTGCGCAGGCGGGCGATCGTTTCCAGGTTGCGCGGCTTGCGGAAATGCTCGACCAGCAGGCGCGCCGTGGCCTCGCCGACTCCCTCGACGGCGGCGAACTCTTCCCATCCCTCCCGCGCGGCGGTCTCGCTGATCTTGTCGATATCGTCGTAGCCGTGGTCGATGAGCGCGGCGACGACCGCACCGGCCACGCCCTCGAAGCCCAGGGCGGCCAGCACGCGGGCAAAGGGGCGGGACTTGCTCGCTTCCACACTCTCGCGGATGCGGGCGATCTTCCTTTCCTTGTAGCCTTCCTCGCCCTGCAAGCGTCCGTAGTCGAACTCGTATATGTCGGGGATGCAGCGCACCCAGCCCTTCTCGTAGAGCAGGGCAATGGTGCGCTCGCCCAGGGTCTCGATGTCCATCTGCTCTCTGGCGCAGAAGTAGGCCAGCGCCCGCCGGCGCCGCTCGGGGCACTCCTCGTTGCGGCAAAAATGATGGGCGCCTTCCCTGACGAGCGGCGTCCGGCAGAACGGGCAGCGACCGGGCAACTTGAATATGGCGGGCTGTTGCTCGCTCTTCTCCAGAACCTCCTCGACCGCCGGGATGACGTCTCCCCTCTTGGAGATGCTCACCTGGTCGCCGATGCCCAGTTCCAGCATGTCGATATAATCCTGGTTGTGCAGCGTGGCACGGGTGACCGTGCTGCCGGAGAGCGCCACCGGCTCGAGCAGGGCCACCGGAGTCACCCGCCCGTTCCGCCCCACCTGCACCTGCACGTCGAGCAGCCGGGAAGCGGCCTGCGGCGACTCGTACTTGTAGGCCATGGCCCAGCGCGGATGGTGGGCGGTGTAGCCCAGCTCCTGGCGCAGGTCCAGATCCGTTACTTTGAGCACCAGGCCGTCGACATCGTAGGGCAGCGCCCTGCGGCCTTCGGCCTGGAGCCGCAGGTATTTCTCCACGTCCTCGAGCGGCCCGTCCGCAATCTCCGGGAAGAGGGCGCGGGCCCGCCGGCGCCGCTCGCCGTCGGCGGAAAAGAAGCCCAGCCGGGGATTGACCCGGAAGCCGAGGTCGCGCAGCCGGGCCAGGACCTCCATGTGGTCGCGGCCGCCCGCGGCAAAAAAGCCCTCGTAGGCGAAGATGTTCAACGGCACCCGTGCCGCCAGCGCCGACTTAAGGTTGCGCAGGGTGCCGGCCGCCAGGTTGCGGGGGTTGGCGTACTTCTCCGGCAGCCCGGCGTTGTAGCGCTCGAAGTCGCGGCGGGTGATGTAGATCTCCCCGCGCACGGCCAGGGCGGCGGGCTCGGTGATGCGCAGGGGGACCTGGGCGACGGTGCGCACGTTGTCGCTGACGTCGTTTCCCACCAGGCCGTTGCCCCGGGTCAGGGCGTATTGTAGCTCCCCCCGGTCGTAGTACAGGACGATGGAGGCGCCGTCAATCTTCTCCTCGACGGCGAAGCCCACGGCACCCCCGCAGGCGGTCGCGGTCTTGCGCAGCCACTGTGCGACCGCCTCGGGCTGGTATAGCTTGTCCAGGCTGAGCACCGGGACCGTGTGCGGCCGCTCGGGGAACGCGTTGTCCAGGTCGGAGCCCACGCGGCGACTCGGGGAATTCGGGCTGGCCAGCTGGGGAAACCTCTTTTCCAGCCGCAGCAGCTCGTCAAGCAGGCGGTCGTACTCGGCATCGCTGATCTCGGGACGGGCCAGGACGTGGTACAGGTGCTGGTGGCGCAGGAGTTCGCGCGCCAGGATTTCCATGCGCCGGCGAGGATCCATTTTCTCATTATAAGAAAATCCGCGGACCCTGTAAACCGGCCGGGGTGACGCCCCCCGGCGCCGGCCCGACGCGGGAACCTTGACAAATGATTTAATTCTTTATACTATTTGTTTTCAAAATTGCTTTTCGCGAAGAGAAAAACATGAGCTTAAAAGGATCACTCAGTTCGATCAACCTGGCCGATATCATCCAGCTCGTCTCCAACTCCAAGCAGACCGGGCGCTTCGTCCTCACCCGCCCCAACGGCCAGAAGGGGATGATCTACCTCAAGGGCGGAGAGATCGTCCACGCCGAGGTCGACGAATTCAAGGGCGAAGACGCCATTTTCACCCTCATCTCCTGGGACGAGGGGGACTTCGTTTTCGAGGAGGGGGCCTTCGACGCCGGCAGCAGCGTCATCCGCCCCATCACCTCGCTGCTGATGGAGGC
>JAFGST010000229.1 GCA_016934475.1 Candidatus Aminicenantota bacterium | reverse complement strand
CCGGGGCCGCCCAGGAACTTGTGGGGCGAAAAGAACACGGCATCCAGGCGGCGGCTGGGATCGGCCGGGTGCATGTCGATGGCCACGTAGGGCGCGGCGGCGGCGAAGTCGACGAAGCAGTGGCCGCCGTGGCGGTGCAGGATCGCGGCCATCTCGTGGTAGGGGGTGTGGATCCCGGTGACGTTGGAACAGGCGGTGAACGAGCCGATCTTGATCTCGCGATCCTTGTGGCGCTCCAGGATCTGCTCCAGGTGGTTGAGGTCGGGCAGGCCGTCGCCGGCCCGGCGCACGATCTCGACTCGGCAGTAGCATTCGTTCCAGGTGGTATGGTTCGAGTGGTGCTCCATGTGGCTGATGATCACCAGCGGCTTGCGCCGGCTGCGGCCGGGCAGCTTGCCGCAGTAGCGCTCGGGGATCCTCAGGCCCAGGATGCGCTGCAGCTTGTTGACGACCGCGGTCATGCCGAACCCCGAGAAGAAGATGACATCCTCATCGCCGGCGTGCACGTGGCGCTTGATGATCTTTTGCGCCTGGCGGTAGGCCGCGGTCATGCGCGTGCCGGTCACCGTGGTTTCGGTGTGGGTGTTGCCCACGAAGGGGCCCAGGTAACCGGAGATGAAATCCTCGATGGGCCGGTACAGGCGGCCGCTGGCCGTCCAATCGGCGTAGACGAGGCGCTTCTGGCCGTAAGGAGTGGAAAAATCCTGGTCGATGCCGATCACCTGGCTGCGGTAGGGGCTGAAATCCTTCACGGGCACCTCTCTTTCCGAATGGAGCATATTTTAGGCGATTCCCGGCGTGGCGTCAATATGCGGGGACTTGTCATGCCCGGCGCCCAGGGACTATAATGATCCTTCGGGCGCAAGGAGGGAGATGAGCATTCTGGAAGCCTTCGTCCTGCCGGGCATTATTGCCGTCTCCCTGCTCGCTTTCCTGATCCTGATGGCCCGCTGGCTGGACGCCCGGGAAGCGAGAAGGAAATTGATCCCAGCTCCCTCTCCGCCCTGGAGGGCTGCTCCCGCCGAGGAGTTCCTGAACCTCAATCCCAACGGGCCGCTTACCACCCGTCAGGCGCGCAAGCTGCTCGAGGACGTCCTGCAGGCGGCGATCCGCCAGAAGGCCGAGGCCATTCTCATCGACGCCCTGGCGGGGCGGCCGCAGGTGCGGCTTCGAGGCGAGGGCGGCTACGAGGAGCTGACGGGCATCGGCGACAAGGAGTCGTTCCGCCGGCTGGTCGCCGAGGCCCGTTCATGCGCCGGGCTGGACCCCCAGCCCGCGGCGGCAACGACCGAACGGGGCTCGTTCCTGAGACTCTACCGCAAGCCCCACCTCAGAAACGCGGAATGGATGCGGGAGGATGGCGAGAGTTCGTTCTCGTTCATTGAACGCAGGCGCAAGAACCGCGCCGTCCGCTTCGATCTCGAGGCCTATCCCGCGCCCGGCGGTGAGGCGCTGAAGATATCGCTGCGGCCGGAGATGGAGGCGGAGGACACGCGCTTTGACCTGGGATTTGCCCGCGAGGCCGAGGGAAGATTCATCCGCGCCGCGCGCTCTCGTTCTGGGATCGTCCTGCTGACCGGCCCGTGCAACTCGGGCAAGTCGACCGCCACCTACAACGTCCTGGCTCTCCTGCGCGACGAGGGGCGACGCATCGTCACCGTGGAGTGGCCCGCGGAATGGACGCTCACAGGGGTCACGCAGCATAACCTCGGGGACGGCAGCGGCGCCTGCGAACGGGTTGGCCCCAGCCTGCGGCAGGCGATCGGCCAGAAGCCGGATGTGCTGCTGCTGCAGAACATCGACTGGGTCAACGACGAGGACGCCCGGGCCGCGATCGACTTCGCCGCCGGCGGAGGGCTCTTGGTCACGGCCGTCCATTCTCCGGGCTGCGTCTGGGGCCTGAGCAACCTGTTCCGGCGCCACTTCCGCGGCCGGAGGAGAGATCTCGCCGAGCTGCTGCGGATCGTCGTGTCGCCGCGGCAGTTGTTCATGTTTTGCGGGCACTGCGCCGAGGAACACCGGGTGCCGAAAAAGATTCTGGTCGAGGCCGGCCTGCCCGAAGCCCCGGCAGGTCCCGATGACCGCGTCGCCACCTGGCGCGGCCGCGGCTGCCCGCTCTGCGAAAACACCGGGGAGCTGGGATCGCTCGCCGTGTACGAGGTGCTGGACTTTACGGGAGAGATGAGAAATTTTCTCGACAACGCCAACGACTGGAATTTCGGCCAGCTCGAATACCTGGAACGGCAGGCCTGGCAGCGCGGTATGCGCACCCAACGCGAGCTGGCGCTGGAGCGGGTCGTGGCCGGGGACATCAGACTGCAAAACGCGTTGCTGAACACGGTCAATCCCCGATGGCTCGTGAAGGCCCAGGCAGCCAGAAAGAAAGTAGATGAGTAGAAATGTAGATGGGGAAAGAATCGGTGGTCGGCATACAGTGGCCGGTAGACGGTACAGGACTTGGAAAACTAAAGCACCAAATCCCAAGCACCAAATTCCAAATAAATCCCAAATTCCAATTACCCAATCCCCTAGCAGGGACGCTTACCAAAACGAAGAAAATGCTATTGCGAGGAGCTTTCGTTTTGGAAATTGGGATTTGGAATTTGGAATTTGTTTGTTATTTGGAATTTGTGATTTGGAATTTTAAGTCTTCCAAGTGCATCCTCTCTTCCCGTAAACCGTACGCCGTCTACCGTCCGCCGAGCTCTGAAAGTCCTGAAGGCGTCCTCGGCGTGGTCAGAAGCTCGCAGAACACCCGCCACTTGCGCTCCAGGGGGGCATCCTTGCCGGCAGTCCTTTCGACATAAGCCCGGACGAGGTCCTCGCCCAGGTTGTAATTGATGACGTAGCTGCGGTACTGCTTCCAGAAGGCGATGCTCTTCTCGGCCCGCTCGGGCGGTTCCAGCGCGTAGCGCTCCAGCCAGCGCAGCGCGTCGTCCCGGCTCATTTTCCTGTCCAGGAAGGCGCGGGCGGCCTCGTTCTCGGCGTAGCGCAGCTCAAACAGGAGCTTGCGCACGCGGTCGTATTTGTCGGCGCCGGCCGGATCCAGGCCCGCCAGGGGATAGAGAACCTTTTTCTCGAATTCCAGCCTCTCGTCGCCGGGAAAGAGAAGCTCGATGCCGAAATTGGCCGTTCCCTCGGCGATCAGCGATTGGGGGCTGAAGAGCGGGTAGATCGTGAACTCGATCCAGCCCATCCCTCCCGCCAGCTTCTCCTCGAGCAGGGAGTTAAAGACGTGGTGGCCGGGATAGCCCTCGTGGGAGGACAGGCGCAGCGGCGCGTCGATATGCATGGGGAGGTCGGTGTTGACCTCGATGAGGCTGAAGGCGCCCCCCTTGTACCAGTTGTAGGCGCCCCAGGGCTTGTCCTTGACGTACTCGGCCCGGAAGTCCTCGTTCTTGGGCAGGGCGATGCGCGCCAAGGTGCGGCGGCGGCATTCGGCGAGGGCCGCGGCGAAGACGGTTGGCAGCCTGTCGGCGGGGATGACGAATCCCTTCTTGAAGTCCGCCAGCCTTTTCTGCAGGCTTCCCGGGCCGGGCAGCTCGGTTTCCAATTTCGCGATCGTCTTCGCGAACTCCTCCCTGGCACGGGGAGGAGCGACGGCATCGTAGAAGAGCCGGGATTCCTGGTCGAAGGTGAATTTCCTTCCGGAGAGGATGTCGATCTCTGCTTTCACGGCGATCGTCTGCCGGCGCAGAAAATCCAGGCGGAGCTCTTCCAACTCGGACAGCCGGCCGCGACCGGCCCCATCCAGGCCGTTCAGGATGGCAAGCGCCCTTTTTCTGAGCTCGGCCGCCGGGAAGCCGCGGCGCAGGGCGCTGTCGTTATGGACCACGACCCACTCCTTGGGGCCGTAGTAGGCGTCGATGTAGCCCGGCGCGTAGGCGCCCACCTCCAGGGCCAGCTTGACGTACGACTCGGCCAGGCCTCCCAGGTCCGGGGCGGCGGCTTCAGCGCCCGGCATGGGAGCCAGGAGCAGGGCGAGGATGCAGAGAAAGAATAATGTTACTCTCATGGTTCACCTTTTGCATGGAGATTCGCAGCCATTGTAGCCGATCGCCTGGAAAAAGGACAATCCATCGCCACGCCTTATCACCCTTTCAACCCTTGAACCCTTCAACCCTTCTTAATGCTCGATGGGTCCGGTGTAGACGGCTTCGAAGTCACGGCCGCGGACGCGCCGCAGCTCGTGGAGATCGTCGTCGTCCCAGCGGCCGTCGGGCGCCCCGGAGATGTACCAATCGCCGCCGTTGTCGGCGACGATCATGCCGTACTTTTTCAGGGCGCGCAGGATCGCCTGGTTCATGGCCGAGAAGCCCGATGTGTCGAAGCCGGCCTTCAGGCGCAGGCGCAGCCCCATGGGCGGCAGCGCCGGATCGTTGCTCGATGACGCGAAATGGCGCGCGGGGTAGATGAAGCCGCGCTGGGTGCGCGAGACGGTGAAGCGCAGGGCATGGTTGATCTCGCCGGCCTGCGCTTCCAGGAAGCGCACCAGCCCGGGGAAGATGGGCAAACCGGCGGCGTCGGCCGAGGTCCAGTATTTCGGGCGCACGGCGTTGGAGTCGAGGCTCCAGCGGGCGCCGCTTTCGGCCTGCCAGCCGCCCGGAACCTTGAAGGCCCGGTACAGCTCGTAGAGAATGCGACGGTCGCAATCGACGACGATCACGTGGCGGTCGCCGTCGGAATCCGCGCCTCCCTCGATGGGGGCGTCATCGGGGATGGGGAAGGGGCCGGGGTCGCTCTCGTCGCCGTAGGCGGTGTAGGTGATGGCCACCATGGCCTGGCTCTTGCCGACGACGCGGTAGGGGATGCCGTTGGGCGCACCCTGCCACACGGTGCCGAAATCGGCATGAAGCCCGCTGCTGGCGCCGATGGCGTTGATGAACGACGCCGAGTCGGGATGAACGGAAACCTGGGATATGTCGCTGTTCCAGGGATTGTCGGCGGGGAAGACCGGAAAATCGACCTTCAGCGGGTCGACCGTCTCCGCTGGTTCATTGTCGTCCTGAAGGTCGGTCTGGCAGCCAGGGAATGCCAGGAACATAACCAGCGAAAGGAGGATCACCGCAAGCCACGAAATACGCCATGTCATGACCCCATTGTATCTTCCAGGGCGGAAAATTGGAAGGCTGCCAAGAGGCGGAGAAAGCCGGCGCCTGGATGAACACGGAGCGCGTTCCTTTCAGGAGACCGTTGTGATAAAATTGCAGGGATCGACTTGCTTTCCGTCCGCATAGTGAATGGGCATAAAAAAAGTATTCTCTGCCGTGTTCATCGTCATCGCCGCCGTCATTGCATCCGTATTCCTCTTTATAAAAAAAGATCCCCAGGTGCGCCTCGACTTCATCGACCCGGCGGCCATGGTTTTGGAAGCCGATCCAATTACGGAAATTCAGAACAAGCCCTACTTCTATTTTCAGCGGGGCTGGCTGAGGGAGCCCCGTGGTTTTGCGATGATCTTGCCCAAGGGCACCATCCGCTTCTTTGCCTTGAACAAGGAGGACCGCCGCCTCAATTTATTGATATCCAAGGGCAAGGCCCTGCTCGCTTTTCCCGTGATCGATGTTCTTCTGGGGGTCAATGGCCGTCATGTCGATACGCTCAGGATTCGGCCGGGGGAAAACAAATACGAAGTGGTGATAAAAAAGGAGCTGATGCGCGAAGGCAGCAACTACCTTGAGCTGAACCTGGACAGGGGAATTGAACTCCAGAGGGATCCCAAGAGCAAGTACTACCTGACGGAGTATCTGTGTGTCCGAAGGTTTCAGCTGCAGGGATATTACAAGACCTGCGGGTTTGATTTTTCCGCCGGGGAACGGCGGGACCGGATCGTCCAGCCCCCGCAAAGCCGGTTCGAACTTTATTTGCAACCGGCGGGGAATGAGATCCTGCACTATGCCTTTGTAAAAAAGAGAGGAATAAGAAGAAGCGGGAGAGCCAACAGACTCAAAATCAAAATCCGAGAAAATGAAGGGCCCGAAAAGGCAATCGCTGTTTTTCCTTTGCAGAATCCCACCGCAAAAGGAAAAGGGACGATTCGGCTGCAGCCGTTCAGAGGCAAAAACCTGCGCATCGTTTTCGAGTATGTCTCAGGCGAACCGGATTCAAAGCTCGAGTGGCGGGATCTTTTCCTCGCAAATGCAAAGGTCGCTGAAACTCGACACGCTCCGGCCGGGAAAATTGCCGCGAAACCCCACATTTTCCTGATCATAATTGATGCCGCCAGGCACGATTATTTTGGCTTTTCGGGATTTGCCAAAGACATTTCGCCCAACATAGACCAGTTTGCCCGATGTTCGTTCGATTTCCGCAATTTTTATGCGCAGGCTCCCTATACGGCGGCCAGCGTCGCCACCATGCTTTCCGGGCTCTACCCGGAAGCGCACACGGTCAGGGACACGCATGATCTTTATCCGGAAAAGATCCGCAGCCTGACCTGGTACTTGAAAAAAGCGGGATACAAAAACCACGCCTTGACGGGCAACATCGTCCTGATCAATAACAACCTGGTCGGGGATTTTGATTCCATTGTTTACGTCCGCGAGCGGAAAAAGATTGCCAATTCGACCGAGATGAACATGGGGAAAATTAAATCCTGCCTGTCCAACGCGGATTTCTCCACCCCCCAGTTTTTTTACATTCACCTGCTGCCGCCGCACGAGCCATACAATCCGCCGGCGCCCTTCAACGAAAGATTCATCGCCACAAAGAGATACCAGCATATCGTCAACCTGCATGCGGTCAAGAAAATCAATGAATATTTGAATCCCAACATTGATTTTGTGAATTTCCTGAAACTGGCCTATCAAAACAATGTTTCCTATGCCGATTTCCTGGTGGGAGAAATCATCCGTTTGCTGAAAGAGAGGAAAATCTACCAGGATGCAATCATGATTGTCACCAGCGACCATGGCGAAGCCTTTTTTGAACATGAAAAGATCGGTCACAATACCACAAATTACAATGACATGATCAAGGTCCCCTTTTTGCTGAAAATGCCGCAACAGGAAAAAAACGTGGAGATCGCCCAGAATTTCGGGCTGATTGATCTGGCGCCGACCCTGCTGGAATTGCTTGGATTGCGGCAGCAAGAACGGATGCAGGGGAGCGGTTTCTCTTCCTTGCTGCTTGGGCTGGCTCCATCCCACAATGAGAACATGCTCTATTCGCGGGCATCCTCGACGCAGCACAACATCTCCCTGATCTACCGGGAGTTCAAATACATCAATTATTTCGGACGCGAGGAACTGTACAACTTGAGGGAAGATCCAGACGAGAGGGTGAATGTGCTTGAATATGAAGCCTTCATGGCCGGGTTCTTGCGGCAGAAAGCCTTCGAGCAAATGGCGAAAAACATTGAATTGAGAAACAAGCTTAAGATTTCCGGCAAAAAGGATGAAAACAAGAAAAGATTCAACGAGGAATTGAAGACGCTGGGGTACCTGTAAGGCCAACCACGACCGCGCATCCCATCCCTTCCCCTTTTTTTCAACTAGCGCGATCGTACATGGAGGGGAAGGGACGCGTCCTACTCCCTCCCATTGCTTGAAAATCGTAAATTGACACTCTGAAAACCCTCTGCTACAATTTTCACGGCCGGAGGGATGGCAGAGCGGGTCTCACTACGATTTCAACCATTTCGATTCATTGTTGAAATCGTCTAGTGAGACTTGTCCCCGTATGGGGATCTTGAAAACCGTTGCCCCTTCCCCTTTTTATCAACGATCACGATTCCGCATCCAGGGGAAGGGACGCGTCCCTTTACGGGGACCGTGGGTTCGACCAATTTGCGAACTGCGAATTGGGACCGCGAACGAAGTGAGCGGCCCCGCAGGGGTGAGCGCAGCAGCGCGAATCCCATCCTACTCCCTCCTAGCGCCTTTTAAAAAACTAAATTGACTCTCTAAAAATCCTCTGTTACAATCTCTCCTGGCCGGAGGGATGGCAGAGCGGTCGAATGCGGCGGTCTTGAAAACCGTTGTCCCTTTACGGGGACCGTGGGTTCGAATCCTACTCCCTCCGTT
>JAFGST010000228.1 GCA_016934475.1 Candidatus Aminicenantota bacterium | reverse complement strand
TGTTTTGACTATTTACTCTTAATCAATAGGTTGAAGGTTCGATTCCTTCAGGGGTCATTTGAAAGTCTAATGCCATCTCTCGGCGTTCGGTTGACGGCAGACGGCATCGGGGAATAAATTATTTGGCCCAGCTCTTGTTTTTTCCCTAAATCGTAACCCGTTAACTATACACCTTATACCGATGTCCAAAACATCCCTTCCCCTTGCTTTCTCGAATCACGAATCACGAATTCTGTCACTGTCACTGATGCTTGGCAAGGTAAAAGGAAAAAGGAAAAAGGTAAAAGTGGAAAGCCTTCCCAGGTTCATGACCCTGGCTTGGCTAACACTAACACTAGGATCTCGTTGAGCTTCTTGCTGACACTGACACTGTCACTGCCACTGTCACTGACACTGAAAACTCATTGCTTTCGTCCGCCGCATCGCTTACAATGGAGGCTCATGAAGCCCCAACCGCTCATCCTGCGCGCCGACAGCCGGAGGCTGCGGCGCGAGTTCGTCATGCTCCCCTACCGCCTGTACCGCGGCGATCCCTGCTGGGTGCCGCCGCTGGTCGGCGAGGAAAAGAAGTTCCTGCAGCCGCGGCACAACCCCTTCCTGCGCGGCAACGAGGTTGAGCTCTTCCTTTGCCGGCGCGGGAACGAGACCGTGGGGCGCATCGCCGCCGTGCTGAACCGCGACCACCAGCGCCACCACAACGACCGCTGCGGCTTCTTCGGGATGTTCGAATGCGTCAACGATCCGCTCGTGGCCGAGCGCCTCCTGGGCGCGGCCGGCGACTGGCTGCGGGAACGGGGCGTAGACACCCTGCGCGGCCCCGCCAGCTTCTCGTTGAACAGCGTGGCCGGCCTGCTCATCGACGGCTTCGACCTGCCGCCGGCGGTGATGATGGCCTACAATCCCCCCTACTACCGCCAGTTGTTCGCCGGGCTGGGCCTCAGGGAGGTGATGAAGTTCTTCGCCTACGAAGTGTCCCGCGATACCATCCGCTTTCCCCGTGCCGCCGAGCGGCTGGAGGGGCGGCTGCGCGACGAGGGCATTCGCTTCCGCTCCTTCGATCTCCAGCACGCCGAGCGCGACATGGCGACCCTCATCGACCTCTTCAACCGGGCCTGGGCCGACAACTGGGGCTTCGTGCCGACGACGCTGGAGGAGGGGCTGGACGACCTGAAGAAGATGCGCCCCGTGATCCGCCCCGACCTGATCCTGCTGGCCGAGAAGAACGGGAGCGCCGTCGGCTTCTCGCTCTCGCTGCCCGACATCAACCAGGCGCTGCGGCCCCTCAACGGCCGGCTGTTCCCCCTGAACTGGCTGCGCCTGCTGCGCAACCTGAGGCGGATCGACCGCATCCGCGTCACGCTGATGGGCGTGCTCCAGGAGTACCGCCACCTGGGCATCGATCTTGTTTTCTACAAGATGACCTCGGCAAACGCCAAGCGCTATGGGATCCACAAGGCGGAGATGTCCTGGATCCTGGAGAGCAACGAGGCCATGAACCGCGTGCTGCGCCACATCAACGCCCGGATCACCAAGACCTACGCCATCTTCGAGAAGGGGCTGGGGAACGGATGAAAAGGGGAATCGCCCTCCTGCTCCTGGGGCTGGGCCTTGCCGGCGCCATCGGCGCCGAGAACGCGATCGTGCCCGGCGACGTCAACTCCCTGTGCTACTACGACAATTTCTTCTACAACCTTCCCGAGAGGGATTTCCTCTTCTACTTCAACGACGCGTTGCTGTTCACCGAACCGCCCGACGACAACCTCTACCGCGACGGCATGCGCGACAAGTTCCTGCGCCTGGTCCGCCGCCACAAGCTGGTCAGGGAGTTCATCGTCGCCAACGGCAATCCGCAGAATGCGACCATTTCCTTCGATCTGAAGGATCCCGGCGCCTTCGGCCGGGCCGTCACCTTCATGGCCCTGCTCGGCCTGGACCTCGCCCGCGACCCCTCCGGAGCCCTGCGCGTCGCGCCGGCCGCCGAGGACCCTCCCCTGCGCTACTTCGAATTTTGCGGGCTGAAGCCTTCAGCGCTTCAGGTCCAGCTGCAGGCGAGCAACGTCTTTTTCTTCAAGCTGCGCGAGGCCACCGTTCCCCTGCCGTGGGATTTCGCCTTCCTCAGCGCGGTCAGCGGCCTGCCCCTCGACAGCGCCTCCGTCTTCGAGACCCTGATCGCCGACAAGCGGTTCTCCCTCCTTCTGGCCTCGCTATTCCGCCTTTCCGAAAACGAGGTCGCTTTCATCGGCCGGCCCCCGGCCGGCCCGGTGGCACCCTGGCAGCGCATCTATCAGGATAAAAGGACGCTGATGGGCCTCCTGTTCCTCAGCAGCGCCCTGCGCGCGCGCGACGGGCGCTTGGAGCTCCCCGGCGGCGAGGCCGCCCGGGGGATGTGGTCGGCGCTGGCCGGCAGCGATCCCGGGAGTTCCCCCCATGAGTTCCTGGCTTCGCTGTGCACCCTGGACGACGGCAAGCTGAATTACTTCTACGTCTTCTCCTTTTTCCTTCCCGAGGAGAAGCGCCGGGTCCTCTTCTTCGACTATGACGCGGCCAAGGTCGGGCGCCTGTACCGCGGCATCGTGCTGGGCAAGAACGAGAGGCTCAGGGCCAAGGCCTTCCCACGCCTGGAGGATTTCGGCTTCTTCACCCTGCTGCAGGCGCTGAAGGTCGAGGACGGCGCGCTGCGGCTGCCGCTGGGAGCGGAGGCCTGGGCGCGGGCCATGGGGCTGCCGCCACCGGCCGGGGGCGACGCCTGCGCCTTCCTCGAGTCCCTGCTGGCCGCCCCGGGAAACGGCGGCCGGAAGGCAAGCCTCCTGCACAAGTTCATCACCGTCTACTCCAGGTTCAGCGACCGGAGCTCGCTACTGACCCCGGAGTTCCTGCACGAGGCTTTCTCCGGGTTCGAGAGCCGGAGCGCCCTATGGGACTGCATCGATCGCATTCCCCTGAAGGACCCGCGAAGCGCCTCGGCCCTGCTGGCCTGGCTCGATAAACTGTTGAACCTGGGTCACAAGGACCGCATGCTGTTCACCGCCTTGGGGCAGGCACTGCTGGAGACCATCGCCCATGCCGCCGCATTCGCGACGGCGGACACCGACTTCGACTCCCTGGTCGGGGAACTGACGGCCATTCCCTTGCGCCGGGAGGAATTCTGCGACGGGCTGTTCGCGTTCGTCAGAAAGCACGGCGACGCGCCGGCCTCCGGGATCCTGGGGGACGAATCGTACCTCGATTTCGTCCTGCGCGGCCTGCAGAACCGCCGGATCTCCCTGAAAGGGGAAACCTACGAGTGGCAGGTGAGGGCCCTCTACGCGGCCGACCTCCTGGAGACGCTGCGCAGCCAGGAAGTGTGCGGCTTGGCGCTCTTGGGCGAGATCCACACCCTGCTGAACGGTCTGGCCGAGGATGCGGCCGGCTTCGGCACCCCGGGCCGCCTGCTGCAGGAGGCCTGTGAGCGGCTTCCCTATCCCGACTTCAGCGCCGACGCTCCCAAGGCCTTAAGGGAAAGGGTGCTGGCCTACTCCAGGGAGGATCTGGAACGGGATCTGCAGCGCCTCCTGCAGCGTTGCCGGGAGAGGGCGGGGCGGGACGAGATCCGGCGGGCGGCCGCCGCCTTCAAGGAGCGTTACCTTTTGCCCCTGGCCAAGGACCATTTCCTGACCCTGGCCTACGCCCTCAACGCCCGGAGCCCAAAGCTGCGCATGTTCATGAATCCCAACCTGATCCGCCTGCACGATTTTTCCGATAACCATGGCTCGCCGTGGCAGGAGGGAGCCGCCCCCGGCCCCAAGGCCGATTTTTCCGGCTATTATCTGAATGGGAGCCTTTCGCGCCTCTCCTTCGCCCTGGCCGCGAACTGGTGCGGGCAGCTTTTCGAAAAGAACATCTTCAATCAAAACCAGATCCAGGCGATGCTATACAACCTGATGGCCATGCTCCCCGAGACCGCCGCCAACGACGCGCTCCCGGACGCCCTGCTGGTGGAGCTCGCCGTCGAGATGCTCTCGAAGTGCCCCGATTCCGAATCTCTGCGGGGAGCCGCCCGCCGCGCGGCGTCCTCGCTGATCGCGGGTTACCACTACCGCCAGCTCGACGATTTCCTCTGCGGCCGCTCCCCCGACTACCACCTTTTCTACTCCGAAATGCGGACCCTGGGCGATGCCTTCGCCAGGGATCCCCTGTTCCTGGAGAGGTTTTCACTGAAGGAGGAACTGGCCGCGTGCCGGGCGGGATGGGGCGGCGGGGGAAACATCCTCTTCCATTCGCTCGGCAGCCACCGGCCCTTGAGCGGCGTGTCCCTGCCGCCGGAGCTCGCCCAATGGTTCGTCTCCGGCTGGCTGGCGGGGGAAACGCTCAGCGAGTACAAGGTCAAATGCGCCCACCTAGCCTACAAGAACGAAATGCCCTTTTGCCTGGCCGGGCAATTCGTCTTCGACTTCATCGCCACGGTGGCCCGTCCGTACTTCACGCAGAACCACATGAGAGACTACCATAGTCCGCACTTCGTCCTGGACGTCATGAATGTCTCCCACCTGCGCTCCACGTTGAAGAAGCTGCAGAGGAGCGGCTTCCTGAGGTTGAAATGAAGCCCCTTGCACGTTGCGCTTGTCTTGTCGTCGCGGCTCTCGTCTCCGGTCTCGTTGCGGCTCAGGAACCGCCGCGCCTGTCCATATCCTCGCCGGCGAAAGACGCCATCTGGTTCGGCAAGACCGAGATCCGGCTCGAGGTTCAGGGCCTGGCCGCCGATGCCCTGCATTCGCTCGAGGTGTACCTGGACGGGCGCCTGCTGCGCGAGTTCAGCAAGCCGCCCTACGCCTTCCACCATGACTTCGGAAAGGTCCCGCGCAACAGCGTCCTCAAGGCCATCCTGCGCGTCAACAACCAGGTCGTGGCCGACGCCCAGATCCGCTCCATGGCCATCGATGACATCCAGGAGGTCGAGGTCACTCAGGTGCTGGTGCCGGTGGTGGTCAGCGACGCCAACGGCAACTACGTCACCCACCTTACCAAGGAAGATTTCATCCTGCTGGAGGACGGGCGGCCCCAACGGATCAGCAACTTCAGCCGCAGCGGCACGACGCGCTTCCACCTGGCCCTGCTGATCGACGTCAGCTCCTCGATGAAGGACAGGATCGGCGCCGTGAAGGCGGCGGCCCGCAAGTTCCTCGAGGAGCTGCTGGGGCGCAACGACCGGGCCATGGTGGTTTTTTTCAACCACGACGTGTTCGAGGGCGGCGACTTCACCAACGACCTGGACGAGCTCTCCAACTCCATCGCCACCGCCTTCCCCTTCGGTGCGACCGCCCTTTACGACGCGGTCGGACACTGCCTGAAGATGTTCAGCGGCATGTCGGGGCTGAACATCGTCATCATCCTCTCGGACGGCGAGGACAACAGCTCCTATCTCGATCCTTACACGCTGACCCGCAAGGCCGAGCGTTCCAACGTCGTGATCTACTCCATCGGCCGGCGCTTCACCTCCTACAACGACGAGTACCAGATGATCCTCAAGAACCTGTCGGCCGCCTCGGGGGGCATGCTTTTTTTCATCGACGACGAGGAGGAGATCCGCAAGGTCTACGAGACGATTCACCGCGACATCAAGGCCGAATACGTCCTGGAGTATTCCCCCGACAAGAGCGGCCGGGACAAGCGCTACCGTCAGATCACCGTCCGCCTCAAGGGCAGGAAGAAATACGTGGTCCGCACCATCAAGGGCTATTACTTTTAACAAGGGGCATCCCTTGAGGAGGAATCCATCCATGAACCGCAATCACGTTGCCATGGTCCTTTGGCTCTTGCTTGCCGCCGCCCCCCTACAGGCCCAGACCGAGGAG
This sequence comes from Candidatus Aminicenantota bacterium, assembly GCA_016934475.1. Taxonomy (GTDB): domain Bacteria; phylum Acidobacteriota; class Aminicenantia; order UBA2199; family UBA2199; genus UBA2199. Next base: position 14,571 of record JAFGST010000228.1, on the reverse strand, counting down.
CCGATCCGCGAGACCGTCTCGGTGGTCAACGTCGAGGTCCCGGTGCGCGTCTTCGCCGCCGGGCGCCCGGTCTCCGGCCTGGCCAAGGAGGATTTCACCATCCGCGAGGACGGCAAGGAACAGCCGATCAACGGCTTCGCCTTTTTCCAGAAGAGGATGAATCCCGCCGCCGCTCTCGTCCGGGACGGACGGGCCGCGGAGGGCGCCGGCCGCCATTTCGTGCTGGTCTTCCGCACCTACGAATGCAACGAGCCGCTGGAGAACGGCCTGCGCTTCCTTTTTAGCGACGTGCTGCGCCCCGAAGACCAGTTGCTGGTCATGGCCAACAACCGCACCCTGCAGTTCGAGCGGCTCGGGGACGATGCCGGCACCGAGGCGAAGCTGCTGGAGCTGCTGCGCTCCGAAAGCGTGGCCGCCCGCAACCAGATGCTCAATTTCGTGCGTTCCATCGAGCAGGCCCTGAACATGACCAAGTTCCGCACGGCGCTGCGCGGAGGCGGCCGGGCCGGCATCGGCTCCGAACTCAGCGCCGAATACCTGACGAACTTCCTGGACAACTACCTGAAGGCCTGGCAGGAGTTCAAGCGCCGCTACCTGCGGCTGGAGCTCGAAAAGTTCTATTATTTCGCCAGGCACCTGGAGCGGATCCGCAGGGAAAAATGGGTGCTGAACTTCTACCAGTTGGAGCAGTTCCCGCAGATCGCCTTCGACAGCGACATCGATAGGCAGCTGCGCGAATACATCGGGCAACTGGCCGCCAGCGACAACCCGACGCAGAAGGTCCAGTCACGAACCCTCGAGCGGCAGCTGCAGTCCATCCACCGCGAGATGAACGTGGCCGACGATTTCCCCGCCGCCGAGGCCAGCAAGCTCTTCTACAAGGTCAACGCCACCTTCCACTCCTTCTTCATGCGCACCTTTCTTTCCGGGGACAGCGCCGACCTGCAGTTCCGCAGCGTGGCCACCGACATTGAGAACAGCCTGCGGGCGCTGACCGAGACCACCGGCGGCACCCTGGTTTCCTCCAACGACCTGGACCAGGCCCTGGCCGCCGCCGGCGACAAGAGCGACGAGTTCTACGTCCTGACCTACGAACCCACCCATCCCAAGAAGGTCGGCAAGATCAAGGTCACGGTCAAGGGCGGGGACTACAAGGTCCTCTACGACAACAACATCCGCGCCGACTACATCCGCGCCTACCTGGAGCGCATGGAAGCCGAGAACCCGGCGGTAAAGATCACCGGCCTCTCCTTCCGCGACCGCAAGCTGTCCTTCGTCATCCGCGATTACTCGCGGCCAAAAAAGGGCGCGCCCGGCCTGCTGACCGTGCGCATCCGCGTGCGCGACGAGGACGGGGAGAGCCGCTTCGACCAGAGCAAGGCGCTGCAGGCCGAGAAGGACACGTTCTCTCTCTCGTTGACCTTTTCCTCCCTCGGGCCGGGCCGCTACGACGTCATCGTCGACGTCCTGGACCAGGTCAGCGGCAAGACCTGCAGCGAGATCGTCCAGCCCCTGGTGCGCTGACGCCGCTCCCGCCGAGCGGCGCGCGATTCCTTGTCAGCAAAGGGCGAAACGTGGTATGATGCCCCGGGAAACATAATGGCCCCCGACGCGCAAGACAAACTCAGGAACGACATCGCCGAGCTGAAGGAGCACGTTCGCCGTCTCAGGGAGGCGGCCACCTCCCTGGAGGAGCTGACCGGCGGACCGATCCGGCACCACTACCCCGTCGACCTGTGGTCCCTATCCGACAGCGAGCTGGACGGCGAGATGGGCAAGCGCCTGGGATTCCTCAACGAGGACATCGACAGCCGCCCGACCCCGGCGATCGCCTCGCACCGCCGCGTCATCGGCCCCCTCATCGTCTTCTTCAAGAAGCTGCTGCTCCGCGTCCTGCGTCCGTACAGCAACACCCTGTTCACGCGCCAGGTGCGCTTCAACGAGCAGCTGGTGGCCTTCCACCTGGCGACCTTCATCCGCCTGCGTCGCCAGCAGGAGCGGATCGAGCGCCTGCAGCGGGAGATCCAGGAAGCGCTGGACCGGCTCGACGACATGCCGGGCGGCGGGGGCGACCCGGCCCCGGGCGATGAGTAGCGGCGAGGCTTCGGGAACGGCCGGCGCACCGGGAGCGCGGACGGCGGCCGTGGCCGAGGCCGCCCTGCGCGCCGCCAGGACCTCCCCTCCCCAGGCCGCCTACAACCTCCTGCTGCGGGCCGAGGTCGCCGCCGGCTGGCGCAAGCCGACCCTGGCCCTCTACGACCACACCTTGCACCTGATCGGCGGCGGCGAGAAATACGGCTGCACCCTGGCCGCCGCCCTGCAGGACGACTTCGACATCACCCTGATCGCCCACAAACCGTTGCGCCTGGAGGACCTGGGCGCCTGGTACGACCTCGACTTGTCGCGCTGCCGGGTGGAGGTCATGCCCCTGGAGTTCTTCGAGTCGCGCCCCCCGGGGAGGATCAATCCCGACCTGGTGTCGGCGCGCATTGCCAATCCCTTCCTGGCCGTGGCCCGCCGCAGCGGCGACTTCGACTTCTTCGTCAACAACAGCATGCTGGAGATGGTCTGCCCGCTGGCCAACGTCTCGGTGTTCGTCTGTCATTTCCCCGAGCGCCACCGGGGCGACTATTTTTACGTCCCCCTGTACCGCCATCTGGTCTACAACAGCCGCTACACGGCCGCTTGGATCGAAAAAAAATGGCAGCTTGCGCCGCAGCACCACATCTACCCGCCCGTGGAGATGCTGCCGGACACCGGCGACCCGGAGGCCAAGGAGAAAGTCATCCTCTCGGTGGCCCGCTTCGAAAGCGGCGGCAGCAAGCAGCAGGCCGAGATGGTCGATGCCTTCGCCCGCCTGCGGACCCGGGCGCCCGGGAAGATGAGCGGCTGGAAGCTCGTGCTGTGCGGCGGCAGCGACGAGGACAATCCCTACCTGGAGCGCCTGCGTTCCGACCTGGCGGCCCGCCCGGGCCTGCCGGTGGAGCTGCGGGTCAACATCCCCCTGGAGGAGATCCGGGGCTGGTACAGGCGGGCGGCGATCTTCTGGCACCTCTGCGGCCTGAACCGCAGCAATCCGGCCCACGTGGAACACTTCGGCATGTCGACCGTGGAGGCGATGCAGAACGGATGCCTGCCCATCGTCTTCGACGGCGGCGGCCAGCGCGAGATCGTGACCGATGGCCTCAACGGCTTTCGCGTCGCCGGGACCGGAGAGCTGCTGAGGCGCACGCTGCAGGCGGCTGCCGACGAGACACTGCGCCGGCGCCTGGGCGAGGAGGCCCACCGGCAGGGCCGGAGCTTCCAGCGCGCCGTCTTCAGCGGGAAGGTGCGCCGCCTCTTCGGGGAGCTCGCCGCCGCCTACGCCTCGGGGGGGCCGCTGTGAGACCCGACGCGGAGGGCCATGGCCAGGTGAAGCCGCGGGTTTCCATCGTCATCCTGACCAAGAACTCGCTCGGCGTGGTCGAGCGCCTTCTGGAGGCGCTCGGGCAGCAGGAGTTCACGCCGCCGTGCGAGTACATCTTCATGGACAACGACTCCAGCGACGGTACCCGGGAATACCTCCAGGAGTTGCCCCTGCCGCGCAAGCGCGTCATCGCGGTGGCCACGGGGCGCTTCAGCCACAGCGGCACGCGCATGGAGGCGGCCGGGTCCGCCGCCGGCGACGTGCTGGTCTTCTTCACCGACGACGTGGTGCCCATCGGCCGCGACTTCCTGGAGCGGCTGACGGCCCCGGTACTGGAAGGCCGGGCAGCGGCGGCCTACGGCGTCTGGCAGATCCATCCCCGGTGGCACGACCCGGTCGACGCCTACCTGCACAACGGCTGGCACCGTGGCTTCGACGAGGTGGTCGAGCCCATCAGCGCCTATTGCTGGAAGAAATTCCCGCCCGAGCTGCGCCGCAGGCTGAGCAATTTCGACAACTGCGCCTCCTGCATCGACCGCCGCACCCTGCTGGAGGTCGGGTTCCCTGCCGTTCCCTACGGCGAGGACATGCTCTTCGCCCGGGCGCTGATCCGCGGCGGCCGGCGCGTGGCCCAGGCCAAGGAGGCCATGTTCTACCACTGGCACAAGGTCAGCCCCGGATACATGTTCCGGCGCATGTGCTACGACTCCCACCTCAGCGTGAAGGAATTCGATATCTACTACGTCACCCGGCTGCGAGGGGTGATCAAGGCCATCGTGCTGCGCGCGCTGCAGCGGACCTGGATCGCCTTCTTCAAGGTGCGCCTGCCCCTGGCGAAAAAATTCTACTGGAGCTGGTACAACGCCCGCACGCTGGCCGCCGATTTTTTCGGCAAGTTCGCCGGCATCCTGACCGAGGAAACGGCCTCCCGGGGATTCTCGCCGCTGAAGAGGAGGCTGTACGCCGCCAAGAGGCGCATCGTCGAGGAGATCGAGGAAAAGAGCATCCTGCGCTACTGAGCCAGGCCCCGGTTCATGCTTCGTGATTCGCATAAGGCCGGGATAGGTTTTCGTGATAAGTGATGAGTGATGAGAAAAGCCAAGAGTAAGATTTCGTGATTCGTAATTCGTGATTCGGAAATGCCCGAAACTTTTCCTATTGCCTGTAGCCTATAGACACCAGCCTGGTCCCAATGATCCGTCAATCGCTTCAGTGGATGCCGTGTTTCTCCCTGAGGTACTCGGCCAGCGCCTGCGGCCAGGGCGCCATGACGTTCAGGCCCTGGCGTTGCAGATGGCCATTCTCCAGGACCGAGTACTTCGGGCGCGACACCTTGGCCGGAAACTCGCCGGGAGCGGCCTTGTTCAGCCGGACCGGGCTGCGGCTCAGGCGGAAGATCTCGGCGGCGAACTCGTACCACGAGCATTGGCCCCCGGCGGTGGCGTGGTAGAGGCCGTCGGCGGCGCCGTGCCGCAGCATGTGCAGCAGCTGCCGCGCCACCTCGGCCGTGGATGTCGGCGTCAGCACCTCGTCGTCGACCACGCGCACCTCGGGACGCTCGCGCGACAGCTTGAGCATCAGGTCGACGAAGTTCAGGCCCCCCTTCTCCAGGCAGGGATTGCGCCCGTACAGCCCCGAGACCCGCAGCACGAAGTGCCGGGGGGCCAGGGTGCGCGCGAAGTGTTCGCCGGCCAGCTTGCTGTTGCCGTAGGCGTTGAGCGGCAGCGGCGGATCGATCTCCAGGTAGGGAGCCCCCTTGGCGCCGTCGAAGACGTAGTCGGTGCTGATGTGCACCAGGCGGGCGCCGGATGCGGCCGCCGCCAGCGCCACATGGCGCACTCCCAGCGCGTTCACCGCGAAGGCGCGCGCCGGGTCGGCCTCGCAGCGCTCGACGTGGTGCATGGCGGCGGTGTTGATGATGACGTCGGCCCGGGTCCCGCCCAGCACGCGCCGCACCTGTCCTTCGTCGGCGACGTCCATGTGCTCGATGGTCAGCGGTAGCACTTCGGCGCCGGCGTCGCTGCAGGTGGCCGCGATGTCCGAGCCCAGCTGGCCGTCGGCCCCGACCACGACGATCTTCAGCGCGCCGGGCACGGGAGGCTCATTTCGCCTTTTCCAGGGACTGGAACACCTGGATGTTGTAATAGGCGGGATTGGCGAAATCCTTGAAGCGCGGCAGGTTGTCCACCAGGTCCTTGACGATGGACTCGACGTCGTGCTTGGGATGGAAGCTGAGCACCCTGCGCGCCTTGTCGATGCTCACCTTGTAGTTGCGGAAGTCCTGGATATGCTTGATCTGCAGCTTCACCTCGAGCTGCAGGTGCTTGCGGATCCCCGACTGGACCAGGTCCCCCAGCTCCCCCACCGTGTAATTGCCCGAGGCGACGTTGAAGATGCCCGAGATGCCGTGGTTGGCCTCGATGGCGCGGATGTAGGCGCTGGCCGCGTCCTGGATGCTGAGGATCGGGCGCCAGATGGCCGGGTTGTTCACCGTGATCACCTTGTCGGCCACCGCCGACTTGAACATGGTGTTGACCACCAGGTCCAGGCGCATGCGCGGGCTGTAGCCGCCGACCGTCCCTTGGCGGAAGGCGATCACGGAGAAGTCGTCGTCCCGCATCTGCATGACCGCCTGCTCGCCCTGCAGCTTGGAGATGCCGTAGGGGTAGTTGGAGACCGCCGGCTGGGTCTCGTCGTAGAGCTCGTTTACCGTGTAGCCGTAGACCGAGCAGGAGCCGGCATAGATGAAGCGCTTGACGCCGGCCGCCTTGGACACGTAGCCGAGAAAGGCGGGGGCGGCGGCGTTGTAGATGAAGTTCTTGCTGGGCGAGAACTCGGCCATCGGGTCGTTGGACAGGCCGCCCAGGAAGATCACCTGGTCGAAGCCGCGGACATCGGCGGCCTGCAGGTCGAAGATGTCCTTCTGCACGATGCGCACCTCGGCGGGCAGGTGGTTGCCGAACCAGAAGAGGTCGATGACGCTCACCTCGTAGCCCCTTTCCAGGAGCTTGGGGATGAGGACCGAGCCGATGTAGCCGGCGCCGCCGGCGATGAGGATCTTCATGGTGGATTCCCTCCTAGGACGGGTAGGTGAAGCGGTCGGATTCGGGTGTGGCGAGCCATTGCTCTAGGGTGGGGGCGCGGGTGTCCTTCTCCGAGAGGATGGGCTCCTTCACCGGCCAGTCGATGCCCAGGGCCGGGTCGTTCCACAGGATGCCCGACTCGGCCCGGCTGTTGTAGGTGCCGGTGCACTTGTACTGGATCTCGGCCGCGTCGGAGAGGACGCAGAAGCCGCGGGCGAAACCCGCCGGGGCGTACACCTGCAGGCGGTTGCGCTCGGAGGCCTCGATGCCGAACCATTTCCCCAGGGACGGCGAGCCCTTGCGGATGTCCACGGCGACCAGGTAGGCGCTGCCCCGCGTCACGCGCATGAGCTTGCCCATGGGCGGCTGCCACTGGAAGTGCAGCCCGCGCAGCACCCCCTGCTGCGAGCGGGAATGGTTGTCCTGGACGAAGTCGACGGGGAGGCCCAGGTCATGAAACTGGTCGGCGCGGAACACCTCCATGAAGAAGCCGCGCTCATCCGCGAATACCTCCGGTGCCAGGACCACCAGCCCGTTGAGGTGGCGGGATACGATCTGGATCTGCATCGCTTGCTCCTTGGCCAGGATTTCGGCCCCAGTATAGCCGATACCCCGAAAAAGTCAAGCCGAGACAGTGACAGTGTCAGTGACAGTGACAGTGACAGTGTCAGTGTCAGTGTCAGCAAGAAGCTCAACGAGCTATTAGTGTCAGTGACAGTGTCAGTGTCAGCAAGAAGCTCAACGAGCTATAGTGAAAAGTGAAAAGTGAATAGTGAAAAGTGAATAGTGATTGGAACAGCAAGGCGCGAACTATTCCTGGTGATTAGTTATTGGTGATTGGAACGGCAAAGACCGATCCATTTCTGTTGCCTTCGGACGAGTTCCTCTTCTCCTTCCTCTTGCCTATCGCCAATCGCCTCTCGCCTCTCGCCTTATTCTTCCTACTGTCTACTTCAAGTGCCTGCTAACGTCGAACTTCGAACGTCGAACGTCGAACCTTATTATGCTTCTAGTTCCTTACTTCAGAGCTTCTTGAGCACCTTGATGCACTCGTTGCGCAACGACTTGAGCGACTTTTCCTCGACCGATTCCAGCGACTTGATGCGCAGCTTCTTTTCCAGCTCGCGGGCGACATCGTCGGTGCCGACATCGCGCAGGTAACTCCCCAGGATCGGTTCCAGGTTGGGAATGAGGTTGCGGTGGTACGATAGCTCCTCTAGGAAGAGCTTGGGATTGAAGGCGATCAGGTTGCCGAGGACCTTGTTCAGGGCGATCTCGAAGGCTCCGTAGGAGACGGTGTGCAGGCGGAATCCCAGCTTGATGGCGTTGGGCCTGCCCGAATACATCTCGCCCTCGAGCACGGACAGGTGGTCGTAGATCGAGTTGATGACCAGGAAGCCGTCCTTGATGTCCAGGATCTTCACGTTGCCCGGCAGCAGGCCCAGCATGCGCGCGGCACCCTCCTCGCTGGGAGCGGTGTAGTATGCGTTCCAAGCCTCCCCCAGCCCGTCCCAATTCACCGTAGGCGAACCGGTCTGGGCGTTTCCGGCGCTGGCCATCCAAAGCAGGATGGCGAAAGCGCAAAACGGTGTCACGGGTCGTTTCATGCCGGGCCTCCAATCCTCGTGGCGTTACGCACGTTAATGATTATAAACAAAAATAAAATAAAAAAATACGATTTCAACCGTTTTGCGCTTTTATTTGATTTTTTTCGCCGGCGCCAGGAAAACGCCGGCGTCCTAAGAAATCAGGTCCCTCTCACAAATTTGGGCAGTGTTTGACTTATCAAGCGTAGGATCTAGTAGGACTAAAGCACCAAGTTCCAAGCACCAAATTCCAAACAAGCACCAAGCACCAATGTCCCAATGACCCAAACGAAGAAAAGACACTTGAAATGGCTTTCGTTTAGGACACAACGTCCCCGCCAGGGGATTGGAATTTGGAACTTGGAATTTATTTGGGATTTGGTGCTTGGTGCTTGGAATTTGATCCCATTCCTTGATCTTCTGGCCTTATCCTCGTCCATGTTCAACCAAACCTGTGCCCGAATTTACGTGAGAAGTCAGAAATCATTCGTATTTGACCGCGTCGACGACCGATACCGCCGCCGCCCGGCGCGAGGGGATCAGAGTGGCGACGAAGCTGATCAGCAGGGAAACGACGACCACCGCCGCCAGGTCCAGCAGCCCGATGCGGAAGGGGACGAAGCTGACCTGGTAGATCTCGGCCGGGACCTTGATCAGCTCGGTGCGGTTGGCCAGCTGGCAGAATCCCAGCCCGAGCAGGAGGCCCAGGACCGTGCCCAGCACGCCGATGACCGCTCCCTGCAGGAAAAAGATATGGCGGATCTGGGCGCTGGACGTCCCATAGGAGAGCAGGATGCCGATGTCCTTCACTTTCTGCATGACCATCAGGATGAGCCCGGCGATGATGTTCAGCGAGGCCACGACGATGATCAGCGTCAGGGTGAAGAACAGCACGGTCTTCTCCAGTTTCAGGGCCGAATAGAGGGACTGGTTCAGCTCCTTCCAAGTGATCACCGAGTAGCGCGGGCCCAGCCGCTGGCGCATGGCCGCGGCGACCTTTTCGGCGTCGAAGATGTCGTGCAGGTTGACCTGCAGGTAGCTGACCCGCTCGCCCAGGGAAAAGAGCTTCTGCGCCGCTTCCAGGCCGGCGATCACCGTGCCGTTGTCGAACTCGAAGAGCCCGGAGCGGAAGATGCCGGAAATGCGGAACTTCTTGAAGCGCGGCATGATGCCCAGGGGCGACAAGGCCGCCTGGGGCGAGACGACCAGGCAGCTGTCGCCGGCAAAGAGGTTCAGCTTCATGGCCATCTCCCTTCCCAGCAGCAGCTCGCGGTCGCCGGCGGGCAGGCGGCCGAATTCCAGGGAGTCCAGCCAGGGCTCCTTGTCGGTCCTCCCCAGGTCCAGGCCGCGGAAGACGGCCCCGGCCACCTCGCGGGCGGCGCCCTTGACCAGCACCGTCCCGTAGACCACCGGCATTACCGCCTTCACCTGGGGGTACTCGCCCTCCAGCTCACGGTTGAGCCGCCGGAAATCGGCGAAGCCCTCGCCGAAGCGGTCGGTGACCATGACGTGGGCCGAGGAGCTCACGATGCGGTCGCGGATGTCGTTCTGGAAGCCGTTGATCAGCGACAGGGCGATGATCAGGGCCGCCACGCCGATGGCGATGCCCAGGATGGACACCAGGGAGATGATGGAGATGAAGGAGTTTTTCCGGCCCTTGGTCAGGTAGCGCCGGGCGATGAACCAGGCGAACTTCATTCCCGGGGCCTCAGCAGCGGGAAAAGGATGACTTCCTTGATTGTAGCGGCGCCGCTGAAAAGCATCACCAGGCGGTCGATGCCGATCCCGCAGCCCGCGGCGGGGCCCATGCCGTGCTCCAGCGCCAGCAGGAAGCCGTTGTCGACGCGCTGGGCCTCCTCGTCGCCCCGCTCGCGGTCGCGCACCTGGGCCTCGAAGCGCCGGCGCTGCTCGAGGGGGTCGTTCAGCTCCGAGAAGCCGTTGGCGATCTCCATGCCGGCGATGAAGAGCTCGAAGCGCTCGGTCTCCCGCGCATCCGCGCGGGACGCCTTCGACAGCGGCGATATGGCCTTGGGGTAATGGGTCACGAAGGTGGGATCGACCAGGGTCTTTTCCACATAACGGTCGAAAAGGAACTCCAGCATCTTGCCGAATGTGGGCGGCGCGGGCTCCTCGGGAAAGTGCCCGCGGATGTGCCCGGCGACGGCCTCCTCGTCCCACAACTGCTCCTGCGCCACTCCCGACTTGGCGGCGAGGGCCTCCATGAACTTCACCCGCGGGAAGGGCGGGGCGACGGGGATCGCCCGCTCCTGCCAGCGGATGGCGCCGTCGGGCAGCAGCTCTCTGGACAGGTCCAGCAGCAGCCGCTCGACCAGGTCCATGCAGTCGTTGAAGTCGCTGTAGAGCTCGTAGAACTCGACCATGGTGAACTCGGGATTGTGCATCAGCGAGATGCCCTCGTTGCGGAAGTTGCGGTTGATCTCGAAGACCTTTTCCATCCCACCGACCAGCAGCCTCTTCAGGTAGAGCTCGGGGGCGATGCGCAGGTACAGGTCGATGTCCAGGGCATTGTGATGGGTGACGAAGGGCCGGGCCGCCGCCCCGCCGGGGATGGGGTGCATCATCGGCGTCTCGACCTCGACGTAGCCCCGCTCGTGAAAGAAGGAGCGCAGCTTCTGGATCAGCTTCGAGCGCTTGCGGAAGATCTCGCGGGTGTCGGCGTTGACGATCAGGTCGAGGTAGCGCTGGCGGAAGCGCATCTCCTTGTCCTGCAGCCCGTGCCATTTCTCGGGCAGCGGATGGTACGACTTGGCCAGGAAGGCCAGCTCCCTGACCAGGATGGTCAGCTCCCCGGTGCGGGTCTTGAAGACCGTGCCCTTGACGCCGATGATGTCCCCGATGTCGAGCAGGCCGACGACGGCGAAGTCCCGCTCCGTGACCATCTCCTTGCGGACGTATACCTGCAGCCTCTCCTGGCCGTCGAAGAGGTGCATGAACACGCTCTTGCCCATGAGGCGCAGGGCCACGATGCGGCCGGCGCAGGCGACCCCGGCGTCGGCCTGCTTCAGCTCCTCGGCGCCCCGGTCCCCGTAGCGGCCGATGATCTCGGCGAAGTCCGCCGTCCTCTCGAAGCGGTAGGGGTAGCCGTCGAGCCCCAGCGCCTCGAGCTTCTTCAGTTTTTCCAGGCGCACGCCGAACTGCTCTTCCATGGCTTCCCCCTCATTCGTCGAGTATCTTCCTGTTCTTCCTGACGATCACCCCGGCGAAGCGCTCGACGCTCTCCATGGCCAGGCCGGGGCGCGTGACCAGGTAGCGCGAGGAAAAATCCTGGTACTGCGGGTCGTAGAAGACGCGGCGCTGGCCGGGCAGGTCGATCTCCAGCCAGCGGTGCGGCACCGGCTCGACGCGGCCGCCCTCCTCGCGCAGGTAGAAGCCGTTGACCGGCCGGCTGAGGAGGCCGGCGCAGGCCAGCAGCGCCTGGGCCACGTTGGCGAAGCCGATGCAGTGGCCCTTTTCCTGGGCCAGGACCGCCGGCGCCTCCTGGGGCAGGTCGTCCTCGCTGTAGACGACGCGGTTCTTCAGGTACAACGAGATATGCTGAAGGTAATCGGCGATGGACAAGGCATCCTGGCGCACCTGGGCGAAGGCGCGGCGGACCTCCGGCGCCTGCGCGGCGATGAATTCCTCGTCGGGGCGCAGGCGGTGGTTCAGGTGGCGCAGGGTGAGGGTGCGGCTCTTGATGCGCACCCGCAGTCCGTCGCGGCCGAGGGAGATCTCCTGCTTGTAGTTGTAGTTGCGGTAGTCCCGGAAGATCTCCGGAGTGCGGCAGGTGACGAACACCTCCAGGCTGGTCTCCTGGCGCACCGGCGCCCAGAGGTACAGGAACAGCAGCAGCAGCTTCACGGGATCACCTTGTCCAGGATGGCGTTGATCAGCTTGTAGGAGTCGGCGTCGCTGTACTTCTTGGCGATGCGCAGGACGTCGTCGATGATGATCGGCTTCTCCGAGTTGAAGGTGGCCTCGGCGATGCCCATGCGCAGCAGGTTGCGGTCGACGAGCGCCAGGCGGCTGATCTTCCAGCCGATCAGGTTCTCGGATATGGCGGCGTCGATCTCCTTCTTCCGCTCCAGGACCGTCCGCACCAGGCGGCGGATGAACTCCTCCTCGTCGGGATTGGCCCCGCGGAAGGCGGAAAAATAGTCGTCGATCACCGGAGCGCTCTGGTCGGCGTCGCACTTCAGGGCATCAAGCTGGTACAGGATCTTTAAGGCGATCTCCCGGCTGTACTTGATGCGGAACATCAGATCTTGGCATCGGCGAAGAGGTTGAGGAGTTCGATGGCCGACTGGGCGGCCTGGAATCCCTTGTTGCCCATCTTGTTGCCCGCGCGCTCGATGGCCTGTTCGGTGTTGTCGGCGGTGATGACGCCGTAGGTCACGGGCAAGGCGAATTCCAGGTTCAGCTGGGCGATGCCCTTGGTCACCTCGGAGGCGATGAAGTCGAAGTGCGGGGTCTCGCCGCGGATGATCGCCGCCAGGCAGATGACGGCGTGGTGCTTCTTGGCCTGCAGCAGGCGCTTGGCCACCAGCGGGATCTCGAAGGCGCCGGGGACGCGCACCACGTCGATCTCCTCCTCCTTGGCGCCGCTGCGCGTCAAAGCGTCGGTGGCGCCCTCCAGCAGCTTCTCGCTGATGAAGTTATTGAAGCGCGAGACGACGATGGCCACCTTGTATCCCTTGGATATCAGTTTGCCTTCGAATGCTTTCATGTTCTTCTCCATAGGGATTGAAAATATCCTAAAAACACAGGCATGTCAAGCATTATGAGGGGTCTAGGCCCGTGGCCCGCATTACGGCGGAAGGCCCTGAAGGTGCCCCGTCGTGTCCTCAGGAAAAGCGATCGTCGTCCGCCCTACTCCGCCTGGACGGCGAGGTGGGCGGCCGGGTCGCCGGTCATTCTGTGCGCCGTCTGCCCCGACGCCAGCACGCTGTCGCTGCCCACGGTCACCTCCACCGTCACCGTGGCGTTGCTGTACGTGTCCTGCCGCAGCTCGCTGGCCACCACGCTCATCTCGTGGGCGGCCAGCGTCCGCGTCGTGGTCGTGCCGATCTGGGCGCCATTGCTGCCGATGATCTTCACCGCCACGGTCACGCTCCCCGACCCCGTGTTGAACAGCACCACCGACGGCCGGTAGTCGGCGTCGTTGGACAGGTTGGGGATCATCATTTTCCGCCCCGGCCCCGCCGTGTTGGCCGCGTTCACCCCCAGCGCCGGGAACGTCCGGCTGTAGCCCCCGTTGTACGTCCGCACCGCCGCCTGGATCCGGTGGCTGCCGTCCTGCGTCAGCAGCTCCAGCGATCCGTTGGTGCTGCCGTAGGTGAACGGGTCGGGATCCAACGCGTCGATCGTGGCCAGGATGTTGCTGAAGCTGACGCTGCTCCCCCAACTTGCCGCCATGCTGTTGTCCCACAGGGTGAACGGCCCGCGGCGGTTGGTGCCGGTGTTGTAGTACACCTGCACCACCGAGCCGCTTGTCATTTCGGTGATCTGCACTTGCGACTGCCAACTCGACGACCAGTTGACCTCGGTCAGCACCAAGTGATCCCCCGGCGAGTTGGCGAAGCTCCCCAACCCCTGCACCGCCACGTGCGCCGCCGGGTCGCTCGACGTGCGGTGCGCCGTCTGCCCCGACGCCAGCACCCTACCCGTCCCCGAGGTCACATCCACTGTCACCGTGGCGTTGCTGTAGGTATCCTGCCGCAGCTCGCTGGCCAACACGCTCATCTCGTAGCCGGCGAGCGTCCGCGTCATCGTGGAGCCGATCTGCGTCCCGTCGCTGCCCCAGATCTTCACCTCCAGCGTCATGCTACATGTCCCCGTGTTGAACAGCGCCACCGACGGCCGGTAGTCGGCGTCGTTGGAGAGGTTGGGGATGACCAGCTCGCGCGACAGCGCAGCGGTGTTGGTCACGCAGTCGGTCAGCGCCGGGAACGTCCGCGAGTTGCCGCCGTTGTATGTGCGCACCGCCGCCTGGATCAAATGGCTCTCGTCCTGGGTGATCAGCTCCAGCGCCCCGTTGGTGCTGCCGTAGGCGAACGGGTCGGGGTCCAGGGAGTCGATCGTGCTCACGATGTTGGCGAAGCTGACGCTGCTGCCGGCCGCCCCTGTGCCGTTGTTCCACAGGCTGAACGGGCCGCGGCGGTCGGTGCCCGTGTTGTAGTACACCTGCACTACCGAGCCGCCGGTCACGTCGGTTACCTGCACCTGCGACTGCCAGGTCGACGACCAGTTGACCTCGGTGAGGATCAGCCGGCTCGCAGGCGAGTTGTAATGGTCCCCGCCGCCCTCGCTGATGATCACCTCCAGCGTCTCCGACCACGCCGACTCCACGTCGGTGTGCGTGGCGCAGCGCGCCTTGGCCCGCACGTCGTAGGTGCCTGCCGCGCTCCAACTATGCGAGGCCGTGGTTGTCCCTACGGCGAGCCACCCCGAGTCGGAGCCGTCGTCCCAGTCGAACAGGTACTGGACGTCGTGCCCC
>JAFGST010000227.1 GCA_016934475.1 Candidatus Aminicenantota bacterium | reverse complement strand
GTCAGCTCGTAGCTCTCGAGCGCATCGGGCCGCAGGCCTTCGATGCCGGCGCTCAATTCCTCGTAGGAAACGTCCTTGGCCATCAGGAAGGTGAAGTCGCGGCGCACGGCGGGAAAGCGCCCCCACATGCGGAAGCGGCTCTCGCCCGCCCGGGCGACCAGGGCCGGGATCTCCAGCTCGGCCGCGTATACGGGCTTGTCCAGCTTGTAATGGCGGCAGAACGCGGGGGCCACTTCGCCGCTCACGCCGATGCGGCGGCCGTCGGCCTCCAGGGCGAAGCAGCAGCCGGCGGCATAGGCCGGATGCTCCGCCCTGCGAAAGGTCAATTCCAGGCGCAGGCGCCGGCCGAGCAGCCGCAGCAGCGACTTGAACCAGGGAAAATCGAACTCCTGCTCGGGGAGCCGCCAGTCCTTTTTCTGCCGGCGGCCGTGGACGCTGAGGGCCAGGCGCGGCTCCTCGAACATGCCCTGCGGGCGCCGGCCGAATACCTTGCCGATCTCGAACAGGGCGATGCGCTCCATGGACTGGTTGGCGTTGGCCGCCGTGTTCTTCAGCAGGCCGGCCAGCAGCGAATTCTTCATGACCGAGAAGTCTTTTCCCAGGGGATTCTTCAACACGAGCGGCTCGTCCTGAGGGTCCGCCATGAGGTTTTCCTCGGGCCCCTGGAACACGTAGTTGATCACCTCGTTGAAGCCGCTGCCGACCAGCTGGCATTTCAGGCTCTGGATCGCCGCGCGCTCCGCGTCGAGGCGCGGGCAGGGATTGGCCGTGAGCGGCATCTGCCCCCGCAGGTGCCCGTAGCCGTAGATGCGGATGATCTCCTCGACCAGGTCCTGCTTGCCCTCAACGTCCACGCGCCAGCTGGGCGGCTCCACCTGCCAGTGCCCGCCCTCGTCGCGCAGGGTGAAGCCCAGGCGGCCCAGGATCGCGGCGCTGGTTTCGGCCGCGATGGCGATGCCGGTCAGCCGTTCGGGGTACCCCTTGTCCAGGCGGATCGCGGCCCGGGGCAACGGACGCGGGTAGGCGTCCTGGAAAAAGACCGGCGTCAGCCTCCGTCCTTGGGAACGGGACAGCAGGTGCAGGGCCATCTTCATGGCCGGCACGGTGGCCTCGACGTCCATTCCCCTCTCGAAGCGGTAGCTGGCGTCGGTCATCAGGCCCAGCTGGCGCGCCCCGCGGCGGATGACCACCGGGTCGAAGCAGGCGCTCTCGATGAAGACATGGCGGGTGCCGGCCTGGATCCCCGACTCGAGCCCGCCCATGATGCCGGCCAGGGCCAAGGGGCGGGAGGCGTCGGCAATGAGCAGGAGGTTCTCGTCCAGCTCGACCTGCCGCTCGTCCAGCAGCTGCAGCGTCTCGCCGCGGCGGGCGCGCCGCACCCGCACCTGCCCGCCCTGCAGGCGCTCCAGGTCGAAGATATGCAAGGGTTGCCCGCAGGTCATCATCACCATGTTGGAGATGTCGACGATGTCGTTGATCGGCCGCAGTCCCAGCGAGACCAGCAGGCGTTGCACGGCCGGTTCCGAATCCTTCACGGTCACGTCACGGACGATGCAGCCGCTGTAACGCCGGCAGTCGCCCGGGTCCTCGACGTGGATGGCGAATCCCCGGCCCCCGGGAAGCAGATCCACGTCGACGACGTCGATATCCTGGAGGTGCAGGGTTTCGTCCTTGGCGGCGATCTCGCGGGCGATGCCGGTGTGGGAGAGCCAGTCGGGCCGGTTGGGCGTGGTCTCGAGATCGAGGACGGTCTGGCCGTCGACCTGCAGGGTCTCTGCCGTCTCCAGGCCGATTCCGGCCAGCAGCTCCCTCAAGGCTCCCTCGTCCAGGTCGAAGGCGACGAAGCGCTTCAGGTATTCGAGGTTGATCTTCATCTCTTCACCCGAACTGTCCCAGCAGGCGCAGGTCATTCTCGTAGAGCAGGCGCAGGTCCGGTACGCCGTACTTGACCATGGCCACGCGCTCGATGCCCATGCCGAAGGCGAATCCCGAGTATTCCTCGGGATCGATGCCGCAGTTGGCCAGCACCTTGGGGTGCACCATGCCGCTGCCCAGGATCTCCAGCCAGCCGCTGCCCTTGCACACGCGGCAGTCGGGGTCAAGCCTCGAGGCCGCTCCTGCGGCCGAAGACCCCGCGGGCGAAGAACCGGACTGCCCTTGGGCACGCGAACCCGCGGGGGAGCCGCACAGGAAGCAGCTGATGTCCACCTCGGCCGAGGGCTCGGTGAAGGGAAAGTAGCCGGGGCGGAAGCGCAGGACGATGCCGGAACCGTAGAACGAGCGGCAAAAGGCCTCCAGCGTCCCCCTCAGGTGGGAGAAGTGGATGCCGCGGTCGACCAGCAGCCCTTCTACCTGGTGGAAGCATGGGGAATGGGTGGCGTCGGGGTCATCCTTGCGGAACGCCTTTCCGGGGGAGATGATCTTGAACGGCGGCCGGTGGTCGAGCATGTAGCGTACCTGCATGGGCGAGGTGTGCGTGCGCAGCACCAGGTCGTCGAAGCCCTCCAGGAAGAAGGTGTCCTGCTCGTCGCGGGCCGGGTGGAACTCGGGGATGTTCAGCTTGGTGAAGTTGTAGTCCTCGAGCTCGGCCTCCGGCCCGTAGGCGATCTCGTAGCCCATGTTCAGGAAAAGTTCCTCGATCTGCCGCTGGATGGCGGCGATCAGGTGGAAGCCGCCGACGGGCAGATCGGAAGCGGGCAGGGAATGGTCCTGCCATTGCGGCCGGCCGGAGGCGCAGAGGGCATCCCTGGCTCCGGCCAACGCCTCCTCCACGAAGGCTTTGAGGCGGTTGATCTCCTGGCCGACAACCGGCTTTTCGGCGGGGGTGACTCCCTTGAGCCGCGCCAGGTAGCGGCCGATGATCCCGCTCTTGCGGCCGAGGTAGCGCTCCTTCAGGGCGGCCAACTTCTCGGGAGATTGAACGTGCTCTAGCTCATGCAGGAACGACCGGCGGGCTCCTTCAATCTCTTTTGCGAGTTCATCGATCATGCCACTGACTTGGCTTTGTCGACGATGGAACGGAATGTTTCGGGCTCGCTGGCGGCCAGATTGGCCAGCATCTTGCGGTTCAGCAGGATGTGGGCCTTTTTCAGGCGGTGCATGAACACCGAGTAGCTCATGCCGGCCTCGTTCACCGCGGCGCTGATGCGCACGTTCCACAGGGCGCGAAAATCGCGCTTGCGGTTGCGCCGGTCGCGGTAGGCGTAGACCATCGCCCGCTGGACCGATTCCTTGGCCGTGCGGTAGTTCTTGCGCTTGGCGCCCCAGAAACCCTTGGCCTGGGCCAGTATCTTTTTTCTGCGGATGAGTTTTTTGTTTCCCCGGGTAACCCGTGGCATCGTGTCCTCCTATTTCGCGTACGGAAGCAGCTGCTTCACTTTCTTGAACTCGGACGGGGCCACCAGCGTCGACTGCTTGAGGCCGCGCTTGCGCTTGGAACTCTTCTTGGTCAGCAGGTGCGAGCCGAAGGCCTTGCTGCGCTTGATCTTGCCGCCGGCGGTGACCTTGAACCGCTTGCTGGCGCCTTTATGCGTTTTTAGTTTTGGCATCCTTGCCTCCTTTTTTCGCTCCGATCATGATATGGCAGAAAAAACCCTCCCGCTTGGGAGGCGATTCGATCTCCGCGATCTCCTTCAGGATCTCCATGATGCGCCCGACCATCACCTCGAGCATCTCCGGCTTCCTTTTCTGCCGCCCCCTGAGCCAGACCGTGACCTTGACCTTGTTGCCCTCGGCCAGGAATTCCCTGATCTTCTTCAGCTTCACCTCCACGTCGTGCTCGCCGATGACCGGGGTGAACTTGATCTCCTTGACCAGGACCTTGCGCTGGTGGCGCTGGGCCTCGTGGGCCTTCTTCTGCAGAGAGTAGAGAAACTTCCCGTAGTCCAGGATGCGGCAGACCGGCGGGGTGGCCTCCGGGGAGATCTCGACCAGATCCAGATCCTTTTCCCGGGCGATGTCCAGCGCCTGGGGAAAGGGAACGATCCCGACCTGGTTCTTTTCCTCGTCGATCAGCCGGACCTCGCGGGCCTGGATCTCCTCGTTGATCCGGTGGGGATTCTTCTTCTTGTTGGGGACGGGTTTAGGATACCTCATAATTCTGGCTTTTTTCCTCTATGTTGATTTTCAGTCGCCGAATGAATTCGTCCAGGCCGATGCGGCCCTGGTCGCCTTTCTTGTGGATGCGGAACGAGATGTTCCCCTCCTGCTGCTCGCGGGCGCCGAGAACGATGATGTAGGGCACCTTGCGCATCTCGGCGTCGCGGATCTTGCGGTTGACCCCCTCGGGTCGGGCATCGAGCTCAGCGCGCAGCCCGGCGCCTCGCAGCGCCTCCAGCACCGTGCGGGCGTAGGGCAGGCAGTCGTCGTTGAGCGGGGCGATGAGGGCCTGCAGCGGCGCCAGCCACAGCGGGAAGAAGCCGCGGTAGTGCTCGATCAGCACCCCGAAGAACCGCTCCAGGGAGCCGAGCAGGGCGCGGTGCACCATGTAGGGCTGGTGGGCGGCGCCGTCGGGGCCGATGTATTTCATGGCGAAGCGCTCCGACATGTTGAAGTCGAACTGGATGGTGGTGCACTGCCAGAAGCG
>JAFGST010000226.1 GCA_016934475.1 Candidatus Aminicenantota bacterium | reverse complement strand
GGAGCATCGCGAAGCCCAGCTGCGCCGCCTCGACCTGGAGCGGGGGATCCGTCTCGAGATTTCCACCGCCGCCCGCTTGGCGGCCAGCAGCTTCCAGCGCATCCAGGCCACGCGCTTTGCCCGCGAGCTGGCCGAAAAGAAGCTGTCCGCCGAGGAAAAACGCCGGGCGGCCGGCCTGAGCACCAGCTACATGGTCCTGCAGTACCAGCGCGACTACACCCTGGCCGTGAGCAACGAGCTGCGGGCCCTGTGCGATTACAGCCTGGCCCTGGCCCGCCTGGAGAAGGCCAAGGGCACCGGCCTCCAGGCCAAGAAGATCTACTTCTCCGAGGAACAGGCCGCCGCCTTCCGCCGCTGAACACCGCCCAAGCGGGGCAAAGCCCTATTTCATTCTGATAACCAGCAGGGTAATGTCGTCAAACTGCACCGGCTGATTGGCGAAGGCCTTGACTTCCTCCACGATGCGTTTCGCCAGATCCTCGGCGCCGGCGTCGCGATTGGACCTCATGACGCTCCGCAAACGCTCGGTGCCGAATTCGCTGCCGCTCAGGTTGTTGGCCTCGGTGATGCCGTCGGTGATGAAGACGATCGTGTCGCCGCCCCGCAAGGGAACGGCTATTTCCCTGAGCTTTGCGCTGAACAGCGGCTCGTCGGCGGCGCCCAGGACCAGTCCCGGCGGCGCAAAGGCCTCGATCCTGTCGCCGGATTCCAAGAAAAAGGGCATATGCCCGGCCCTGGCCACACGCAGGACCATCGCCTGCGGGTCGACCAGGCAGTAGCTGGCGGACACGAATCGATTCTTTTCCAGGCTTTTCCGCAATACGCCGTTGGCCTTGGCCAGCAGCGGGCCGGGATCCATGATCACGCCGGCCAAGGACTCAAAAACCCCCTTCACCTCCGCCATGACGAAGGCCGCGGCCAGGCCCTTTCCCGAAACGTCGGCGATGACGAATCCCAGGCGCCGATCGCTCCCGGGGAAGAAATCGAAATAATCGCCGCCGACTTCATATGCCGGCGCGAAATAAGCGGCGATATCCGCCCAGGCCACCCTGGGAACCGATTGGGGCAGCAAGCGGCGCTGGATGACCCGGGCCACCTCCAGTTCCTTGAGCAACCTTTCCTTTTCCAGGCGGGTCTCCAGCAGGCGCGCGTTTTCCAAGGCCATGGCGGCCGAATTGGCAAACGCCTCGATGGTCAGGATATCGTCGTCCTCGAAAAACAAGTCCTTCTTGATGGCCATGAACAAGTACCCGGTGGTCCGGT
This sequence comes from Candidatus Aminicenantota bacterium, assembly GCA_016934475.1. Taxonomy (GTDB): domain Bacteria; phylum Acidobacteriota; class Aminicenantia; order UBA2199; family UBA2199; genus UBA2199. Next base: position 3,594 of record JAFGST010000226.1, on the reverse strand, counting down.
CCTTCACCCGCAAGGGAGCAACGACCAGGGAACTGAACGAAAAATTGAGGACATCGTTCTGGATGTGGATCTTCAGTTTCTTGTTCCGGAAAACCCTCACCGACCGCGGGTCCGGAGCATCTTCTCCCAGGAGGGCGTAGCCGAGCTCGCGCGCCTCGCGGTTGCCGATGTTGAACGCGGCCGGAACGCTGTACTCGTCGTTTTTCCTGATCAACAGCCATGAAAAATCGCTATGGCAAACCGTGGCTGTGGCCGTGGTGACCTTCTCGGCCAATTCCTTGAATTCCATCATGTCGGTGATCGACTGGCTCAAATCGACCAGGGAAGCCAATTCCTCGGCCTTGCGGTCGTAGGCGTCGGCGGTCGGCATGTGGAAAAGAGTCGCGAACAGGATCACGCCCGAATAGCACGCCCCGTAAAGGAGGATGATCTTCCCCAGCAGGAAAGATCCTGGCGACAAGGCCGGAACCGGAGTCTGCAAGGTCCGGCCCTGGAAGATCAGGATGGCGTCGGCCAAAAAAATCCCCAGGGACATTCCGGCCAGGGCGATCAGCAGTTTTTTCTGTTTTTTAACCAGGAACGCGATCCATTTCACCCGGAATGAATTCAGCGCCAGCAGGCAGATGGACACGCTCAGGAAAAAAGGAACCGCCAAGGGCGCCACGACCGGGATAAAGAAGGCGACGGCGAAACAAACCATCATGGCCTGGAAAAGCCCGCCGGGGTGGCGCGATTTTTTCAGTAAAAACAACTCCCGCAGGGCGGAAAATACCAGTCCCATGACCGCGATCAGAAGGACCAGCCAAAAGCCGGCGGCCAGGCGATCGTCCCAGCCGGCCTTGTCCTTGAGCGCAGGCTGAAAATACCAGGCGCGTAAAACCCAGAAGATGGCCAAGATCATCGTACCCAGCATGGCCAGGACAAAAACGATGGCCAAGGGCGAATTTTTTTTCTTGTTGAAGAAACCGCTTCCCGCCCAAGCCCAGGCGGCCAAAAGCGAAAAAAGCGCCATTTCACAGCCGAACCGGATTCCCCATGGCCGCAACGGAGGCAACAGCCCCTGGAGAAGCAGGTTGATGGCTGCCAGGATCAGGGCGATCCCGATCCGGGTCCGCGGGTACGTTCCCAAGAGAAGCTGCTTTCTCACGCAAATAAAATATCACATCGCGAAATGAATAAAAACAATCCAGCGGGTTTCAACCGCTTCCGGAGTCCCGGAAAAATCCAAAAAAAAGGACCGGGGCCGCACGCGCATGCGGCATCCCGGTCCCGGCGCCCGGTCCGGGCGCTCTCAGTCTTTCTTTTCCTGGCCGCGGGCGATGGCGTAATATACGATCATGCCCAATCCGGCCATGAAGAAGACCGCACCGGCGGTCATCTCTCCGCGGATGGTCGCGGGAACCCAGCTGTGGATGGCAAAGGCGAACAGCAGCGCCATGCCGACGCCGATCAGCACCAGGCCCCACTTCAGCGCCGACGCCGACTGGGCCAGGGGCCGCGCCTCGAACAGGAGCTTGACCTTTTCGTCGACCAGGCCTTTTTCAACCAGCTTGTGGCGCAGGCGGTTCTCCGCGACCACCCGGACCAGATCCACGGTGAAATAGCCGATCACGATCAGGATCAGAACGGGAGCCAAATTTTCCAACATGTCTCACCTCCGATGGCGATTGCCGGGGCGGCAACGGCCGCCTCCGCAACCAACGGACAAGCGGCGGAGGAAAATGTTGCGTGATACGAAAAAAAAATCGCCGCAACTTCGCCGGCTCGAATCCGTTTAATGATAGTATGATCACGAAAGGAGCCCCGGTGGAAGAGATCCCCTCTTGCCCCGAGCCGAGCAGCGAAGCGGACGCCTCCGGCCTTCTGGTCGCCCGAGTCCAGAACGGGGACCGCCGGGCATTTCGCGAATTCATCGAGAAGTACCGGCGCCTGGTGGCGGCCATCGTCTTCCGCATGGTACGCGATGCCCCCGACCGCGAGGAGCTCTGCCAGGAAGTATTCCTGAAAATATTCTCCCATATCGGCCGCTTCCAGGGAGGTGCCGCGGTCTCCTCCTGGATCGGACGCATCGCCGCCAACACCTGCATCAATCATTTGCGCAAGAAGCGCCTGCCCCTCTACGACGACCTCGCCGCCGGGGGTCCGGGGCTGGAGAACGTCGCCGGCGACGGCCCCGATCCCGGCCGCCTGAGCGAGGAGGCCGATCTGAGCGCAAGCCTGCAGCGGGAGATTGAACGCCTGCCCCCCCATCACCGGCTGGTGCTCACCCTGTTTCACTTTTCCGGGATGAACTACGAGGAGATCGGCCAGACCCTGAAGATGCCGGCTGGAACGGTCAAGAGCCACCTGTTCCGCGCCCGGACGCGGCTGCGCTGGCGCCTGCAACCGGCATTGCGGGAGGAAACATGAACAACGAACACCTCAGCGATGAACAGATCATGGAGATCCTCGACGACCGATCCCGCTCGGGCATTCCCTTCCTGCCCTGGCACCTCAGGACGTGTTGTCGCTGCGCCGAACGTTACCGCGCCTTCCAGCGCTTGTACGAGGGGCTGGCCGCGGACCCCGGCTTCGATCTGCCGCCCGCCTTTGTGGACGCCCTCCTGGACCGTATCCCGGAGATCCATTCCGCACCAACGCGAAAACGCTCCCTGGGCCTGGCGTTGGGCGGCGGCGCCGGTGCCCTGGCCGTCCTGGGGCTCATGGCACTCGCCGACTGGAGGCCAACGGCCGCTGCTACCCTCGAGGTTCTGCGGACCCTGGGCCGGATCCTGGGGCCGTTGCCCGACCGCATTCTCGATTTCCTTGCCCATCTAAACGGCGGGGCCGAGCCGTTCCTCCTGGGCGGCGCCGCTCTTCTGGGTGCGGCACTGCTTGACCGGCTCCTGCGGCGCCGCTTTCCGCAGCCTCAGCGCTGAGGGGCTGCCTCGCGGGTCACCCGCGCGGCAATCCGTTTCGAACCGCGACTTCCTTTACTTGGGGGCGCAGCGCAGTTTTTTGACCATCTTGTTGTTGCCTTCGTCGGTCTCGGCGACCTGGGCGGTATGGTCGATCACGGCGGTGATCTCCGCTTCCGCTCCCACGGTCAGCCGGCTGACACACCGGGCCACTCCCCCGGGAGGCTGCAGCGTTTTCCCCGGATCGAAGCCCCAGATCGTCCGCCCGCCCCACTTCTTGCCGTTGACATACAAGTACACGCTGCTGCTGCCCGGAGTATGCACCGCCCATACGTCATCCGGAACCATCCCCGGGCCGGCGTTGGCCACAGTGACCACCACCTGGCATTTGCGGTTGAGCGAGATCTCCTTGATGATCAAGTCGGGCAGGCCCGCCCCGGCCCGGCAGTACTTTTCCGCCTCGGCCTTGGTGGGGAACCACACACCGCCCTTCTTCTTGCACTCCTCGGGCGTGGCCGGGATCACAACCTTGTCGACGCAGCACCAGCCCGACGGCGGCGCCTCGCAGTACTTCTCCGCCTCCGCCTTGGTGGGGAACCACACCCCGCCCTTCTTCTTGCACTCCTCGGGCGTAGCCGGGATCACAACCTTGTCGACGCAGCACCAGCCCGACGGCGGCGCCTCGCAGTACTTCTCC
>JAFGST010000225.1 GCA_016934475.1 Candidatus Aminicenantota bacterium | reverse complement strand
GAGGGTGGGATTCGAACCCACGGTACCGTTTCCAGTACACACGCTTTCCAAGCGTGCTCCTTAAACCGCTCGGACACCTCTCCAGGCATGAGGTTCATTCTAATATGGAACGGGGGGGAAAAGCAAGGGCTCCCCAAGGACTCGGCGTACGGGGCACGGCAGACGGCGGACGGTTCGCCCGATTGCAGAGAAGCAAGCCCGGTGTAAACTCAAGGGGAGAGAGGGGGAATGTAGGGGAAAAAGCAGAAGGAAGGCAAAGTGGAAAAGAGATCGGGAGCGGTCAAAAATCCAGCCGGACGCCGAAAAACAGCAGCGGGTCCTCTGGTGAATCCTATTTTTTTTCTATGAAATCCTGAAGCAGTTTCCTGAGTTCGAAAAGCTTGTATTTTGACTGCTTCGCCAGGGCAGGCAGGAAGCGGAGCAGCTCCAGCGCCTCAGAGGCGCCTTTTTCATTGTCCTGCTCCCTACCCTTACGCTTCAGGAGTTCCCATTCCAGCGACTCTTGCAAGCGCTCCGTGAAAAGCGCAAAGGATTCCTTGCTGAAGTACATCTCGCCCTGGAAGGAGTTTGCCTGGATGACTTCCTGGACGCGGGACTGTTCCAGCATCCAGGCGACCAGCTTCGCCGCGGCTTCGGCTCCCTCCTCCCCTGCCCTCCTCATTTTCTCCGTCTCGGCGCGGATCTTGCCGTCGCTTTCGCAAAGGATTCGCTGCATGCGCGCCTCGGCAGCGATGGCGTCCTCGTTCACGCCCCAGTCGCGGATCGCTGCCGTGACCGCCGCCCCGAGCCGCAGATCGTCCCACCGCTCCGGGTCTTCGTCGGTGATCCGGACAAGAACGGCAAGCAGCAGGCAGCGGCGCGTCCTCCCCTCCCCCTCGGCAGCGGACGGACACGGCCCGCCAGGGGTTGCAGCCGGTCGGAATGCTTGAGCCGCCATGCGGCATTCCAGGAGGTCGGCGATGATCGCATCGGCTACCGCTCGGGCTTCCACGCCCGCAGTGACGGCGGCCGCCGCCTCGCCGACCCGTCGCGCCTTCTCCTCGATCTCGAGCCAGAGGCGGTTCTCCTCCATCCCCCCGGGATCGCTGGCCAGGGCGCCATGAAGGCGCCGCGCCAGTTCCGGACGGCACATTGCGCTCAGGGCCTCGTGCAGCGGGGCCGCCAGCATCTCCCTGCGGGCCGCGTCAAGGCTGGATACGCCGCGCCCCTGCAGGTAGGCGGCCAGTCGCGCCAGGCTTCCTTCGGCATCGTCGGCCAGCTCGCGTATGTCGAGGAATACATGGACCTGGTAGGCGCCGAGCTCCACGAACATCCCCTGCCGGCACAGCTCCCGGCTTGAGCGGACGAACTTCAGCCCCGAGACCATGTCGCTGAGGACGACGAATCGTTCGGACTCGTCGCGCAGGGCCAGGCCCTGGCCCAGGTCCCTGCGCACCAGGGTGCGCGGACCGCCGAACGGGTCCTCGGCGGCATAGGCGGCCGCGACGCGGATCCATCCGGCCGTGCCGGCATGGCGGTTGTGGACCACCACCAGGCAGTGCTCGCCCTCCAGGTAGTTGCTGAAGGCGATCACGTTCTCGTCGACCGTCCCGCCCGGCAGGTAAAAGTCGTACAAGAGGAAGTCATCCACGCCGGCGAAAAGCGCCCGCCTACGCAGCAGGGGGAAGATCTGCCGCTCGTGACGCCGCAGCAGCCCTTCGTCGGCTCGTTCGTCCAGGTAGGCGCGCCGGTATTCCATGCCGTATTTCTCCCGGAAGCCCTCGACCTGGCCGTGGCCGAACATCGGCAGGCCGGGCAGGGTGGCCAGCAGGGTGCAGGCGGCGAAGTACTTGTCGCCCCCGCCGAACTGCTCCACCGCCGTTTCCTCGTCGGGATTGTTCATGAAGTTGACGAAGCGCCTCAGGATCTCGGGATTGAATTCCAGGGCGTTCTTCAGCGACAGGCGGAAATCGGCGTTCCCCTCCGTCTTGAGGAAATTCATGAAGGCGCTGTTGTAGACGCGGTGCATGCCCAGGGTGCGCACGAAATACGACTCCATCAGCCAGAAGGCCTCGGCCAGGAGAAGGGTGTCGGGGCGCTCCCGGGACACGCGGTCGACGACCTCGCGCCAGAATTCCCAGGGCATGAGCCGGTCGAAGCGCTCTTGGGACATGCCCTGGCCGGCCCGCGAAGGGATATCGCCCCCGCCGCCCGGAGGCGGGAACCACAGGCGCTGGAAATGCCGGCGGGCCAGAGTCATGGCGGCGTCGAAGCGGATGATGGGGAACATGCGGGCCACGTCCATGATCGTCCGCACCACGGCCTCGCGGACGTCGGCGCGCAGGTAGTTCAGCTGGGCGGTGTCGTTCCAGGGCATGCGCGTGCCGTCGTTGCCGTGGTAGATGAAGCGCTCCCGGCCGCTGCGGCGGTCGATCCACTTGAAGACCACGGCGGCGTCGCTGCGGTCGTAATAATGGTCCTCGAGGTAGATGCCCACCCGGGGGTCGGACGACAGGTCCTCGCCCTCGAAGCGGTAGGAGGGGAAGGGCGGGCGGTCGAGGGCGATGAACCAGTCGGGGTGCTCCACCACCCAGGGTGAGTCGATGCCCATGTGGTTCGGCACCATGTCGGAAGCCAGGCGGATGCCGCGAGCCCAGGCGCGGTCCTTGAGGTTCTCCAGAGCCGCCTCGCCGCCCAGCTCGGAGGCGATCTCGTAGCGGTACAGGGAGTACGCCGAGCCCATGGCCTCGGGATTGCCGCTGCGCTGCTTGATGCGCCGCGAGGCCGGGCTGCGCTCCCAGACCCCGATCAGCCAGAGCCCGCTGAATCCCCGGCGGGCGAGCTGGTCCAGCTCCTCGTCGGGAACCTGGTCCAGGGTGGCCAAGGGACGGCCGTACTTTTTGCCCAGCTGGTCCAGCCAGACATGGACGCTCTTGGCCATCAGCACCAGGCACGGCATCCATTCGCGGTCGGCAGAGAACCTCTCCCCCTCCTCTCCGGCCTCCATGCCCTCCTGCCGCGCCCGGGCGGCATCGAAGACCTGGGCGGGGCCGGGTCCGGGGAAAAACTTCTTCTCGTCCTCGCGGATGAGGTCCATGCCCGTCAGCAGGCGATCCATGAACTTGCCCAGGAGCAGCCCCCACTTCTCGCGGATGTAGCGCAGCTGCCCGGAGAGCGAGTCGGGACAGGCGCGGGCCGGGCTGCCCAGCATGGAGACGAGGTCCTCGTCGTCGGGGCCGAATGACGGCAGGCTCGAGAAGAATCCGGCGGTCGCCTGCTGCAGCCGCCCATAGGCGGTGCCGGCGGCCAGGCCGCTGTCGTCGAACAGCTCCCGAAACGGCGAGAAAGCCGGATTGGCGTTGGCCAGCCCAAGCAGCAGCATCTCCTCCAGCATCGTGTCGCGGTTGGCCTCTCCCCGTGTCGATCCCAGAAGGTATTCCTCGACCGTCACCTGTTCCCGGTACACCGGCTGCGGGGGAAAATCGCGACAGAAGCGGACGAGGACCTTGCGCAGCTCGACGGCTCCCAGCTGCCGCTCCAGCTCGTGGGCCAGGCGGGCGAAGGCCTCGGGATCGACCTGGGAGCGGTACAGGGAGACCACGTAGTGCAGGATCTCGTCGATCAGCCCCATGGCGTTCAAGTCCCCGGCGCACACGATCGGCGCTTCGCCAGGGTCTCCCCGGCGCCTCTCGCCGATCTTCTGGGCAAAGATGCGCACGGCCTGGAAATCGGCCAGGACGACATTGCCGGAAAGGGTGAACAGGGCCTGGTTGAACTGGTAGCGGCTGCGGCAGGCCCGGGAGACATGGAATTCCCGGGGCGGCGCCGCTACGGAGCGTGGAACGGGCGCCTCCAGCTTCGCCAGCCGCAGCCACAGGCGGGATGAACCCGCTGCCCGGACGTCTTCGCTCACGCGCCCACGATAGCACAACGGCGGCGAAAAGAAAACGGCGGCCGGCGCATCACCCTGCGGGCGTGCCCGGCTTCCAGAGGGCAAGCAGCGTCAGGGCCAGGACGGCCATCGCCGCCCCGAAGAAGAACGGCGCCGACGCCCCGAAGCCTGCCCATCGCCCCGCGCCGCCCCAGAGAATCCCGGCGATGAAGGAGGCGGGCAGGTCGGTGATCCCCAGCACGGCATTAAAGGTGCCGTAGGCCATTCCCCGCGACTGCGGAGGGACCAGGTCGGCCACCAGCGCCTTGGCCGTTCCGTAGCTCAATCCGTAATAGGCGCCGTAGACGATGAAGAGCATGACGATATGCGTCGTCGAGCGAACGACGGCCAGCCCCAGGTAGGTCAGCGCGTACAGTGCCCAGCCAGCCATGAGCACGCGCCTACGACCGACGCGGTCCGAGAGCTTGCCGGCCGGCAGCGAGACGGCGGTGTAGACGAAATTGAAGGCCAGCAGCATGGCCAGGATGCCCACGACCGGCAGTCCGCGCTCCTGGGCGCGCAGCACGATAAAGGCATCCGAGGAGTTTCCCAGCTCGAAAATCCCGATCATGGCGATAAAGTAGCGGAAATCCCTCCCCAGACCCCTGAATCCGAAGCGCGGCGGAGCAGCCGACCCGGTTGCCGCCGGCTCCCTCACGCCCAGGGCCAGGACGGCCACGGCGGCGAAGGCCGGCAGCAGGCTGGCCAGGACGATGACGCGGAAGGTGCCGGCCAGCAGCTCGCCGCCTCCGCCCTGCCAGAACCAGGTCAGCCCCAGGGCGATGAGCAGGCCGACGAAGGCGCCGGCCGTATCGGCGGCGCGGTGGAAGCCGAAGGCATGGCCGCGCCGGGAGAAGGGCGTGGAATCGGCCACCAGGGCGTCGCGCGGGGCGGTGCGCACCCCCTTGCCGACGCGGTCGCCCCAGCGGGCGGCGGCCACCACGCCCCACGAGCGGGCGAAATAGAACAGCGGCTTGCTCAGTGCCGATATGGCATAGCCCAGCACCGCCAGCGCCTTCCTCTTGCGCAGCCGGTCGGAGAGCCAGCCGGAGTACATCTTCAGCAGGCTGGACGTCGATTCGGCCACCCCCTCGATGAGGCCGATGAGGTAGGTCTTCACCCCCAGGACGTTCTTCAGGAAGAGCGGCAGGGTGTTGATCACCATCTCGCTGGAGACGTCGGTCAGGAAACTCGTGACCGCGACCACCTTGACGTTGCGCGGCAACTTCCTTTCGCTGTCGGCCTCGGGCATCCTTCCTCCCGCCGGGGATTCCTCGAAGGGCGATTATACACCATGTCGGCGCCGGCGGCGAGCCCCGGCGCGGTGGCGTTTACTCGCCGCCGTAATTTTGCTACAATGGCCCCGCCCATGAAGCAGCGATGCTCTTTCCTTTGCCTCGGCCTTCTGCTGGTGCCGGCACTCGGCTGGAGGGCGGCTCCGGGCGCGGGGAAACCCCTGGTACTGGCCGCGACCATCTTCCCCGCCGCCGACATCGTCCGCCGCGTCGCCGG
>JAFGST010000224.1 GCA_016934475.1 Candidatus Aminicenantota bacterium | reverse complement strand
CGGGTCGGCGTAGAAGCGGGCGCGGTCCTCGTAAGCGAGCTTCTTGACCTCCACCAGCGCGTGCAGGTAGGCGGCCGAGTTGTGCCCCAGCGACGCCAGGTCGAAGCGGGAGAGCATGCGCAGCATCTGCAGGACGGCGAGGCCCTGGCCGTTGGGCGGCAGCTCCCAAACGTCGTAGCCGCGGTAATCGACGCTCAGCGGCTCGACCCACTCGGGCTTGAAGCCGGCGAAGTCCTCCATGGCGAAGAAGCCGCCGACCCGCTGTGAATAGGCCACGATGCGGCGAGCGATTTCGCCGCGGTAGAACGCGTCGTCTCCCTTGCGCCCCAGCAGGCGGTAGGTGGCGGCGAGCTCCGGGTTGCGGAAGACGTCGCCCTTGGCGGGAGCGCGTCCCCCCGAGACGTACAGTTTCTGGAAATTCTCATAGGCCTCGAACGCCTTCACCGAGCGCTGCCAGTAGAACGCGATCAGCTCCGAAACGGGGAATCCGTTCTCGGCGTAGGCGATGGCCGGGGCCAGGACGTCGCGCATGGGCAGGCGTCCGAACCTGCGGTGCAGGGCGAACCATCCGGCTACGCAGCCGGGGACGGTCCAGGGCAGGGGCCCCTTCTCCGGCATCTCGCCGATCCCTTTCTCCTGGAAGTGCGCCAGGGACAGGGCCGCCGGCGCCGGGCCGCTGGCGTTCAGGCCGAAGAGCTTTCCCGCCCGGTTGTCCCAGACGATGGCGAAAAGGTCGCCGCCGATTCCCGATCCCGAGGGCTCCATCAGTCCCAGGGCGGCGTTGACCGCGATGGCGGCGTCGACGGCGCTGCCTCCCCGTTTCAAGATGTCGATGCCCACCTGGGCGGCCAGCGGCTGGCTGGCGGCCACCATGCCGCTGCGGCCGATGACCTCGGAGCGGCCGGCGAACATGCGTCCGGTCAAGCGGTCACCCGCCGCCAGCGGCAGCACGAGCGTGCCCAGGAACCAGGCCAGGATTCTCTTCATGTTTCCTCCATGACATGATCCCATTATATGACGGCGCCCGCTGCGCCGCAAGCGCTTTCTCTCTCGCGGCCGTGGTGGAAAAAGAGGGCGAATTATGTTATTGAATTAGCGGGAGAAAGCGCAAAGGAGGGATGCCGTGAAACAACTCATGCAAGCCTCAAGGATCGGCGTGCTGGGCGTGCTGCTGCTGGCCGCGACGGCCTGCGCCGTCAATCCGGTCAGCGGCAAGAAGGAACTGATGCTCTTTTCCGAGCAGCAGGAGATCGCCATGGGGGAGGCGACCGACAAGCAGCTGCGCCAGCAGTTCGGAATCTACCCGGACAAGGCCCTGGGCGAGTACGTCGAGCGCGTCGGCCAGAGCATGGCGCCGTACACGCACCGGCCGCAGCTGAAGTATCATTTCGCCATCCTGGACACGCCGGTGGTCAACGCCTTCGCCGCCCCGGGGGGCTACATCTACGTGACGCGGGGCATCCTAGCCCTGATGAACAGCGAGGCCGAGCTCGCCGTGGTCCTGGGTCACGAGCTGGGCCACGTCAACGCCCGCCACTCGGTCCGGCGCCTGAGCGGCCAGATGCTGGCCCAGTTCGGCCTGCTGTTGGGCAGCGTTCTCAGCAAGGACATCCGCAAGTTCGCCGGGCTGGCCAGCATCGGCATGCAGCTGCTTTTCCTGAAGTACAGCCGCAGCGACGAGTACCAGGCCGATTCCCTGGGCGTGCGCTACGCCCGCCATGCCAAGTACTCCCCGGGCGAGATGCTGCGCTTCTTCCATGCCTTGGAAAACATGACCCAGGATTCGGGCGGCCACAAGATTCCCAACTTTCTCTCCACCCATCCGCTGACCGGCGACCGCATCGCCAAGGTCAAGGCAATGGTCGGCAGCCAGGATGTCCGGCTGGCGGTGCGGCGCGAGCCTTACCTGCATCGCATCGACGGCATGGTTTTCGGCGAGAATCCCCGCCAGGGCTTCGCCGAGAACAGCGTGTTCTACCACCCGGACATGGCCTTCAAGTTCACGCTTCCCTTCGGCTGGGTGGTATCCAACACTCCCCGGCAGGTCCAGGTCGGGGAAAAGGACGGCAAGGCGGCGTTGCTGCTGCAGGCCGAGAAGTCCTCCCTGGACCTGGACGCGTACCTGCAGGCGCGGGCCAAGGAGCTGGGCCAGGCCGAGTTGCTGAAGCAGGGCTCCGAGCCGGTCGGCCGGTACGCCTCCCGCCATGCCTATTTCCGCATGCCCCAGGAGCAGGGAGAGCCGCTGGCCTTGCGCATGACCTGCATCCGCAAGGACGACCTGGTCTACACGTTCCTGGCCCTCAGCACCTACGGCACCGCCAGCCAGTACCAGCCGGCCATGGAGAGCGCCATCCTCTCCTTCGGCGACCTGAGCGATCCCCGCTACCTGAAGCGCAGGCCGCGGCGCCTCTCCCTGGCCACTCCCGACGGCCGCCAGACGCTGCAGGCGCTGATGTCCAAGGCCGGAGTTGACCGGACGCTGTGGAAGCAGCTGGCGGTGTACAACACCCTCAATCTGGACGCGGTCCCCGAGGCCGGGCAACTGCTCAAGATGGCCAGGTAGGGCTCGGTCCTCGACCGCCGGGGCGCCGGGTGTCCCAAAATGGGACTGTGTCCCAAAATGAGACACTCAAGGAACAGATAAAAAACTTATTCTTATAGACATTCTTGATATTGAGCCGCACAAGGGGTGTTCCAATTTGGGACATGACCGACGCCGGGCGGGGATCGGGACTCGGCGTCGCAAGTGCGAAACCCTTTGCGGAAGAGCCTAGCGCTACATATCCCAGGTTTGGCAGAGAAAATGCTTCCATTTGGTGTGGCCAATTAAGAGGCAAGCGAAGCATGAATCATACCAGGGAGGCATGCATCCTGCAGCCGGCGATCCGCGGCAAGATCGCCGATCCACTTGACTATCCGGTCGCCGATGCCCGCGTGGTCCTTTCGGGGACCAGGCTGGGAGAGAAGCTCTCCACGCTTACCGGCGACGGGGGCTATTTCATGTTCAGCCCCATCCCGCCGGGGATATATACTCTGGAGATCAAATACGCGGGCTTCAGCAAGCTGGTGCAGCGGGGCATCGCCGTCCAGGAGCGCGCCATCACCGGCCTCGACCTGAAGATGAACTTCCAGGAGGACTCCCGCGCCCTGAAGCTGAGCTCATTCTCCCTGCACTACGTCGATGACGAAGGTGCCCCCCCTGCCGGGGAAGAGCTTGCGCCGCTGGCCCGCCAGCTGCAGTGGGTGGTGGACGGCCTGAGCCTGGAGCGGGCGCTGTTCAGCCCGCCGAGCGTCCTGAGGGTCGAGCGCGCGGTCGTCATCGAATTGGGCCTCTACCAGAACCTGAAGGAGGCGATCATGCGCCGGCTGCTGGAGCGCAAGATCGCCCTTTTCACCGGCGAGCGCATCGAGGTGGCGTTGCGTGCCGAGCTGCTGGCGGCCGGCTGCCGCGTCCTGCCGAAGAGCCTTCCCCGGCTGACGGTCGACGGCCCCCGCTACGTGGAGTGGCGCTGGGAAGTCCGGCCCCAGGTTCCGGGATTGGCGGGCATCCGCCTCGGCCTCGACGCGGCGGTGACCTTCGCCGGCCGCACCGAGTTGGGCAAGCGCCTGCTGCTGATCGAGCGCGAGGTCCGGGTCAAACGCACCCCCTGGCAGAGGCTTCGGAGCTCCCTGGATGAGGTTCTCAATCGGATCGGGGCATGAAACGCCCAAACGCCGGGGCAGACAAGGAATGGGTACGTGAAACATCGATAAAACAAGGAGGATTTTCATGAAGAAAAAAATGGTCAAGCTGCTGGTGATTCTCTCCCTGGTCGCGGTGTCCATCTTTTACCTGGACGCCGTTATCGCCATGAACGATCCCGTCCCCCCTTTCCCAAAAAATGTCAGCATGGAGGTCGGGGACATGATCACCGACAGCGCATCCGAGCTGTTGCAGTCGGCGGCAGAGGCCTTCCTTTTCCTGAACGAGGTTGAGGTCGCCGAGAAGAGACCGTTGAACGTCGGCGCCGCCCTGCAGCGGGTGGACATGGCCGCCGCCCGGATCGAGCAGTCGTTGCGCATGTTCAAGGACATCATCGCCGTGGGCGGCGAGGCGAGCTGCGAGCCGAAGCGCATCCACAGGCTGAAGGAATTCGCCTACGAGCGGTTCGCCCGGGAGAACGGCCTGAACGTGGAGACCATGGCCGACGTCTCCTCCTACTTGAAGCGGGGCAACGTGCTGGGCTTCTATCGCCGCCACGCCCGCAACCTTCATGGCCTGCTG
>JAFGST010000223.1 GCA_016934475.1 Candidatus Aminicenantota bacterium | reverse complement strand
GGAATTTGCTGCTTGGAAATTGGAGCTTTAATCCTACCCGATCGCATAACGATTGATTCAACTCTGCACAAATTCGTGAGAGGAGCCCAAAATTCTATCACAAAACTAGATCTCTTTGCAGATCTGGAGCTGAATCGCATGGGCTACATTCACCGCCGGGCACACACGAGGCCTCATTTGTGGGGCGAATGATGTCAAGAATACAAGAACCGTCCCTAAAATATCCTGCGAGGAAAAAATGAATGCCGAATCGATTTCCGATTCCGCGATTGGCAGATTTTTCATCCGGCTGTTGGCGCGGTTAATGGAGAGCCGCTTCAGGTACCGTTTCTTCGGACCAGAAAAAATTCTGCATGGAGTCGAGGAGCTCCGCGGCAAGGCTGTGCTGGAAATAGGCTGTGGAACCGGCTTCTTCACGCTGCCGGCTGCGCGTCTGATCGGCGATCAAGGCCGCCTGGTTGCGATGGACATCCTGAAGGAGTCGGTCGAGCTGGTGAGCAGGAAAGTGAAGGAAGCCGGCCTGCGCAACGTGGAAGTGCTCAAGGGCGATGCCCTGGACACGGGACTGGAAGGAGCGAGCTTTGCGGCAGTGCTTCTTTTCGGTGTAATTCCCGCGCCCATGCTGCCGTTGTCCCGGCTGCTTCCCGAGATGCATCGCTTGCTGAAGCCCGAAGGCACCCTGGCGGTATGGCCTACAGTCCAGGGCTTGCGACGATCCGTCCTCAAGTCCGGGCTTTTCGCAGCGGGACAAAAACGCAACGGCGTGTACAATTTCAAGCGTTGCTGAGTTTGGTTTATTCTTTAGGGACGCCCATTAAAAGGCGCGCGTCAAGTAAGCGGAAATATTTTTTAGTATTTTTTAGTAGGACAAGTTTTGCCTTGATGCTGCGCACGTCGATTTCGATTGTTATAGGTTATAGAAACAAGGTACTCTGAGCCAGAAACCAAATTTTCCTAGGACTAATAAAAGGTGCGAAAATTAAAATGATTTCCGTCCCTTGTTTAAAGGCCAATGGGTTTTATTTGTATTCGAATATGCTTTATAGGAGATTGAAATGGAAACCATTCGTCGAAAAAAAATGCAAGAGGTTGAGGTAAAGAAATGCCCAGCTTGCAAAAAAAAGCACAAGTTTAATGTTGCAATATTGACAGATGAAGCCGTGGGAGGATTTTTCTTGATGGTGACAAGAATAGAAACGATATCATGCTCTTTCACCTGTCCTGATACGGGAACGACAATTGTCGTGGAAGTTCCAGTGACCCTTACCAGTGGTCAATCCATTGCAGGGGTTCAATGATGGGCTCTAAAAAAAAGTCGTCTTCTGTGGAAGCTCGGAATCCGACTCAAGCCGAATTGGCTTTGCTCGAATACGGGAAACAGACCCTGATTAAATCCTCAGAAATCGCGATGGATTTTCATAAAACCATGCTGGGTATTAGCGCAACGTTTGGGACACTGATCACCAACGTGACTCCAATTCTGATTTGGGGGAGCAAAGACGAAAAAATCCCCATGCCGGAAGGGTGGCTGCTGTTAATTCCGCCAATTTTAATGCTGATCAGCGCAGTGGTTTTTGCGATCGGTTATTATCCCAGATATGTTCAATTTAATCCCAATGTTGTTGATGATATTCGCTTGATTCGCGAACGGATAATGAAGGCTCGCCGTTGGTTGGCAGGCATTGGCCTTGGATTATTTTGCGCAGCCATTTTGAGTTTAACATTCTTCATTCTTTTGCTTCGTAAAATTTAGTGTGAATTTTTAGGAATTGAAACGATCGGCAGGATTATCCAATTCCTGCTTAAGAGGCAATTCGTGAATTCGAGATTCGAGGCCAATGGAATTATTCTCTCATTTTAACGGAACTTCGGAACGTTAGGGACAGTGCTTGTTTTTTGCAGGAAGGCATGTATGGGATCATTGGGCTTGACGGCTCATGTTGATGGATTATAAAATCCGGGCCGGGGAAGGGCGCTCGGACGCTCAGGCCCTTGTCCGATAACAAGGGAGTACCGGAAATGAGAAAAAGGATCCAAGTGGGAGAGCTGGGGCTACCGATGCTTCTCCTTCTGCTGGCGGGCCTGGCGGGCTGCGTGCGCTCCAAGGGAGAGGTGCTTGTCAGCACCCTGCCTTCCGACCTGCGACTGGAGCGCCAAGGGGCGCTTCTGCTGCGCGTGTTCTCCGACATCGAGGGCTCCGAGGAGTGCTGCGACGGCATTCGCGATTCATTGTCCAGCCAATTGAAAGAGAGGGGGCTGTTTTCCGAAATCCGGACGGCCGACGGCGATGAGGCCGGCCCGGTCGCTACGAGGCTCGAGGTGAAGGTGGTCAAGCTGAAAAAGGTGGGGACAATGAGCCGAATGTTCCTGGGCAGGCACAAGGGCCAGGCTCGGGTGGTGACCGAGAACCGCCTCTACTCCCAGGCCGGCAACAGGGAGCTTGGCAGCTTCATCGCCGACGGCGAGTCCAGCTTGAAGGGGGTCATCCCGGAGCTGAGCGGCACCACCAAGCAGGCCGTGAAGCGGATCGTCGAGCAGATCGTGGCCGTCCTCCAGCAGCACGCGGGGGAATAAGGACCTAAGGGACGGAAGGCGAAGTTTTGACTTTGTTTAACAATGAAATCAAAGATTGAGAAAGCATCATAAAATACTTTAATCCTGCCTAGTGGAAATCAAAAGATCGCCCTCCGTCCCTGTTTGCTAAAACCGCCCCAGCGGCAGAGCGGAGGGGACAATTTTTCGCAGAACGGCTTTTCCGGCTCCGGTCTTGCATTGCTGGGATCAATTGCAGGCCCGATCGAATTTGCAGATTGTCCGACCCCTTTCGCGCTGTTTCTGGCGAAGCTGGCTTTCCTCCTGGCTGCGTTCGTTTTCCTGATCCTCGAGCCCGCTTCCCGGATCCATTGAGCCCAGGCGTCGGGGCGCCTATTTTCCAGAAACCGTTTGAGTCAACCATATGGTTCA
Source organism: Candidatus Aminicenantota bacterium (assembly GCA_016934475.1). Lineage (GTDB taxonomy): Bacteria > Acidobacteriota > Aminicenantia > UBA2199 > UBA2199 > UBA2199. The sequence continues at coordinate 6,233 of JAFGST010000223.1, read as the reverse complement.
TTATCCCGTCTTACTATTCTCCGGATGATGGGCGGAAAGCAGGATGAGCACATAGGGGACGGACGGGGAAAATTGACTTTGTTTACGATGAAGCCAAAGATGGAGTAAGTATTGAAATGCTTGGCTCATACCTAAAGGGAAAAATAAAAAATCGCCTTCCGTTCATGGGGTCATTCGGCCGATCCCGTAGGGGAGGCAATGGATCTGATGAAGGGCGGTGCGCCAAGATCCACCCTTCTCCAGGAGGTTTGGCGGAATGACGGAAGCGAACAAGGAGAACGAGGGGCTTGCCTGCGGCAACGCGCATCGTCGCCGCTATTCCCTGCGCATGCTGGCGACCTTCTTTGCGCTGGCTTTCGCCATCACCTGGGGCATCCTGGTGCCGGCGCTGGCGGCCGTTCCCGAGAAGAGCCAGATCTTCTTCATCATTCTTGCCGCCTTTGGGCCCTTGCTGGCGGCCGTGATCGCGATGCGCGCCTTCGGGGGCCGGGACGGCCTGCGCTCCTGGCTGCGCCGCACCCTCCGCCCGCGTCTGCCGGTCATGCTCTATCTAGCGGGGGCGTTTCTCCTGCCGATCGCCATCGGCGCCCTGCATTTCGGCCTGTACCGGATCCTGGGGGGCAGGCCCGATTTCTCCGGCGCCACCCCGTGGCCGCTCTACCTGGCCTACCTTGTGCCGACCGCCCTGCTGACCGGCGGCAACGAGGAGCCGGGCTGGCGCGGCTTCGCCCTGCCGGCGCTGCTGGAGAGGATGCACCCGGCGGTGGCCACCCTGGTCCTGGGGGTGATCCACGCGCTGTGGCACCTGCCGCTCATGGCCCGCTACGACACGACCTTCGCCTGGTACCTGTTCAACATCCTTCCCCTGACCGTCATCCTGAACTGGATTTATCTCCGTTCCCGGGGAAGCGTGCTCCCCGTGATGCTGCTGCACGCCGGGGTCAACGTCATCGGCAGCTTCCTGCCGTCGCCTTCGGACGTGCTCGGCGGGCTCGGCACCTTCGTGGCGTTGCGGGGCGCCGTGTACTGGGTCTTGGCCATCGTCATCCTGGCCGCCACCCGCGGGCGGCTGGGCCACGGCGCCTCCTCCGGCCCCGAGAGGGGACGGATCGCGACTAAGGGTCGTTTTCGTCCCAAACCGGGTCTTCATTCCGCCGCCTGGGAGAGGAAGCGTTCATGAAATGAGGGGTTGCGGCAAAAAGGGAATTGTTCTTTAATACGGGTAACGCAAGGAGGAAATGAGCGGGATGGCAAGATGGATCAAGGAGCGTCAGCTCACGGTCTATTTCGCCGCGACCTATTTTTTTCCCTGGCTGCTTTTTTTGCCCTACCTGCTCACGGGCAACGAGCAGGCCTATGGAATCCTGCTGCTGGTCGGCATCTTCTGCCCCGCCTTCGCCGGCATCCTGATCTCCCGGGTCATCTCCCCGGCACCGGATCGAGCCCACCGAAGCAGGAAGAGAATCGCGTTCCTCTTGACCTGGGCACTGTCCACGCTGATATTCACGCTCAACGTCCACGCCACCTCGGGGATCGATTCGCCGGCGGCTTGAACGAGGAGAGCGGCTGGACCGGCTTCGCCCTGCCCAGACTGCAGGCCGCCGGATACTGGAATTCCACTCCGGCAGCGGGCTGATTTGGGCCGGGGGATGGGCAAAAGGGGAGTTTGTCGATGAAAAAGGGCTTTTTCACCATCGAGGGGATCCTGCAGGCGCTCATCGGGTTCAGCGCCCTGGCCAGCGGCGCGGTCATGATGGTCTTTCCCGACGGCCGGCCGATGCGCATGCCGCTGGCCATGCTCGAGGGATCTCCTTTCAAGGACTTCTTCCTGCCGGGCCTGATCCTGTTCGCCGTCATCGGCGGCGGCCATGCCGCCGCCGCCGTGCTGGTCTTCCGCCGCCATCGCCTGGCGGGACAGGCCGGGGCAACGATGGGCCTGGGGCTGATGATCTGGATCTTCGTGCAGGCGAGCATGATCGGCGGCGGCCACTGGCTGCAGTATCTCTACTTCTTCCTGGGCACGGCCGAGGTCGTGCTCTCGGTCCTGCTGCTGGCCGGGAGAGAAAGTCCTTAGGCTGCGGGCCCATTCGGGTGCCCGGTTCTTCCATATGACGCAGAAGGCGGATGGGGAAAGGTCGGGGGAAAGGCTTGCCGTTCGGGAGCCGAACGCATAGAATAGGGTCGGGAACGAGGGGATGCAACATGATCAGCCGCATCTGGTACGGTTGGACGACGGAGGAAAACGCGGACAAGTACGAGACGCTGCTCAAGGAGGAGATCTTCGCCGGCATCCTGGACCGGCGCATCCGCGGCTTCCGGGGCATCCAGCTGCTGCGGCGCCCGGTCGGCGCCGAGGTCGAGTTCGTCACCATCATGCACTTCGAGTCGCTCGCTGCCGTCCGCGAGTTCGCCGGCGAGGACTACGAGGCCGCCGTCGTCCCTGAGAAGGCGCGGGCCGTGCTTTCGCGCTTCGACGGGAGATCGCAGCATTACGAGGTCAGGGAGATAAGGGACGGCATGACTTGAACGAATCGGCCGTCGTGGCGGCAACGATTCCTGGAAAAAGGAGCCTCTGATGAAGAAGATGCAAAAAATGCTTGTCATCACTTTCTGTATCGCCTGCGTCCTTGGAATGACGGCTTTTCCCGGGTGGGCGAAGGAAGTGCCGCCGCAAAAGCCGCTGACCACGGCCGAGGTGCTGGCCGAGGCGAGGACGGAGGATTGGCGAACGCTCGATCCGCAGAACACGATTTATCTCGAGCTGAACGGCGGCCGGGTGGTCATCGAGATGGCGCCCCTCTTCGCCCCGCGGCATGTGGCCAACGTCAAGGCGCTGGCCCGCGAAAAATATTTCGATGGCCTGGCGATCATCCGCGTACAGGACAACTACGTGGTGCAGTGGGGCGACCCCCATGCGGAGGATCCGGCCAAGGCCCGCAAGATCGTCAACGGCAAGCCGACCCTGCCGGGCGAGTTCGACCGCCCCTGCGGCGACGATGTCCCGTTCACGCCGCTTGGCGACGGCGATGTCTACGCTCCCGAGGTCGGCTTCGCCGACGGTTTCCCGGCGGCCCGCGACAAGGCGAGCGGCCGCATGTGGCTCGCCCATTGCTACGGCATGGTCGGAGCCGGCCGCGGCGACACGGCAGACAGCGGGGGCGGCGCAGAGGACTACGTCGTGATCGGCCACGCCCCGCGCCACCTCGACCGCAACTGCACCCTGTTCGGTCGCGTGGTCCAGGGCATGGAGCATCTCTCCTCGCTGCCGCGCGCCGGAGGCCCCATGGGCTTCATCGAGAAGCCCGGCCAGTTCATCCCGATCCGCTCCATCCGCGTCGCCGCCGACCTGTTACCGGCGGAGCGCACCGAGCTCGAGATCCTGCGCACTGACAGCGAGACCTTCCGGCGGCTGATCGAGGCCCGACGCAGCCGCAGTGAGCCGTGGTTCCTTTTCCACCCCGGCCGCGTGGAGCTCTGCAATGTGCCGGTCCCGGTGCGGAAAAAGGAATGGGGCAAATGAACGGGCGCGCCCGAAAGGAACGGCGGTGTTTGCAGGGCCGTTCGCCATGCGAAACGATCGTCCTGGCAACCAAAGGGGCGGAGGGACCGTAGGAAAAAACATGATGGAAAAAGTGAACCTGCTCGGAGCGCTGGTGGCCGTCGCTTATTACGTTTTGCTCATCCTCGTCTTCGCGGCTGCTGGGCAAGCCGCGCCTGGAGCATGCGCTCGGCTATCTCCTTTTTGCCCTGGCCGTTCCCCTGGCGACCATGCTGCTGACGGCGCCACGGCTGCAGCGTCCGGCCCTTTACTACGTCCAGGTCGGGCTGCTGCTGGCCTACCTCGCCGTCGAGGCGTTGCTCGACTACATCCTGAAGATCGATTTCCGCCACGTGCGCTGGATGACCATCGCCTACGTCACGCTGTTCTTCTCCGCCTCGGGCGGCATGATCGGGGTGGCGATGCTCGCCGGCCGGCCTTGGGGCCTGGCGGCGATCGCCCTCTTTTTGGCCATGGCCGTCCTTTCCTTCGTCCAGCGCGCGATCACCGGCATGTGACGCCCTCCGCCTCGGGTGGGCGCCGAAATGCGAAGATCATCACCGAACCGCGGGCTCTTGCATATGCCCGGTAGGATCGCCATAATAAGCAAAGGGAGGACAGCATGGGCGACAAGGTGTTGGTGGCTTACGGCAGCAAACACGGCATGACGGCCGAGATCGCCGAGCGCATCGGCAAGGTCCTGCGCCAGGCGGGGCACGAGGTCGACGTGCGGCCGGCGGGGAAGGCCGGCGATCCCTCGGCCTATAGGGCGGTCGTGCTGGGCAGCGGGGTCTACGCCGGCTTCTGGCGGCGGGAGGCGGCGAAGTTCCTGAAGGTCCACGAGGCGGAACTGGCCGGGCGCCCCGTGTGGCTTTTCTCCAGCGGCCCGACTGGGGCGGGGGACATGGAGAAGATCCTGAGCGGCTGGAAGTTCCCCAAGGGGCTGCAGCCGTTCGCCGACCGCATCAAGCCCAGGGGCGTGGTCGTGTTCCGCGGCGCCTTCGACGAGGCGAAGGCGAGCTTCTTCGAAAGATGGATCATGAAGAAGGTCAAGGCGCCCTCCGGCGACTTCCGCGACTGGCCGGCCATCGAGTCCTGGGCCGGCGACATCGCCCGGGTGCTGCAGGAAGGTAGGCCGGCTTCTTCCTGAAGCGACCCTGCTGTGAATCTCCCGCTGAGATGGCGGGAGGGAAAGTCGTATCTAAGTGCCAGTGCGTGGCGGCAAGTCGCGCCAAGAAAGGAGGCGCTTATGCGTAACAAATGGATCTGGTTCCCGGCTCTCTTCCTGGCTGTCGGCGCCTCGGTGTCGGCCATCGAAGCTTTTAAGGTAAAGAGGGTGTCGGTCTCCGTTTCGGAGAGCGAATACAAGGGCTTCTGCCCGCACACGTTCGTGTTCACCGGCCGGATCACCACCAACCGCGAGGGGACGGTGCGTTACACCTGGCTGCGCAGCAGCGGCATCCCCAGGAAGACCTACACCCTGGTCTTCGAATCGGCGGGAACGAAGACGGTGACCCACGAGTGGGAACTGGGCGGCGCCATGGGGAAGCACGAGGGCTGGGCGCGGATCGAGATCCTGGCCCCCAATTCCCTCCTGTCCAACCAGGCCGATTTCGAGCTGGAGTGCCTGCCGCAGGTGCGCCTGGAGCGCAAGGCCTACCGGGTGTCGGGCCGGGTGATCGCCGGCGGCGCGCACGCCGACTGGCTCGAGGGGCTGCAGCTGAAGGTCAAGCTCGTGAGCGGCGCCCGGACCCTCTGCACGTGCACGGCCGCCTTCAACCGCGACGGCATCTGCCCCTATTCGCTGGTGGTCTTCAACGCCCCGGGCACCTACCGCGTGACCGTGGAGCCGGTCCATCCCACCGACCCTGAAAAGTTCCATCTGTGCTTCAACGGCGTCGACCCGGCCTTCATCACGGTCAGGCTGATCGAGACCGCCCCCGTGGCGATCAACAAGAATTTCAACCTCAACTGGAGCTGGCGCCACCTCGACATGGGGCAGGAGGCCTTCGACTCCCCCTGCTGGTAGGTTCGCCGGGCGCGATGCCCGGCTTTATGGCTGGCGGCCCGAGGGGAGGAAACCATGGTGTGTGATCACCTGCGGGAGCTTGAGCGGGCGCTGCAGGAAGGGGGCTTCGCCGAGACCTGCCGCGGCAGGGTCTGGACGAGGAATTGCCGCGAGTGGGTTTATTTCGAAGTGGTCCTGTACATCGATGGGATTCGGGAAAGATTCGCCCTGGCTCCCTGTGTGCGGATGCACGAGAACCTGGATCCGAAGTCGGGAACCGAACGGGGATTGTTCTGCGAGGAGTGCCACGACGGGATCATGGGCCGGCTTGACGGCGCCCCCCGGTTTCCCTGATTCGATGTATTCCTGTTAAAATGGATTTCTGTTTATGGAGAAACGCATGAAAACGATCGGGCTTCTGGGCGGCATCACCTGCGAGTCGTCGCTGGTCTATTACCAGCTGGTCAACGAGCTGGTCCGGGCGCGGCTCGGCGGGCACAACTCGGCCCGCAGCGTCATGGTCTCGGTGAACTTCGCCGACGTCCAGCCGCTCACCGAGCGCGGCGACTGGGACGGGGTGCTGGCCATCCTGCTCGAGGCGGCGCGGGCGATCGAGCGCGCCGGCGCCGAGCTGCTGGTGCTCTGCGCCAACACCGCCCACAAGCTGGCCGACGAGATCGGCCGCGG
>JAFGST010000222.1 GCA_016934475.1 Candidatus Aminicenantota bacterium | reverse complement strand
TGGTCGGCGAACAAATCTTCCTTGAGGGGCAGGGGTACGGGCACGTCGAATCCGTCGCCGCGGCGCGCGGCATGGAAAAGCCGGCGGCTTTTGCCGCTCTGGCGCATGAAGTAGATCCCGCCGTCCGGGGTGAAGCCCGGATGGGCTTCGATGTCGGCGGGATGGTCCGTCCATACCGGAGAGCCCAAACGGACGGGATCGCCCCACTGATCCCCGGATTTCTCCGCCAGCCAGATATCGGGCGTTTGTAGCGGATCGCCCTGGCCGCTGGCGGGGCGGTTGGAGACGAAGAGGATCTTCTTTCCGTCGGGGGAGAGGCTGTGCTCGATCTCCATGTATTTCCGGCCATAGGGGAGAGCAAGCGGTTCGCCCCAGGAATCCCCCGTCCAGTTCCTGATGATGAACGATGCGGCGTTCGTCACCGGGTCGCGTTCTTCGTAGAGGATCTCGGAGCCGTCGGCCGACATCGTGAGCTTCCACTCGATCCCGTCCCGGGAGACCACCCCCGGCGCAAAAATCTCAGGCGTCATTCCCGGCGGCTTCTGGTCGAGGTGGGGACCGGGGAGCTTGCGGAGGCCCGATCCCAGCGCGCTGCCGGCAAACGTCGCGGCCCATATCACGCAGATGGTCAGAACCGCTTTTTTCATCATCGCGCCTCCTCCTTGTGAACCATGAAACGGTCGCCGGGATGGTCGGCCGTGCGCAAGGCGGAGAGGTCGGCTTTCTTGCGTGAGAGTTGAAGGCGGACTTTCTTCTCCAAGGGCCCGTGACCGAAGGCGAAGACCCTCCGCGGCCGGAGCCTGGCCGCCTCCAGGTACGCTTCCCGGATGCCGTGGGCGAATTCCGGGCCGATGCCGGTGGGGGCTCCGAGAAGCAGGATGTCGGGCCGGACGCCCCGGGCCATCAGGCGGTCGATGACGCCGGCGTCGCGGCGCTTCACGAGGTAGTTGTCGCAGATCCCGGTCAGCCAGACGATCGTCAGGTCGTCGACCTCCAGCAGCGTGGCGGAGTGGGTTCCGTAGCTCGGCAGGACCGTGACCTTCACGCCATCGAGAAGCATCGGTTCGCTCGCGCGGGGATAGAACGTGTTCTCCAGGCCGAGCCCGGCGTAATAACGGTCAAAGGCCGGATTGAGGATGAAGGCGATCTCCGGATTGTCTTTTTGCAAGGAATAGACCGGGTTACACCCCTCGAGGGAAAACGGGCGTCCGTCCGGGTGAAGGTCCCTGTCGACATAGATGACGCGGCGGCCGCCTCCGGCGATTTCGGCCAGTGCCTGGGCGGTGAGGTGGCCGTTGGCCAGGGATTTTTCCGGCGGGGCGGCGCCGGTTTCCGAATAGCCGAAGACCAGGAAGGCGCTTGAGGTGGCGACGCTCCAGCTCCGGTTCTGCAGCTTGACGATCTCCGCATCGCCCGCTTTGAGCTCGGCCAGGGCCGTGCTCCCCTCGACTCCGCGGCCGGAGGAGTTCCCGCCTGCCGTTCCCTTCTCGCGCAGCAGCCGGGCTGCCGAGGGATGCCCGTAGCGCAGGGCATAGTCCAGGGCGGTCGACCCGCTTCGGTCCTGATCGCCGGCGTTCAGCCCGGTCTGGAGGAGGATTCGGATTACATCGTCGTGACCCTCGATGGCCGCCGTGTGGAGAAGGGATTGTCCCGTGCGGAGATCTTTTCGGAACGGGTCCGCGCCGTTTTCGATCAAGGATTCGGCAAAAGCCGCGTTTCCATCCCGAACGGCGATAGTAAGCGGCGTGCGGTCGAGGAAATCGGGCACGTCGACTTCGGCCCCGGCTTGGAGGAGAAGATCGTACAAGTCCCGGTTGTCGTTGAGGACGGCGAAATACAGGGGGGTGGTCAGGGAATTGCATTGCGTGTGGACGTCGGCTCCCCGCTCGATCAGGTGGCGGCTCATCTCGAAGTTGTTGCTCAGGGAGGAATGGATCAGGGGGGTGGCCCCGCCGATCGCCCGAGTGTCGACGACGGCGCCCTTTTCCAGGAGAAGGTCGATCATCTCCCGGTTGGCGGCCCAGTTGGCGAAATGAATGGGGGAGCGGAGGTGGCTGTCGCCGACCCGGACCGCGGCGCCGTTTTCCACCAGCAGGCGAACCATGTCCAGGTTTCCGGCGGAAACAGCGACAAAGAGCGGAGTCAGGCCGCTGCGGCCGGACGCGTTGACGAGCTTGGGATCGCTCTTCAACGCCTCGCGGACTTTCTCGATCTGCCCGCTCTGGACGAGCGAAAAGATGTCCTGTCCCTGCCCGAAGCAAGTCATTGCAATGCCGAAAGCAACAATCCAACCCATCAAATGTTTCATCATTAGACTCCCTTGGTCCGATAGAGTGGCGGCTATCATTCCGACTTTCCCCCGGGTTTCAATCGATCTTGGCGAAGGAAAAATGCTGCGCGACCACCACCCACTTGCCGTCGCGCTTTTCCACCACGCCGGTCCAGCGGGCGTTCTCCCAGCAGGCCGGCTCGCCCTTCCAGGTGTTGATGTCGTCGAGCACGCAGAAGAACCAGGCCACCGTGCCGCAGCGGGCGAAGGTGATCTCCAGCTCCTTCAGCTCGTGGCGCACGTACTGGAAATCGGGGCTCATCCAGAAGGGGACGTTCTGCTTCACGTCCTCGAAGCGCTTGATCACCCGCTGGCCCGGCGTGACGCTGACGTAATCCTCGTCGTTGGCGATCGAGCCGTAAAAGAGCTCGAGGTTCTTGTCCTTGGCCCAGCCGATCACCGAGCTGACCACGCGCTTGATCTCCATCCTGTCCGCCTCACGGTCCGAAGCCGGCTTCAGGCCCAAAAAAGCCGTCAGAGATACAACCAGGAATAGCAAGGTTTTTTTCATCCCCATCCTCTGATTCTCCTCGGATGCTAAATGCCCAGCTCCTTTGTGATGCGCTCGATGAGCTTCCTGGCGTTGTCGTTGCCCGGGTTCAGCTCCAGGGATTTGCGGTACAACTCCAGCGCCTTTTTCTTGTCGCCTTTTGCGTAATATCCTTCGGCCAGGCTGTCGGAGGCGTTCCAGGAGCCGGGATGCAGCTCGGCGTTGAACTCGAAGAGCATGATGGAGGCCTCGACCTCCTTCTGTTCCCCCAGCAGGAAATAGCCGATGTTATTCAGCTCCGCCTCCGAAACGAAATATTTTCCCCGCGCATTCAGGACGGCATCCCGCAGTTTGGCGAATCCGGCGCTGAACGTGCTGGGATCGGCGAACAGATTCCGCAGTTCGTCCGCGACCGGGGTTTTCCCGGAGAATATCGTATAGAGATGGTTCAGGGACATCATGTGCCCCTGCAGGGTGATGCCCGGGCTGTTGACCAAATGCGGGAATTTCTCCTTCAGCGTATAGCCCGTGACGAACTGGCTGAAATCGCCGTTCGACTTGGCCAGGGCGCCGACATCGGCCAGGAGCCCTTGGGCATACCCAAAGCGGGCCTTAAATCCTTCATAGGAGAGTTCGCCGTTCCAGTGTCCGGGGATGTAGTGCTGGATCTCATCCTTGCGCTCGAGCAGGGCCTGCCAGTTCCTCATCAGCACCGGGAAGTCTTCCGGCTGGCCGGTGCGCAGGGCGAAGGTGGCCAGGCAGCCGGGGGTATCGCTCAACCACTTGTCGGCCATGGTGTCGCCGGTGAACAGGATGCCCTTCTGCGGCACCAGGATGAAGATATCGTTGCGGGTGTGGGTGCCGCCGGCCTGGTACAGCTCGAAGGTGACATCGCCGCAGTCCAGGACCATCTTGTCCCGGAAGGTCTTCGTGGGGAAGGTGGGCTTGGGGGAGGATTTCAGGTATTCAATCACCAGGGAGCTGTAGGCCAGCTGTTCGAGAGCCGCCGCCTTCCCCTCTTCTTTCACTTCGCCGGAGGCGAGCCGCTCCTTTTGCCCCTGGATCGACTCGTCCATCCACTGGACGCGCCGGGGAATGTCGCGGAAGTCCTCCTCCATCATGGCTTTCACGCCTTCGTGGGCGATGATCGTGCAGTCGGCGTAGACGCCGTTGCCGCTGACATGGTCGGCATGGCCGTGGGTGTTGATGAGATACTTGAAGTCGCTGCGCCCAAGCTCGCGGGCGATGACCTTGCGGAAGGCCTGGTCCAGCTTCGGGATATTGGTGGTGTCGATCACCACGACGCCCTTGCGGGTGGCGACGGCGCAGACGGCGGTCGACGAGACGTAATCACCGACCCAGACGCGGACCACGCCCGGGGAGATCATCTTCACGTGCAGCGGCAGCCCCTCTACGGTCCCGGCCGCGGCAGGCAGGCCCGCCAGGGCCGTGAGAACGATCAGCGAAACGAATGGCAGGGTTTTTCTTCGCATGTTGATTCCTCCTGGATTGAAGGCCTACGTTCTATCGGGCCGATGGTCAGATCTTGAAGCGGTAGGTGAATTTCAGCATGAAGATGTTGTCGCCCGGGGCGCGGAGCATGCTGCCGAGGTCGCGGCCGAGGGAGAGGTCCCCGGGATCCTGGTAGTCGGCGCGGTCCTGGGTCCAGACCAGGTAGAGGGTGGAGCCCAGCCGGTACTCCCAGCGCAGCACGACCGTGCCGCGCAGCGACTTGTAGTTGAAGTCGGGATCGTCGAGGGTGAGGGGAGCGCCGCCGTCTCCGGGATCGATGACGTATTTCCCGTCATCGAGAGCGATGATCGAGGTGCCGGTGCCGTAGTCGATGAAGTCATAGCTCCGCGGCCGTCGGAGCTCCTTGAAGCCGTCGTAGGCGCCCACGGCGATGAAGGGCTGGATGTAGCCCTGCAGGCTGAGCCGGGGCGAGAAGATCCAGTTCAGCCGGATGGAGCATGAGAGGGTTTTCTGGTCCAGGTTGCCGAAGACATAGCGCGTGCCGTAGGTGTCGCTCTTGACCGGGTCTTCGACGTTGGCCAGCCACTGGGCGGGATTTTTTGACACCTCGTAGTCGGGTGAGAACGAAACGTTGAAATTCGCCGCCGGCTTCCACTGCAGGGTGAATGCGCCCACGTGGGTCGATCGTCCCCAGTTGCTCAGGAGATGGTAGCCGCCGAAGCTGAGCACCAGGGGCTTGCGGCTGTTGCTCCAGATGCCCCAGTCGATCCAGTCGTACTGGCCCATGCGCATCAAGGGGCCGCCGCGGCTCCACGAATTGCTCCATTTTTGCGGATTGTGGCTCCACTGCCAGTAGGCCGACCAGAAATTGGTGAAGGTCAGGTCGTTGATCAGGATAACGCGCTGCTCGCCGATCCGGTCGCCGCCGAAGTTGTAGTTGCGCTGGGTGAAGAGCAGGGCGTCCCACTCCTTGATGAACTTCCACTTCTTGAACGAGCGGTAACCGAGCATCACGTGGCCGTTGATCACGTCGCCCCGCGACTGGTATCCCATGTCGCGGGAATCGAATCCCGGCGAGATGAAGCCCAGCGCGGCGTTGATGAGCACGTTGCCCTTCTCCTTGTTCAGGGAGAAACGGCCGGCCATCCCGGACAGCGAAGTGGCGCCATCGTCCAGTTTCAGGTAATCGGCGTCGGGCTGCTGGAAATAATGGGGGAAGGAGCGCTGCAGCGCGGAGACCTGTTCTTTCGTCCCGTTCACATGGGTCCCGGCCAGCCAGCCGTTCGCCGCCCAAGTCTTCTTTTTCCCCAGGAAGGTCCAGCCGTCGACGCCGAGGCTGAAGGCCTGACGGCTCAACATGGAGGAAAGGTCATCCGTCCGCAGATCGCGCAGCACGGAGGTGGCCATGAAGCCCAGGCCCTGCCGCCCCTGGTTGAACTCCTTTTGGGCGCGCAGCACCGAATGGTTGGCGAAGGGCTCCACCTCCCAGCGGCTCCGCCGTCCCTCCTGGTCGATGACGGCGTACTCCCTCTCGGTCAGGGCGGTCATGAAGCCGAGCTTCCAGCCGCCGCCCAGCGTGCCGCTCAGCTTGCCGGCGCCCAGGATCGTGGCCCAGTCGGGATAATCCACGAATCCGTCGGTGTCGGCACACCCCTGCGGGGCCCGCCCGATGCGGCGGGTGTAGTACAATCGCGGCGTACTCCAGTCGGCGCCGATGGAACTGGTGGCGCCGCCGGTGCCGAACTCGAAGATCTGCGCCCCCTCGATGAAGAACGGCCGCTTCTCCGAATAGTAGCTCTCCGCCGCCGACAGGTTGATTACCGCCGGGTCCACCTCGACCTGCCCGAAGTCGGGATTGAGGGTAAGGTCGAGCGTCAGGCTGCTGGACAGCCCCAGCTTGATGTCGGCGCCGGCGTTGGCCAGGAACTCCTCGCCGATCCGGAAGGGATTGCCCGGCTCCTCCTGCAGGAAATTGGCCTTGCCGATCGTGTAGGGGATCACCTCGAACAGCCGCCGGGGGGCGATCCCCCTCATGCCCTCCATGCGGGCGAAGCGCGAGACGAAGGCGCTCTCGGTCTTGGGCACCCAGGCGAAGGTCGCCCGCTCGTTCTTGCGCTTGATGTCCCTGCGGAAATTCACCCCCCAGAGGTACTCCTCGCCGTTGTCCTTCTTCTTGAAGCGCAGCTGGTCGAAGGGGATGCGCATCTCCACGCTCCAGCCTCCGTCGTCGATCGTTGTGCGCGCCTCCCAGTGGCCGTCCCAGGAGGTGTCGGTCCAGGAGTCGTTGTAGATGACTCGGTCCGTGATCGACCCAGAGGGATTGACCGCGAACATGAAGCCGCTCCTCTTGTCGTTCAGGGGATCCACGCAGAAATAGAAGTAGTCCGCGTCCACCGATTCGTCCCGGCGCGACAGCAGGCGGATGATCCTGCCGGGATCGGAGTCGTGCAGGCGCGCCGCCACGTAGATGGCATCGTCGTCGTAGGCCAGCCAGACGTCGGTCCTCTCGGAGCAGGGCTTGCCGTCGTCAGGATCGTTTTGGGTGAAACCGTTCAGCGGCGGCCGCCGCCAGTCCTCTTCCTCCAGGCGGCCGTCGAGCTTTACCTGGCCCGTCAGACGCCGAGTTTGCACCACCCGCTCCCGTGGCGGAGCGGGAACATTTTCGTCACCATGAAGCATGACGCCGAGGGTGGTCGCCAGCAGACACAGTGCCATCGAGATAATTTTCATCTTTCGTGCTCCTTGGGATCCCATGCCCCTCGTGATGTCAGACGCCCTTTCCGGCATTTGGTTGCCTTGAATCGGCGATTCGCCCTATTTTTCCGTGGATCGCCGCCGTCGAGAATGAACGCTTCATGGTTCTTCCTTGCTTATTCCCCACGGTAAGCGGTGAGCGTGTTGGCGTCGAAGGTGGGGATGATCAGCAACTTCAGCTTGGGGATGTAGGCAAAATCGGCGATCTTTTCTTCCGGGGTGGAGGTGTCGAGCAGCAGGGTCCTTTCGCCTTGCGCCGTCAGGCGAAAAAGTTTGCCGTTGTGGTCGCCGACCAGGTAGTCGCTGCCGTCGGGCTCGATGCCGTCGATGTTCGATCCCGGCTCGAAGCGGGCCAGGACCTGCACGGCCTTGCTCCTCAGGTCGGCGGCGAAGAGCTTTCCGTTCTGGCCGATCAGCAGGCGGTCCTTCTCGCACAGCAGGGCATTGGGCCGCTCGAGGTTCTGCAGCCATGGCTCCAGCTTGCCACGGGCGTAGCGGTAGACCGCGCCTCCAGCGGTGTCCGAGATGAAGAAGTTGCCCGCCCGGTCCATGGCCACGTCATTGGCCATGCGCAGTCCGGGCAGGGGGATTTTTTCCCTGATCTCTTTCCTCTTGATGTCGATGACATTCAATCCGGAGCGGTCGACGACATAGAGCGTGTTGCCTTTCACGAGCATGCCGGTGGGCATGCGCAGCCCGGCGAGCCACTCGCGCTCGACGATCTCGCCGGAAGTGGAGACCTTGGAGATGAATTCCTTGCCTTCGTTGTAATAGTTGGAGACGTACAGGGCGTTCGACCGGGGGTCGAAGGCCACGGCCTCGGGCACCGACAGGCCTTTTTTCACGCTCCATTCCTTCTTCA
>JAFGST010000221.1 GCA_016934475.1 Candidatus Aminicenantota bacterium | reverse complement strand
GAGATCAACCGCGCGCCGGCCAAGGTGCAGAGCGCGCTGCTCGAGGCCATGCAGGAGCTGCAGGTGACCATCGGCGAGGAAAGCCACCCCATCGCCGCCCCCTTCATGGTCATGGCCACCCAGAATCCCATCGAGCAGGAGGGGACCTACCCCCTCCCCGAAGCCCAGATCGACCGCTTCCTGCTCAAGGTCAAGATCACCTACCCGCAGCGCGACGAGGAGAAGCTGATCGTGGAGCGCATGGCCGGCGGCGGGGAGATCGCGCTCCGCCCGCTGCTGGACCGCCCGGCCCTGGTTCGGATGCAGCGCTCCTGCCGGGCCGTCTACATCGACGAGCGCATCAAGGATTACATCGTCGACCTGGTCTTCGCCACCCGCCGGCCGGACGAGGCGGGCATCGCCAAGCTGAAGAACCTGATCCAGTTCGGGGCCTCGCCGCGCGCCTCGATCTACCTGACCGAGACGGCGCGGGCCCTGGCCTTCATCCGCCGCCGCGGCTACGTCACCCCGGAGGACGTCAAGGCCGTCGGCCGCGACGTCCTGCGCCACCGCATCATCCTCAGCTACGAAGCCGAGGCCGAGGGGCTGACCAGCGACGACATCATCACCGACGTGTTCAACAACGTCGCGGTGCCCTGAATGGGGAGCGCCAGCGAATGATCCGCTCGAAGATAAAGAGAATCAATCCCGAGAAGTCCAACAAGATGATCTTGGCCGTCGCCGGCGGCGTGGCCCTGATCGTGCTGGCCTTCTTCACTCTCATCATCGTCGGCGGCAGCCGCGGCGGCAGCCGCTCGATGTCCAAGATCCTGGCCTATCTGAAAAACACCGAGGGGCTGGTGGAGATCCAGGCCCGCGACGCGGAAAAGCGCGCGCTCATCGTGTTCAACAGCGACTCCAAGAACGCCGGCAACTTCGAGAAGATCGCCTTCTACGCCGCCCTGCGCCTCTCCCGGCACTGGCCCGATTGCCAGGTGTTTCTGGCCAGGAACGCCGCCGAACAGGTCGTCTATCGCGTCCGGGTCCGGGACGGCGCCGTCGTCGAGGAGGGTCCGGTGCAGACGCCGGGCCCGTCCCCTAGCCCTTGACCACCAGCAGCGGCCGCAGCCGCGCCACCCTTTCGGATATGCCGGCGGCCACGGTGGCCGTCACCACGTCGTCGATGTCCTTGTAGGCCTCGGGAATCTCCTCCTTCAGGCCCTGGCTCGACAGGCTGAACACCAGGATGCCCTTGTTGCGCAGCCGCTGGCTCACGTCCTCCCGGGCGGCCGCCTTGACCGCCTGGTGACGGCTGAGCCTTCGCCCGGCGCCGTGGGCCGAGGAGGCGAAGGTCAGGGCGGCGGCGCGGGCCGTTCCGCGCAGGACGTAGGAGGAGCTGCCCATGCTCCCGGGGATGATGACCGGCTGGCCGACCGCGCGGTAGGGGGAGGCCAGGTCGGGGTGGCCGGGAGGGAAGGCCCTCGTGGCGCCCTTGCGATGGACCAGCAGCTCGACCTTCCGGCCTTCGACCTCGTGCGTCTCGAACTTGGCGATGTTGTGGGCCTGGTCGTAGAGCAGGCGCAGGCCGAGCCTCTCCCGGCCCATGCTCAGCGCCTTTTCCAGGATGTCCACGACCTCTTCCTGCAGCAGCTGGCGGTTGGCCCAGGCGAAGTTGCTGGCGGCATTGAGCGCCTGCAGGTAGTTGCGCCCCTCGGCCGAGCCGACGGCGGCGTGCACCAGCTGCGGATCACGCAGCTTCTGGCGGCCGAGGTTGCGCTTGCGAAAGGTCTCGATATAGTCGCTGGCCACCTGGTGGCCGAAGCCGCGCGAGCCGGTGTGGATCATGACAACGACATGGTCCGGCTGCAGCCCGAAGAGCCGGGCGGCCGGCGCATCGAAGACCTCCTCCACCGCCTGCACCTCGATGAAGTGGTTGCCCGAGCCCAGCGAGCCCAGCTGCGAGGAGCCGCGCTGGCAGGCCTTGGGGCTGATGATGGCCGGGGAGTCGAAGGGCAGGCAGCCACCCGACTCAATGAACTCCCTGTCGCCGGCGTCGCCTCCGAAGTTGCGGACGATCTCGCCGACGCCGCCGGCCAGGACGCGCTGGAACTCCTTCCGGCCCAGCCGGTACAGGCTGCGTTGCGTCAGCCCGGTGGGGATGCGCTGGAGAATGGCGTGGCCGACGCCCTCGGCTGCGGCGGCGAAATCGGCCGCGGGAATGGAGCTGGACAACAGCCGCACCCCGCAGTTGATGTCGTAGCCGACTCCCCCCGGCAGCACGATGCCGTCGGCGGCGGGAAAGGCCGCCACGCCGCCGATACAGAACCCGTAGCCGTGATGGATGTCGGGCATAGCCAGCGAGCGGCCGACCAGGCCCGGCAGGCAGGCCACGTTGACCACCTGGGCGATCGAGTCGTCCGCCAGCGCCTGCTGCAGGATGTCCCGGGTGGCGAAGACCTCGGCGTCGGCGGCCATCGCCCTGTCGGCGTCCCGGCCCAGGCGCCAGCGGCAGGGGGCGATTTCCTCGAATCTCCCGGCCAGGTAGTTCATATGTCCAGCACGACCGCGGCGCTCAGGATCCCGCCTCTCTGCTCCACGCGCAGGTCGTGGTAGGTGGCCGACTTGACCTCCATCGCCGGCGCGCGGGTGAGGGGCGCCAGGAGCAGCCGGGCATCGACCGAATTCCGCCCGGCATGGCGGAACTCGGAAGCGGCCACCCGCTTCCCCTCGTGGTAGACGAGAAACAGCGCCTCGGAAAGGAGGTTCACCAGCACGTTCTCGGGGCCGTCGCCGCGAAAGCGGAAGCGGCGGCTGCCGCCGCCGGCGGGCGGCCGGGAGTTCCGGCCGAAGAGGAGGAGGTTCAAGCCCCGCAGGGCGTTGCCATAGAGCTCGGCGAAATCGCGTCCCTGGAAGCGGATCCCCGCGTCGGCCGTGGTGGCGAAGATCTCATAGCGTCCCATTTTCGGCCAGGCCGCGCAGGAGACGGCGGGTGAAGTCGCGCGTGTCCTCGCGCCTCAGCGCCACGTGGACCAGCGTCTCGATGTAGCCCAGGGTGGTGCCGGCGTCGAAGCGCCGGCCCTCGAAAAAGTAACCCAGTACCCGACGTTTTTTCATCAGCTCAACCACGGCGTCGGTCAGCTGGATCTCGGAGCCGGCGCCCTTGCTGCCGCGCTTGAGCAGGGGAAAGATGTCAGGCGTCATGATGTAGCGGCCGATGACGGCGAAATTCGAGGGCGCGTCGGCCGCGGCCGGTTTTTCCACCAGCTTTTCGATGGCGAAGACTCTCTCCTCCAGCAGGGGACCGGCGGCAATGCCGTAACGGGGAATATCCGCCCGGGGCACCTTCATGAAGGCGATCAGCGGCGAGCGATACTTCTCATAGACCGCGAGCATCTGGGCCATGGCCGGTTGCTCGGAGAGGATCAGGTCGTCGGGCAGCGAGATGGCGAAGGCCTCGTCGCCTACGGCCGCCTCCGCCAGCGACACGGCGTGACCGAAGCCCAGCGCCTGCTCCTGGCGGATGTAGGTGAATTTCTTCCCGTAGAATTCCCGAATCCCGTCCAGAAGTCCCTCCTTGCCGTGCCGCCCCAGGAACTCGTCCAGCTCGGCGTTGGGGGCAAAATAGCGTTCCAGGGCCTCCTTGCCGGGGGCGGTGATGAAGACAAAATCGTCCAGGCCGCTGGCCGCGGCCTCCTCGACGGCATACTGGATGAGGGGCTTGTCGAGGACCGGCAGGATCTCCTTGGGAACTTCCTTGGTGGCGGGCAGGAAGCGCGTGCCCACCCCGGCGACGGGAAAGACGGTCTTCATCGGCATGGCCTTATTTTACCCGCTTTCAGCCGCGGACGCAATTAATAAAAGCCACTAGTCACCCTGGGAACGGTGCTGGGGCAGGCCAAAGCGAACGAAACGGAGGGACCGGGTCCCGACCCGGGGAGCGCCATCGGCCGTAGGCAGAATGGCCACTGTTTGAGCCCCGGCATTGTCGGGGCGAGTTGGCCATTCTAGATGGCGCGATCCACGGTCGGTCGGTCCTGGAGTGGTGAGCGTGGTCTGCCCCAGTGCCACAGCCAAGCGTACGAGGGGGACCCAAGCGCGTCCAGGGGCGGTTTCCCTTGACAGGCGCATTGAAATGGGATATATTTCAGTCTCACCGGTCATTGATTTCAAAAAAAGGAGCGTGATCGCATTGGCATTCGTTGAACTTCAGCAGGGGGAATCCTTCGAGAGCGCCCTGCGCCGTTTCAAGAGAAAAGTGCAGATGGAAGCCATCATCAAGGAGATCAAGAAGCACACGGTCTACTTGAAACCGGGCGAGCGCAAGCGCCTGAAGGCCGCCCAGGCCCGCAAGCGCATGCGCAAACGGATGAGACGGGACATATCCGAGCTGTAGAGACCTTGGCCAGCGGGGCGTAGCGCAGCCTGGTCAGCGCGCCTGCCTTGGGAGCAGGAGGTCGGTAGTTCAAATCTACTCGCCCCGATTCTCAAG
>JAFGST010000220.1 GCA_016934475.1 Candidatus Aminicenantota bacterium | reverse complement strand
TTCCAGTTCCACTACCTGCTGCCCGAGTTCAACGCCTACGAGAACGTCCTGCTGCCCTACTGGATCGGTGGCGGCCGGCCCGCGCCGGAGCAGCAACGCGAGGCGCTGCGCATCATGGAGCGCATCGGCGTGGGGGAATTCCGCGACAAGGCCGTGTATGAGCTGTCGGGCGGCCAGCAGCAGCGCGTCGCCATCGCCCGGGCTCTGGTCAACCGGCCGAAGGTCGTCTTCGCCGACGAGCCGACCGGAAACCTCGACCGCGAGAGCGGCCATGCCGTCCTCGGGCTCATGTCCGAGCTGAACCGCGAGAGCGACATCACGCTGGTGTTGGTCACCCACGACCGCGAGGTGGCCCTGCAAGCCGACCACATCTACGAGCTGGTCGATGGCCGCATCTGCCGCACCCTGGATGTGAAGCGCGTCGGCAAGGAGGCGGCGGCGCTGGCGATCGAGGACCGGTCTTGCACGTTCAAGTAGCAGGGAATAGCCAATCCCCTGGTAAAGGCATCCGACGAGCTTTTGCTTCGTGATTCGTAATTCGTGATTCGTGATTCGCAGCCGCGTCAGTCCATCTTCATTTGCCGTTACTAACGCTAACACTATCACTAACACTTGTAGATCGTTGAGCTATGACCTTTGAAATCAGGTCCAGGTCCTCCGGATCGGCCGCGGCGAAGCAGACGCGATCGACGCCGGCGGGGATCAAGTCATAGTAGGCCTTCAGCTCCGGAAACGGGATCGGCTGGCTGCTTTTCCAGTCGCGCACCTGCAGCTTGACGGCCAGTCGCGCCCCCCAGAGCTTCAGGGCCTCCTCCAGCATGCGCCGGAAGTATAGGCGATTCTCCGACTCCCCCAGCCTCATCTCGGCCTTCAGCTGGCGATGGTAGGCCATGAGGTAGAAGAGATCGGCCGCCGAAGTCTTTATGGCCTGGACGTCGAACCCGTACCAGGCGCGGGCCTTCTGCGGGGTCAGCGGCGCCTCGTAGTGGACGTTGATGCCGACGGCCACGGCCGGGTTCGATCCCCGGCAGGCGGAGAGGATGCCGTTCAGCGTCCCGGAGACACGTTGGGCCTTCAGGTCCTCCCAGACTCGTCCGGCGTCCGAATCCACAGCCAGCATGCGCCGCGGCTCGGCCGCCAGGCCGCTGGCCAGGTGAAAGCTCGCCTTGCCCCAGCTGGAAAAGCCCTCGTTGCGCAGGATGGCCAGATCGTCCTGGACGAGGATGCCGCAAATCGGCAGGCGAGCCAGGCTGGCGAACAGCCCGGCGATGAGATCCTGGGCCTGGGGATTAAACAGGTCAAGCTTGGGGATGAGGCTTGCCGTCCCCTCCCGCCACTCGCGGTCCAGCAGCCGCGGATCGTCGAGCCAGGCGAACTTGCGCACCCCCATCCAGGCCCAGAGCCGGACAGCGCTGCCCGTATAGGCCGCGGCCCAGGGATCGAGCGCCGGCCGCACCACCGGGAACAGGCCGCTGGCATAGTACAGGCCTCCGTTCCGTTCGTCGTCGCTGAAGACGCGCAGGATGGCCTTGGAGATGCCCGCCGCCTGCAGCCGCGCCGGAGCGACGGGAGCCGGGTAATCGTTGCGGCGGAACTGGATCTCGTGCTCCCGCGTCCCGGCGGCAACGGCCAGGGGCAGGGCCAGGATGAACAGGGCGAGCCTAGACGGAAAGGTTCCAGGCATCGGAGGCATACTTGCTGCGCAGCGAGGAGATGCGCTCCCGGTCCGCCGCGGAGAATTCCAACGGGACCAGCGGGCAGGCCGTGAACTCCTCGAAGGCGCGTACCAGGGCGTTCTTCAATTCCTGCGCCCCGCGCGAGGAGACGTCCCCCCAGGTGGCCATGCTCCGCCGCAGCGCCTGGGCGGGGAACCTGGCGCCGGCGGCATACAGGTCGTAGTCCATGGCCAGGGGGATGGAACCGTGCTGCAGCAGGGCCTGATGATCGCGCTTCTGCGCCGAACCCACGATCTTTCTGTTTCCCACCTCGACCTCGTGGGGGGTGGGAAAGGAGAAGCAGGGGTTGTGGCTGCGCGAGAGCTCGGAACTGCTGCCCTTGGAAAGCTCGGCGTCCACGCCGAGAGAGCGGATGGCCTGCACGAGGACCCGCGAGATCAGCATGTAGGAACGGTGCAGGTCGTGCTGCCTGAAAAAGAGGTCCTCGGACGAGGCCACGGCATAGGTGATCTCGCGGTGGTGCAGGACGGCCTTGCCGCCGGTGACGCGCCGGACGTACTCGCAGCCCGAGGCCCGGATGAAATCAAGGTCCAGCACGCGGGACGCCTTCTGGGAGACGCCGATGGAGAAGGTGGGCCTTTCCCAGGCGTAGAGGCGCAAGTAGCCGCCTTTTGCCTCGTGGCAGCGATGGAAGAGATGCTCGTCCCGGGCCATGTTCTCTGCGGCCGGGAACGGCCCCGGCTCGCAAAGCAGGAACCAGGAGGGCATTACTTGTGGGTCGGCTTCGTGTGGCCGGCGGCCTCGCCGCCCTGGGCGTTGGCTCCCGCCGTCTTCTCGTCGGCGGACCGGGGCTTCTCCCCCTTGGGACGCATCTCGATGTTGCCCTCGAAGATGCCGCTGTCGGCGATTACGACCCGCGGGGCGTGGATGTCTCCGTGCAGTGATCCGGACGGCACGATCTCCACCTTCTGGCTGCCGCGTACGTTTCCCTTGACCTTGCCGTGGATGACCACGTCCCGGGCCTCGATCTCGGCCTCGACATCTCCGTTGCGGCCGATGACCACGCGGTTCTTCACCGTGATCCTGCCCTGGACCTTCCCTTCGATCAGGATCTCGTCCTCGGAATAGATCTCTCCCTTGATCATCAGGGTCTTGCCGACTAGAGAGGACTGGCCGTCGGAGAGCGTTGGACCCGGGACGGTCGATTCAGGAACTTTTTTCTGGGTGAATACGGACATGGGTTCTCCTTGTTCCAAGCGATGTACTGAGCGAAAAGCGGGCAACGGGACTCGAACCCGCAACACCAAGCTTGGGAAGCTTGTACTCTACCATTGAGCTATGCCCGCCCACGTTTCACTTCTTGGCCGGCTTCTTTTCCTTTTTCTTCTTTTCCTTGGGCACGAACTGGAAGTCGACGAACTCGATGATCGCCGTCTCGGCCCCGTCGCCCTTGCGGAAGTCGGAGCGGATGATGCGCGTGTAGCCGCCGCGACGGTCCATGAAGCGCGGCGCCACCTCATCGAATAGCTTCTGCACCGTCTGGCGCCGGAAAAAGAAAGCCAGGGCGCGGCGCTTGTCGGCCAGGGTGCCGGACTTTCCGAGTCCGACCATCTTCTCCACGATGGGCTGGACCGCCTTGGCCTTGGCCAGGGTAGTGGTCACGCGGTTCTTCTCGACCACGCTGGCGGCCAGGTTGCGCAGCAGGGCGCGGCGGTGGGCCGGGTCGCGCCTCAGCTTGTATCCGTCTTTGCCGTGTCTCATGTGGCTACTCCTCCATGATCTCGATGTGCGTATCCTTCTTCAGGAACTTCTTCTTGAACTCCAGCCGCAGCGCTTCCGGGAGCTTCTGTCCCAGCCCAAGCTCGTACTCGTTCAGCTTGCCGATGATCTCCTCCAGCGACTTCTTGCCAAAATTCTTGGAATTGAGCAGCTCGTGCTCGGTCTTTTCCACCAGCTCGAAAATGTAGTCGACGCCGAGGCGCTTCAGGCACTTCAGGGCGCGCACCGAGAGCCCCATGGACTCCACGGTTTTCTCCAGGTATTCGGTCTTGCTCTCCATATCGGCGCCGGCTTCAGGCTCGCCGCCGGGCTTGAGCTTCTCCTTGTCCTGGTAGTCGATGAACACCACCAGGTGGTCGCGCAGGATCTTGCCGGCACGGGCCAGTGCGTCCTTGGGCGAGATGCTGCCGTTGGTCCAGACATCGATAATCAGCTTCTCGTAGTCGGTGGTCTTGCCCACCCGCGAGGGGGAGATGGTATAGTTGACCTTCTCCACCGGGTTGAAATTGGCATCCACCGGAATGTAGTCCACGCTCAGCGTCTCGTCGAAGTTCTGGTCGGAAAGCTGGAAGCCCAGGCCGCGCTTGACGATGAGCTCAGCCTGGAACTTGGCCCCTTCCTCCATGTAGGCCAGGTGGATGTTCTTGTCCAGGACTTCCACGCTGCCGTCGCCGAGGATGTCCCCCGAGAGGATCTCACCCGGCCCGCTCTTCTGGATGCGCACCACCTGCGGTTCGTCGCTGTTCAGCTTGAGGGGCACGGTCTTGATGTTCAGTATGATGTTCAGCACGTCCTCGTAGATTCCCGGGATGATGGAGAATTCGTGAAGCACCCCGTCGATGCGCATGGCGGTTATGGCGGCGCCCTCGATGAGCGAGAGGAGGACCCGGCGCAGGGCGATGCCCACGGTCATGCCGTAGCCGCGCTCGAAGGGCTCGGCCGAGAATCGGCCGTAGTTCGGGGTCAGCTCCTCGACGTCCAACTTGCGGGGGCGCTGGTATTTAAAGCTCATGGTTCCCTCCTTATTTCGAATACAACTCGACGATCAGCCGCTCCTCGATCTCTTTCAGGGATACGTCGTCCCGCGTAGGCATGGCATTGACCTTGGCGCTGAGATTGGCGCCGTCCAGGATCAGCCACCCGGGGACCTCGACCAGCCCCTTGACGTCCTCGAGCATGGCCTTGACGTTCTCCGAGACGCGCCGCTTTTCCCGGAAGGCGATGACGTCGTCCAGGGCCACGATGTAGGAAGGGATATCCACCTTCCGGCCGTTGACGGAGAAGAAGCCGTGGCGGATCATCTGCCGGGCATGGTTGCGGGAATAGGCGAAGTTCAGGCGGTAGACCACGTTGTCCAGCCGCATCTCCAGGGTGCGCAGCAGGTTCTCGCCGGTGATGCCCTTGCGGCGCACCGCCGAGGCGAAAACGTTGCGGAACTGCTTCTCGCCCACCCCGTAAAACCGCTTCACCTTCTGCTTCTCGCGCAGCTGGAACTTGTAATGCGACTTGCGGAAGCTCATCCGCGCCCCCTTCTGTCCCGGAGGGTAATTCTTCTTTTCCACGGCGCAGCGGTCGCTCAGGCAGCGCTTGCCTTTCAGGAAGAGCTTCTTGCCCTCGGCGCGGCACAGACGGCACATCGATCCGGTATATTTTCCCACTTTGCTTCCTCCTTATACGCGCCTTTTCTTCGGCGGCCGGCAGCCGTTGTGCGGGATCGGCGTGACGTCCTTGATCGAGCGCACCTGGAACGGCGTGTTGCCAATGGTGCGGATGGCGCTCTCGCGCCCCGCTCCGGGACCCTTGACCCGGACGTCCAGCGTGCGCAGCCCGAAGTTCTCGGCGTCCTTCAACGCCTTCTCGGCCGCCAGCTGGGCGGCGAACGGGGTGGACTTGCGCGAGCCCTTGAAACCCACCACGCCGCCCGAGGCCCAGGTCAGCACCTTGCCCTCGGTGTCGGTGATGGTGATGATGGTGTTGTTGAAGGTCGAATGGATGAACATGACGCCGTGAGTAATGACCTTCTTTTCCTTCTTCTTGGATTTGCTGCTGCTTTTTCTTTGAGCCATCGGCTGCCTCCCCTATTTCCTCTTCTTGATCATCGAACCGCGCGGCCCCTTGCGCGTCCTGGCGTTGGTCTTGGTTCTCTGGCCCCGGACCGGCAGACCCTTTTTATGCCGGCGCCCGCGATAGCAGTTGATGTCCATCAGGCGCTTGATATCGGTGTTGACTTTCTTTTTGAGGTCGCCCTCGACCATCTCCTCCGACTCGATGTGCTTGCGGATGCGGTTCAGCTCCTCGGCGGTGAGGTCCTTGATCTTCTTGTTCAGGTCGACCTTGACATTCTCCAGGATCGTCCGCGATTTGGGACGGCCGATGCCGAAGATATAGGTCAAGCCGACTTCCACGCGCTTGTGGTTGGGGATTTCGATTCCGGCGATGCGTGCCACGTTTCCTCCTTATCCTTGCCTTTGCTTGTGCTTGGCGTCCTTGCAGATCACGCGCACGACGCCCTTGCGCTTGATCACCTTGCATTTATTGCAGATTTTCTTGACCGATGCTCTCACTTTCATCTGTTCCTCCTATTTGAATCGATAGATGATGCGACCGCGGGTGAGGTCATAGGGAGATATTTCCAGCAGGATCTTGTCCCCGGGGAGGATGCGGATGTTGTTCTTGCGCATCTTGCCCGACGGGTGGGCGGTGATACGGTGATGGGATCCCTCCAGCTCCACCAGGAACATGGCGTTGGGCAGCGATTCCAGGATGACGCCCCTGGCTTCCATGACGTCTTTTTCCTTGTTGGCCATCAGCACCTCGTCAGAATCTCGGGGCCTTCGTCGGTGAGGGCCACCGTGTGCTCGAAATGAGCGGACAGGCTCCCGTCTCGGGTCACCACCGTCCAGCCGTCCTCCAGTGTACGCACCTCCCAGCCGCCGGCGTTGATCATGGGCTCGATGGCCAGCGTCATGCGGCTGCGCAGCCGGGGGCCGCGGCGGCCATCATAGTAATTCAGGATCTGGGGGTCCTCGTGCAGGCCGCGGCCGATGCCGTGCCCCGACAGGTCGCGCACCACCTCGAATCCCGCCGCGCGCACGCAGCCGTCGATGGCCTTGGAGATGTCTCCCAAGTGGTTGCCGTTCCGCGCCGCAGCGATACCCAGATCCAGCGAGCGCAGGCAGGCCGCCATCAGCTCGCGGGCCCGCGGCGCCACGTCGCCCACGGCGTAGGTGCGGGCTCCGTCTCCGTGGTACCCCTCGAAGACGACCCCGACGTCGATGCCGATGATGTCGCCCTCGCGCAGAATGCGTTCCGGCGAGGGAATGCCGTGCACCACCTCCTCGTTGATCGAGGTGCACAGGGTGGCCGGGAAGGGCCGGATGCCGTTGCGCCCCTTATACCCCTTGAAGGCGGGCATTCCCTTGAGCCCGAGGATGCGCCGTTCGGCCCAGTCGTCCAGCTCATGGGTGGTCGCTCCGGGCCGGATCCTCTCGGCGAGCTCGTCCAGGACCACGGCGACGATGCGGTTGGCTTCGCGCATCAGCTCCAGTTCCCGGTTGGTCTTGAGCAGGATCATGAGATCAGCTCCCGGATCCTCTCGTAGACCGAGGCCGCCGTCCCGTTGCCGTCGACGCGCGCCAGCACCTGGCGGTGCTCATAGTACCTGATCACCGGCAGGGTGCGCCGGGCGTACACGCGGAAGCGCCTGCGTACCGCCGCTGCGGCATCGTCGGCGCGGGGCTCGACTGCTCCGCCGCAGACATCGCACACACCCGCTTGGCGCGGGGGCTTGTTCTCCCGGTGATAGATGGCCCCGCATTCCCGGCAGGTGAGACGAGCCTGCAGGCGCCGTATCGCTTCGGCCTCGCTGACCTCGAGAAAGATCGCCCTCTCGCTTTCGCTGGGCACCGCCGTCAGCGCTTCGGCCTGGACCAGGGTGCGCGGGTAGCCGTCCATGACGTAGCCGCCGTCCAGGTCGCCGCGCTCCAGGCGCTGCCGCACGAGCTCGATGACCAGCTCGTCCGGGACCAGGCCCCCGTCTTCCATGAAACTCCTGGCCCGCAGGCCGTCGGCGCTTCCCCGCTCGATCTCGGCCCGCAGGATGTCGCCGGTGGAGATCTTGGCATAGCCGAAATCGCGCTGAATGAGCTCGCCCATGGTCCCCTTGCCGGAACCGGGAGCGCCGAAGAGAATGAAACGCTTCATCCGCGCCGCCCCCGGATGCGTCCTCGGCGCGAGAACGAGTCGTAGTTGCGCATGGTCAGCTGGGCCTCGATCTGCTGCACCGTGTCCATCGCCACCCCGACCACGATCAGGATCGATGTGCCGCCGAAATAGAACTTCACGTTGAAGCCCTCATAGAACCAGCGCGGCAGGTTGGCCTCCAGGAAGTCGCCCACGAAGGGCAGCGCGCCTACCTTGAAGCCGGTCATCAGGAACTCTGGCAGCAGGGCGACCAGCGCCAGGTAGATGGCGCCGATGAAGGTCAACTTGGAGAGCACACCGTCAATGTAGTCGGAAGTGTTCTTTCCGGCGCGGATGCCGGGGATGAAGCCTCCGTATTTCTGCAGGTTGTTGGAGACGTCGGAGGGATTGAATATGATCGAGATATAGAAATAAGTGAAGAAGATGATCGAGGTGACGTAGAGCAGGTTGTAGAGCGGCATGCCCCAGGTGAGCTGCTGGGTGATCTTCTGGGCGATGGGGTGCTTGACGAACTGCAGGATGGTGGCCGGGAAGGTGATGACCGATGAGGCGAAAATGATGGGGATGACGCCGCCGGTGTTCACCTTCAGGGGCAGGAAGGTGCTCTGGCCGCCCATCATGCGACGGCCCTGGATGCGCTTGGCGTAGGTGATGGGGATGCGCCGCTGCCCCATCTCCACGTAGCAGATGAAGGCGATGACCGCCAGCACCATGGCCAGGATGAAGATCAGCTTCAGCGGGGACATATCGCCCGTTTTCAGCCCCTCCATGGTGTTGCCCACGCCCGGCACCAGCCCGACGACGATGCCGGCGAAGATAATCAGCGAGATGCCGTTGCCGATGCCGCGCTCCGAGATCTGCTCGCCCAGCCACATGATGAACATCGTGCCGGTGGTCAGGGTGAGGACGGTCAGCAGCCGGAAGCCCCAGCCCGGGTTCAGGACGACCGGGATGCCGTTGGGATTCATCCGCTCCAGCCCCACGGCGATGCCGCCGCCCTGGATGAGGCAGATCAGCACGGTGCCGTAGCGGGTGTACTGGGTGATCTTCTTCTTGCCCAGCTCCCCCTCCTTGGCGATGCGGTCCAGGTAGGGCCAGACCACCTGCAGCAGCTGCAGGATGATCGAGGAGCTGATGTAGGGCATTACCCCCAGGGCGAATATGGTCATCTTGGAGATGTTGTTTCCGGAGAACATGTCCATGAAGCCGAAGAACGTCCCCTTCAGGGCCTCGAAGAACTGGCGCAAGGCCTCCGAGTTCAGGCCGGGGGTGACGATCTGCGATCCCATGCGGTAGACGGCGAGCAGCAGCAGGGTGAAGATCACCCGCTTGCGCAGTTCGGGAATGACGAAGATATTGCGGATGAAGCGGATCAATTTTCATCTCCTTGGCAGACGACGGCCTCGCCGCCGGCCTTGCGGATCTTGTCCAGGGCCGCCTGGGAGAACCGGTGGGCTTCGATCTTCATCTTGCGCGTGAGCGCGCCGTCGGCCAGCACCTTGATCCGCAGGCCGCGCCTCCGGGCCAGGTTCTTCGCGAAATAGTCGGCGATCGTGATCTCGTCGAGCCCGCAGCGGTCCAGGTCCCCCAGGTGGACGATGTTGAATTCCTGGCGGAAGATATTGGTGAAGCCGCGCTTGGGAAGCCGGCGCACCAAGGGCATCTGGCCCCCTTCGAAACCGCGGCTGCGACTGTATCCCGACCGGGACTTCTGACCGTTGCTGCCGCGGGCGGCGGTGACGCCGTAGCCCGATCCCGGGCCGCGCCCTACCCGCTTGCGCTTGCGCACGGCGCCCTTGGCGGGCTTCAGGTTGTCAAGGCTGATCATGGCCCACCTCCTCGACGCGGAGCATGAAATCGACCTTGCGGATCATGCCGGCGATCTCCGGCCTCTTCTCGTGGACGACCTGCGAGTGGAGCTTGCGCAATCCCAGCCCGCGGATCGTGGCCTGCTGCCGTTGCGAACGGCCGATCAGGCTCTTGACCAGCGTGATGCGGACCTTGGGGAACGCCCCTTTCTTCTTCACTGCCATGATTCCTCCTTGCTCTTGCCTCTCTTTCCGGCGAAGGTCTCGGGAGGCAGCAGTCTCATGAGACCGTTCATGGTGGCGCGGGCCACGGTGATCGAGTTCTTGCTGTGCAGGATCTTGGTCAGGATGTTCTTGATCCCGGCCAGCTCCATGATCACCCGCACCGAACCGCCGGCGATGACGCCGGTTCCGGGAGAAGCCGGGCGCATGACCACCCTCGATGCGCCGTAGGTCCCGACCTTGAAATAGGGGATTGTCTCGTTGATGATGGGCACCCGCACCAGGTTCTTCTTGGCGTCGGCAACGGCCTTCTTGATGGCCAGGGGGACCTCGCGCGCCTTGCCCTTGCCCATGCCGACCTGGCCGGCCTTGTCGCCGACCACGACCGCGGCGGAGAAGCGGAGGTTCTTTCCGCCCTTGACGACCTTGGTCACGCGGCGGATGGAGATCACCTCTTCCTGGAACAGTTCGTTGCTATCCATGTAATGCTGCACGTTGTTCTCCTTAAAAGCGGATTCCCTTTTCGCGGGCGGCGTCGCTGAAGACCTTGACACGGCCGGCATAGGAGTAGACGTTGCGGTCGAAGACGACCGCGGCGATCCGTTTCTCCTTCAGGCGCTCGGCGATGGTCTCGCCCAGGAGCTTGGCCGCCGCCTTGTCCTTGGCGCTCTTCAGCTTGGCCCTCAGTTCCTTTTCCAGGGTGGAAGCGCTCAGCAGCACGTTGTGGCTGGCGTCGTCGATCACCTGGGTGTACAGGTACTTGTTGCTTCGGATCATGATCAGGCGCGGGCGCTGCGCCGTACCGCGCAGCGTGGCCTTGAGGGCGTTGCGCACCCTCCGGCGCTTGATCTTCCTGACAATGTGCTTGGCTGTGATCATGCTACACTCCCGCTGCCTTTCTGACTTTCTGCCTCAGGACCTGGCCCTGCAGGCGTATGCCCTTCAGCTTGTACGGCTCCACCGGGCGGAGGCGCTGGATGTCGACGCAGGTCTGGCCCAGCAGGCGCTTGTCGTGGGAGAACAGCGTGAAGCTTCCGGGATTCTCCTGGCTGGCCGTGACGCCGGGGGGCAGCTTGAAATCGACGGGGTGGGAATGGCCGACCTGCAGGTTGATCACGTCGCCCTTGACCGTGGAGCGCCAGCCCTTGCCGACGATCTCGATCTTGCGGGAAAAACCGCGGCTGACGCCGACGGCGGCGTTGCGCACCAGGCTCCAGGTCAGCCCCTGCAGCGACTTGACGCCGTCGTCGCGGCGCGACACATGAACCTGCGCGCCCTCGACCTTGACCTCGATACCGTCGGGCACCGGCACGGCCAGTTCGCCCTTAGGCCCCTTGATCTTGACCGTCGCTCCGGCGACGGCGACGGTCACTCCGGCCTCACACACGATGGGTTTGGATGCTAAGCGCGACATGGTGCCTCCTACCAGACATGCAGCAGCACTTCGCCGCCGATGTTGCGCTTCTGGCATTCCTTGCCGGTGACGATGCCCTGCGACGTGGAGATCACCGCCACGCCCAACCCGTCGAGAACCTTGGGAATCTCGTCCTTCGCGGCGTAAACGCGGCGGCCGGGCGTGGAGATCCTCTTCAGGCCCTCGATGACGTTGCGCTTCTTGCCGCTGTATTTCAACTCCACGATCAGTTGGGCGGGAACCCGGGCCTTCTCGACGCGAAAATTCGCGATGTAGCCCTCCGCCTTGAAGATCTTGGCAATCTCCAATTTGGTGTTCGACAGGGGGACGGCCACTTCCCGCTTCTCGGCCATGATGCCGTTCCTCAACCGGGTCAGCATATCGGCGATGGGGTCTGTATGCGCCATGTGTTCTCCTTACCAGGATGCCTTGGTCACACCCGGGATTTCTCCTTTCAACGACAATTCGCGGAAGCACAGGCGGCACAGGGCGAACTTGCGGTAGACCGCCCGCGGCCGGCCGCAGAGGCGGCAGCGCGTGCGGTAGCGGATCGCGTACTTCTTCTTCTTCAGCTCCTTGACTTCGGATGACAGTTTGGCCACCTTATTCCTCCTTGCTTATTTGAACGGAACGCCGAGGTGCGTGAGCAGGGCCATGCTCTCCTGGTTGCTCCTGGCCGAGGTGACGAAGGTGATGGACATACCCTTGGGCTTCTCGACCTTGCTGTAGTTGATCTCGGGGAAGACCAGCTGGTCCTTGAGGGCGATGGTGTAGTTGCCGCGGCCGTCGAAGGACTTGCGGGACATGCCGCGAAAATCCTTGATGCGCGGGATGACGACGGTCACGAAGCGGTCCATGAAGTCGTACATGCGCTCGCCGCGCAGCGTGACCGTGGCCGCCACCGGCTGGCCGGCGCGCAGGCGGAACGAG
>JAFGST010000219.1 GCA_016934475.1 Candidatus Aminicenantota bacterium | reverse complement strand
AGGCCGGTCAGCGGATCGGTGATGGAGAGGCGGGCGAGCTCGAGGTTCTTCTCCGCGATCTCGGCGGTCCGGGCCTGGACCACCTCCTCCAGCCTCCGCTTCTGCCTTTGCAGGGCGCGCACGCGCAGCTGGACGACGGCAGCCAGTGCCGCCAGGGCCAGCAGCGCCTCCAGGGTCACGAACCACCACTGTTTCCAGAACGGCCGGCGGATGGTGAAGACGATGCGCCTGTCGAGGCCGAACCACTCGTCGCCGCCGTTGTTGGCCAGCGCCTGGAAGGTATAGGTGCCGGGCGGCAGGTTGGTGTAGCGCACCGTGGTGCCGCGGCCGGGGAGCGACCAGTCGTTGTCGAAGGGGAAGAGCCGCGTCTTGTACAGCGGCGAGGTCTCGCGGCTGGTGGTCGGGCATATGAAGCGAAACTCGACCGTGTTCTGGTCGTGGGGCAGGGGAGTCGCCGGGCCGAGGCGGCGCGGCGTGCCCTTGACCAGCGGATCGCGTAGCATCAGCACGGGGCGGCGCGGCGGCGTCTCGTCGGCGAAGAACGAGTACTCCACCAGGCCGGGGACGACGCCGAAGTAGAGGTTGCCGCTGCGCGATTTCAGGGCGGCGTGGATGCAGCCCTCGTCGCCGAACAGCCCGGTCCTCTTGTTGAAGTGGGCGAACGTGCCGTCGCGGTCGTAGCGCTCCATGCCGGCGGTGGTGTTCATCCAGATGTGACCGTTGTCGTCGCGCAGCACCGACCAGACGTCGTTGTGCAGCATGCCCTGCTCCGGGCCCAGGCGCTTCACCCCGTCTCCGCGCAGCCAGATCAGCCCGTTGCGCTCCATGGCCAGCAGGACCTCGCGGGGCGAGACGACGAAGATGTCGTTTACGGTGATCGGGCCGACCTGCTCCTCCCAGGGGGAGTGGACGAACGTCCCGTCGCGCAGCACCTGGACCCCCCGGCGCGTGCCGACCAAAAGGGTGCCCGGTTCCAGCTCGGCGATGTCCCAGACGATGGGATCGTTCAGGCCCTGGCGGAGCCAGGTGAACTCCCCGCCGTCGTAGCGCAGCAGGCCGCGGTCGGTGGCGAACCAGGCCCGATCCCGGCTGTCGCGGAGGGCGTAGAGGACGTTGACGCCGCTGGTGAGGACGGCCAGCCGCCCGGCGCCGTCCCACTCGAAAATGTCGCCTTCGCGGCAGCCCAGGAAGTAGCGGTGCGGGCCCATCTTGATGATGGCCCGGACCGAGCGGTTGGCCAGGAGGCGGTTGACGGCGAAGGCCCGGATGCGCCCTCCGCGCAGCTCGGCGACCCCGTCGTCGCATGCCAGCAGCAGGCCGTCTCCGTCCTCCAGGATGTCCCAGACCTGGGTCGAGGGCAGGCCGTCCTCGGGGCCGTACATGCGGAAAATGTGGCGCGACAGCTGCGAGAGCCCGAACTCGGTGCCGATGAAGATGTTGTTCTCGCGGTCGAGCAGCAGGTGCGACGCCCGGTCGTAGACCAGGCCGCTGTCCATGGTGAAGACGGTGCCGGCGCCCGTCTGCAGGTCCTTGTAGAAGACGCCGCCGCGGCCGGCGATCCACAGGTTCTTCTGCACGTCGAAGAGGATGTCGCGGACCGGGTCCATGCCCTCGGGCAGGCCCGAGTACTTCTTGAACTCGCCGAAGGGATTCAGGACGTACAGTCCGTCGCGGCAGCCCACGAAGAGGTGCCCCTCGGCCTCCTTGGCGAAGACGACCTCGCCGGGGGCGGGGAAGCTCTGCAGCCGGCCGTTCTTCAGCAGCATGACGGCGTCGCGGCCGTAAAATACCATGCCGGATCTGCCGGCGGCCAGGCCCCGCAGGAGGGCGGGATCGAGGATGCGTTCGAAGCGCTCAGCCACTCCGTCGCGCACGGTGAAGAGCCCGTTGGACGTCAGCGCCCAGAGCACGCGGTCGATGGGACTGTAGGCGATGTCGCGGACGAAGCTCTCCGGCAGAAGCACGGAGACGACCTGGGCGTGCCGGATACGGCTCAGCCCCTGCTGGCTGGCCGCCCAGACGCCCCCCTCGCGATCCAGCTCCAGGTCGGTGATGTAGTTGCCGGCCAAACCGTCAAGGGTGGTGAGCGTCTCGAAGCGCGCGCCGTCGAAGCGGCCGATGCCCGACTGGGTGCCGACCCAGATGATGCCGTCGCGGTCCTGCAGCAGGGCGGTGACGTTGCTCTGCGGCAGACCCTCGGAGCTGCGGTAGTTGATGAAGGGGAAGCGGACCGATCGCAGGGGCAAGGCGAGGGCCAGGAGCCAAAAAATAGGGATAAACCGCTTCATCAGGCGGATTTTAACATACCGGCTGCACACAGGGAAGAGAGAGTGGGAAAAGCCCTTTCAGAACCTCCCTTTCACTTGGCTTTCCCTCTGTCTTTCCCTTTGTTTTCCCTGTCTCTTCCCTGGAGTTTCCAGAGTAGTATGCCGTCAGCCATGCGCCGAGTCCCAGTTATTTCTTCTCGCTGACGATCTCCTTCAGGATGCGGGTCAGGAAGCTGTGGAATGAGCGCAGCGTGGGCTCGAACTCGGAAGAGAGGTTGGTGCGGTTCAGGTTGTCGAAGTAGTTCAGGAACTCGTTCCAGTCCTTGTATAGGAGGTAGTTCAGGTCGTTCTCCATGAACTGGTTGATATCGAAGAAGATCTCCGACGGGGCGATGCCGCCCTTGCGCGTGAAGTAGTCGTTGATCTTGGTGTGCAGCCGGATCAGCTTCTTCTTGACCTCCAGCGACTTCTGGCGGCGCGACACGTACTTCTCGAAGATGCTGCTGCCGGAGACCGAGGGCTTGAACAGCCGCGCCACGGTCTCGATCAACTCCTGGACGGCCACCTCGGTGATGATGACGATGTTCTGGATCAGCCGCCGCTTCTTGATCTTGTTGCTGTCGGACTCGAAGTAGAACGGCAGCTCCCCCTCCCAGATCTTCTTGAACTCCAGCTTCAGGCTCTTGAAGACGTCGCCGACCGGGCCCAGGTCCTTCTTCAATTCCGGGTCGGCCTGCAGGCTCTTCCAAAGGGCCACGTCGTTGAAGGCCATGAGGTCCTCCATGTCCTTCTTCAGGGAGCAGACGAGGGGGATGATCGTGTCCAGGTACTTGCTCTTGTTCAGGCTCAGCTCGATGAAGTTGTTGACCTTGAGGATGCGGAAGGAGAGGACGAAGAAGATGCCCAGGTTCTTGCGGATGTTCTTCTCCTTGCAGGCGGCGATGATGCCGGAAATGTCAGGCTGGTAGACCTTGTCCATCTTGGGGATGAACTGCTTCTTCAGCAGCGAGATGAGGATGGGATTGCCGAGCAGCTCGCGGTGGTAGAGCTTCTTCATCGAGAGGTAGGCGCGCTGCGAGACCTGGTCCAGGCGCAGGATCTCGCCCAGCAGGTTACGGAAGCTCTGCAGGAAGATGCGGAAGCTGTAGAACCAGGACTCGGGGGAATAGAACTCCTTCAGGTTGGGCAGCGTCCGGTCCATGCTCTGCTCGAGCATCTTCTCCACGACGTACTCTTCGAAGTTCAGGAAGTAGGTGTCCTTCTTGAAGTCCAGCTCCTTGAGCAGGGTGGTGATGCGGGCCGCGGCCTGGTGCAGGCCGAAGACGAAGAACTCGTAGTTGCGCTCGCTGGGGGCGTGGTACTTGAAGACCAGGTTTTCCAGGTAGGTCGAGGAGTGGAACTCCTCGATGCTCTCGAACCACAGCTTCAGCTCGAAGAGGTTGAGCATCATCTTTTCCTGGTCGATCTTGTCGATCCAGCCCGCGAAGATCTCTTCCCACTTCTTCTCGGGCGCCTGAGTGGCGTTGTTCTTGGAGAAAAAGTCGCCGATGTTTTCCAGTTCTCTCTTTTCCATGCCCCGATTCTATTCCGCGGGTATTTTTTTTGCAAGGTCCGGCTCCCGGGGCCGCACCGTGGAAACGAACCGCATTTTTTGCTATACTGGACGCCCATGGCCAAGAAAGAGAACCGCATCGCGGTCGCCTTCCGCAGCGACCAGAAATTCACCGAGCTGTGCGTCCTGGTTCTCTCCTTCATCAAGAAGCTGCTCGCGTTCGACGACGAGGTCTACTTCAAGATCGAGATCTCCCTGCGCGAGGCGGTCAACAACGCCATCGTCCACGGCAACGGCCGCGATCCCGAGAAGCGGGTGCACCTGCAATTCGCCTGGGGACCGTCGCTGCTGCGCATCCATGTCCGCGACGAGAATCCCCGCCCGGTCGATCCCGGGATCCTGGAGGAGCGGGCCGATTCCTGCCCGCCGCTGTCGTTCAATGGCCGGGGCATCATGATCATCCGCGCCTACATGGACCGCTTCGAGTTCCGCAGCCTGCCCGGCGGCGGCGAAGTGGTCATGGAGAAGAGGCTGTCGTGATCGTGCTGGCCATCGACGCCGCCTCGCCCGACGCCTCCATCGCCCTGTTCCGCGACGAGAAGCTCCTGGGCGAGCACGGTTTCTGCTCGCGCCGCGACCTGGCGGCGCAGCTGGTCCCGGGCATCGGCTTCCTGCTGCGCTCGCACTCCCTGGAGGCGGCGCGCGTCGATCTCTTCGGCGTGACCGTCGGGCCCGGGCTGTTCACCGGCATCCGCGTCGGCCTGGCCACGCTGAAGGGCCTGAATTTCCCCGCGGCCAGGCCTATGGTGGCGGTGAACACGCTGGAGGCACTGGCCGCACCCAGCGCCGAAAGCGGGCGGCTCACGGCAGCCGTGATCGACGCCGGACGGGACGAGGTCTACCTCGGCGCCTACGGCTTCGAAGAGGGGCAGATGCGCGAGCGGCTCGCCCCCCGGCTGGCCCGCAGCGCCGACGCCCCGGAGCTGCTGCGGGCGCTGGAGGGCTGCACCCTTGTCGGCAGCGGCGTCGAGAGGCATGCCGATCTCCTGGCCGCCGGGGTTCCGCGCGGCCGCCGCTCGCGCCGGGGCCGTTTCCTGGCCGTAGACGTCGGCCGCCTGGCGCTGCGGCGCTTCCGGCGCGGGCTCTTCGTGACCGACCTGCAGGCGCTCGTCCCCGCGTACCTGCGCCGTCCCGATGCCGAACGCGACCGCACCCGCCCCGGCGCTGGTTAGGAAGGCGGCTTCGCCCGATCTGCCCGCCGTCGAGCGCATCGAGCGTGAGCAGTTCCCCAATCCCTGGAGCCGCGAATACTATGCTGCTGAACTGGAAAACACCCTCTCCCATTTTTATGTCGCCGAGGGTGCCGACGGCGTCGTGGCCGGCTACCTGCTTTTCTGGCGCCTCGGCGCCGAGCTGGAGCTGCACAAGCTGGCTGTGGCCGGCGAGCGGCAGCAACGGGGGTACGCCTCGGCCCTGCTCGATTTCTTCCTCGGCAGCGGACGCCGTTGGGGCTGCGAACGGGCCGTGCTCGAGGTGCGCGCCTCCAACCTCCCGGCCATCCGCCTCTACGAGAAGTTCGCCTTCGGCTGCGTCGGCCGCCGCCGCGATTATTACGACAGGCCGGTGGAGGACGCTCTGCTCTTCGAGGTCCGCTTCCGCTGAGGGCGGGGCGGGATCAGATGAGGCCGGGCTCGTTGTGCAGCTGGTCCTGGATGCTCAGCTTCTCAGCGATCCAGAAATCGAGGCTGGTCTTGGCGAAGGCGGCGATGATCGCCGGGTCGAATTGCCCCCCGGCGTGCTTACGCAGCTCGGCGGCGGCCTCCTCGAACGAAAGAGCCTTCTTGTAGGAGCGGTCGGAGGT
>JAFGST010000218.1 GCA_016934475.1 Candidatus Aminicenantota bacterium | reverse complement strand
CTGAACATCATGACCCTGGGCGGGCTGGCGCTGGGCATCGGCATGCTGGTCGACAACTCGATTGTGGTCCTGGAGAACATCGTGCGCCTCAAGGATGGCGGCACGGCGCCCCGGCAGGCCGCCCATGACGGGACCCGCGAGGTCGCCGCCGCCGTCCTGGCCAGCACGCTGACCACCATCTGCGTCTTCATGCCCATGGTCTTCGTGCGCGGCGTCGCCGGCATCATGTTCAAGCAGCTGGCCTTCGTGGTCAGCTTTTCCCTGATCTGCTCGCTGGTCGTCGCCCTCACCCTGGTGCCCATGCTCTCCAGCCGCCTCCTGAGCCCTTCACGGGCCCCGCGCTCGCGGCTGGAGACATGGAAGCTGCAGGCGGTGACGGCGATCCGCCGCCGGCTCGCCGCGCTCGAAAGCCGTTACCAGCGGCTGCTGCATTGGGCACTGGACCACCGGGTCAAGGTGGTATTGACCGTGGCCGTCCTGCTGGCGGGCAGCATCGCTTTGGTGGGGCTGGTGGGCAGCGAGTTCATGCCCACGACCGACGAGGGCGAGGTGCGTCTGAGCGTCGAGATGGAGGTGGGCACGCGCCTGGCGGTGCTGGATGAAAAATTCAAGGAGATCGCCGCCATCGTGCGCCGCGAGGTCCCGGAGCTGGTGAGCATCGAGGAGAGCTTCGGCGGCGGCGGCTGGCGTTCCGGTTCGCACACCGGCGACTTCACCGTCAAGCTGCCCACCCGCTCCCAGCGCTCGCGCTCGAGCGATGAGGTCGCCATGGCCCTGCGGCGCGCCCTGCAGGGCATTCCCGGCGTCGTCCTGCGCGTCCGCGCCGGCGGCGGCTTCTTCTTCATGCGCGGGGCGGGAGGCCAGGACCGGGTGCAGGTGGAGGTGCGCGGCTTCGACCTGGAGAAGAGCGACGCCCTGGGTCAGCAAGTGAAGAAGGTCGTGGAGGGAGTCCGCGGCGTCTCCGACGTCCGCCTCAGCCGCGACCTGGGCATGCCCGAAGAGCTGCTGCTCATCGACCGCCAGAAGGCCGCGGATATGAAGCTCTCGGTGAGCCAGATCGGCGGCATGCTGGAGACCGTGCTCTCCGGCACCCAGGCCAGCACCTTCCGCGAGGGCGGCGACGAATTCCGCATCCTGGTCAAGGTCAAGAACGCCGAGGCCCTGACCATGGACGACATCCTCGACCTGACGCTGACCAACGGCGACGGCCAGGGGGTCAGCCTGCGCAACGTCGTCAGCGTCAGGCCGCGCAGCGGCCCGCAGCGCATCGAGCGCCGCGACCGCGAGCGCGTGCTGACCATATCGTCCGAGATCGAGGACCGCGACCTGGCCTCGGTCCTGGACGACATCCGCTCCGGCCTGCGCCGCATTCCCATTCCCCGCGGCTTCGAGGTCGCCTTCACCGGGGACTTCGAGGAGCAGCAGAAGGCCTTCCTCGAGCTGCTGGTCAGCATCATCCTGGCGCTATTGCTGGTCTACATGGTCATGGCCATGCAGTTCGAATCAGTGCGCGATCCCTTCATCGTGATGTTCTCGGTGCCGCTGGCGGTCATCGGCGTCGTCTGGATGCTGCTGATCACCGGCACCACCTTCAACATGCAGTCCTACATCGGATGCATCATGCTGGGCGGCATCGTGGTCAACAACGCCATCCTGCTGGTGGACCACACCAACCTGCTGCGCCGCCGCGACGGCATGAGGGTGCGCGAGGCCATCGAGGAGGCGGGGCGGCGGCGCCTGCGCCCCATCCTGATGACGGCTTCAACGACCATCCTGGCCATGATGCCTCTGGCCATGGGGCTGAAGGAAGGCAGCGAGGCCCAGGCCCCGATGGCCCGGGCCGTGGTCGGCGGCCTGCTGAGCTCGTCGCTGATCACCCTGCTGGTCGTCCCGGTTGTCTACTCCTTTTTCGAGGGCAAGAAGGACAAGGCCTAGGCGCGGCCGCGCCGCGATCGCCCGCCGGGCGGAAGCACCGGTTGCGCCGACGTTTCACTTCCTGTAGAATCGGGTCTCGGAGGTGGGCGGGGCATGATCCGGGGTGTATTCATCGCGGGCTCGGGCAAGGATGCCGGTAAGACCACCCTCTGCCTGGGACTCGCCAAGGCGTTCGCCGCGCGGGTCGATGGCGGCGTGTCGTTCTTCAAGCCGCTGGGCCAGAAAACCACCGTGGTCGACGGGGAATCGGTGGGACAGGATTCCTGGTTCATCGCCAAGGCCCTCGGGCTTTCCTTTTCCCAGAAGGAGTCCACCCCCATGCTGGCATCAAGGGGCGCGGCGGAACGATATGTGAGGACCGGCGAGCCTCGAGGCATGCCCAGCGCCGTGAAACGCTCCTTTGCAGACTTTCAGAGGAACAGCGGCATCGTCCTGGTGGAGGGAACCGGTCACCCGGGGGTTGGATCGGTCTTCGACCTGGGGAACGCCAGGGTGGCATCGATGCTGGGAATCCCGGTGATCCTTGTCCTGGATGGGGGAGTGGGTAGCACCATCGACAGTTTCTGTCTTTGCCAGGCGCTGTTCAACAATCATGGAGTCCCGCTGCTCGGAGTGGTGATCAACCGGGTCCTGCCCGCGAAAATGGAGGCCGTGGCCCCGGTGTTGCGGTTGTGGTTCTCCGGCAGGGGAATCCCCGTGTTCGGCATCCTTCCTTTCGAGGAGCGGATTGCCCGGCCGTCAATCGCCACGATCACCCGGGAGATTGGTGCCGCGCCGCTTTTCGGCTCCGTGGCCTCCCCCGGCGGCGGATCGGGATTTATTGTCGCCTTCGATTCCTCGGAGGAAGTGCTCAAAAAGATGGAGGCGGAGGCGGGGAAAGCCCTGCTCGTGAGCCATACCCGGCCGGATGTGCTGGATGCGGTGATCGTGTCGCGGCTCTCGGGGGGAGCCTGTCCTCCCGCCGTCGTGGTGTGCGGGGGGAGCCCGGATCATCGGCGGCAGGCCGCTTGCGGCGCCGCGGGCATCCCCCTGTATTTCACCGAGAACAGCCTGGAGGGATCGGCGCTGAAGCTCTCCCGCAACTTGTTCAAGATCGAACCCGACGAGGGCGAAAAGATCGCCTCCATCATCCAGATGGTGACGCGCGAGGTGGAGGCGGAATCGATACTCAGGGCCCTGGAGGACCTCGGGGGCTCTTCGCGGCGCCCATCCGGGAGGGGCATCCTCGGCTTCCTGAAACGCCTGTTCCGCCGCAAGCCGGCGCCCTCCTTCCCAGAATCATGACGGAGAAGGGGCTCCTTTTCCTGCGAAAATCCACCGCAGCCAACCGTGGCATCAATATGGATGGCCCGACGCCCCTGTCGGCATCAATCCGAGCTTCCAGGGGAAGGAAACGCCATGACTGAAAACGAAAAGCTCGACCGGATCGCCATCACGGTCAAGTCCCACAAACTTCTGAAGAAACTGCTGAAGGAAAACCCCAAGCTCGAGGAAGTCATGCGCAACGCGCGCAATGAAACCGAAGCGCTGGTCGGGGTTAGGAACTGGATCCTGGGCTATTTGAAGGAAAAGCCGCTCGCCTACGGGTTCTACCGGGGGGGCGAAAAGGGCCGGGAATCGTTCGAGGAATTGACCTGGCAGGATTATGCCGCCATCCGCATACTCGATTATATCGACAATGCCGGCCGCGAGTACGAG
The DNA here is from genome assembly GCA_016934475.1 of Candidatus Aminicenantota bacterium. Classification (GTDB taxonomy): domain Bacteria; phylum Acidobacteriota; class Aminicenantia; order UBA2199; family UBA2199; genus UBA2199. Next base: position 4,943 of record JAFGST010000218.1, on the reverse strand, counting down.
GACCTGAATCTCCGCGGCGAGATCGCCATCAGCAATCCCGTCAAGCTGATATGGCTGGCGGTGAATTTCGGCACCGGTGGGGCGAAGCCCTATTTCTTCGAGGACATGCTCTACCTTTTCCGCCAGTTTTCCGGTACCTACGAAAGGAGCAAGCCGGAAAAGAACCGCCTGCTGGAATGGATGGATCGCTTCCCCAGCGGCCTGGACCCGCGCATCGTCAAGCTCAGGGAGGAAAACCGCGAAAGGATCATCGGCATCCTGATCGCCAAGATGGACTCGGGAGAGATCCAGGGCGGGCGCTACGCTTTCGAGCCGAAGATGTCGCCGCAGCAGAAGTACCTGAAAATGCTCGAGTGGTGGGACGATTACCGTTTCCACCTCAACTTTGCCATTCGTTCGCCGCAGCTGCTTAACGATCTGCTGGGCAACTCCCTGGATCCGGACACGATGAAGATCCTCTATGAGGCGGAAAAGGCGGGCATCCCGTTCTTCGTGAACCCATACTATCTGTCGCTGCTCCATGTGCGGGTCCCCTATTTCGCCATCGGCGCCGATCTGGCCATACGCTACTATGTGGTGTACAGCAAGCAGCTGGTGGACGAGTTCGGCCAGATCGTCGCCTGGGAAAAAGAGGACAAGGTGGAGCCCGGAAAGCCGAACGCCGCAGGCTGGATCCTCCCCACCCACCACAGCGTCCACAGGCGCTATCCCGAGGTCGCCATCCTGATCCCCGCCACCATGGGACGCGCCTGCGGCGGCCTTTGCGCGTCCTGCCAGCGCATGTACGATTTTCAGAGGGGCAACCTGAACTTCAACCTCGACAAGCTGAAGCCGGACGAGCATTGGGACGGGCAGCTCATGCGCATCATGGACTATTGGGAAAGCGATTCACAGCTGCGCGACATTCTCATCACCGGCGGCGACGCCTTGATGAGCTCCGACGCCTCCCTGCAGAAGATACTCGCGGCCGTTCTCGGCATGGCCGTCCGAAAGAAAGAGAGGAATCAAAGGCTTCCGGACGGGCAGAAGCTGGCCGAGATGGTGCGGGTCCGGTTGGGCACCCGCCTGCCGGCGTACCTGCCGCAGCGGATCACCGCCAGGCTGGTTTCCATCCTGGCCGATTTCAAGCAGCAGGCCGTCCAGGCCGGGATCAGCCAGTTCATCATTCAGACCCATTTCGAATCCCCCATGGAGATCACTCCCGAGGTGCGCGACGCCGTCAAGCAATTCCTGCAGGCCGGGTGGTTCGTCATCAACCAGCACGTGTTCACGACCGCCTCCTCCCGCCGGGGACACACCGCCAAACTCCGCCAGGTACTCGCAGAGATCGGCGTGCTGCCCTACTATTCCTTCTCGGTGAAGGGCTACATGGAGAACTACTTCAACTTCGCCACCAACGCCCGGGCGGTCCAGGAGCAGATCGAGGAAAAGATTTTCGGTTGCCTGGATGAGAAAACGGTGGGGGCGATCCGGGAAGCGGTTCGCGAGCCCCATGACATGGATGAACGCCTGACGCGCATCATGAGCGAGAACGGCCTGCCTTTTCTGGCCACGGACCGCAATGTGCTCAACCTGCCGGGAGTGGGCAAGAGCCTGACGTTCAGGGTGATCGGCATTACCCGCTACGGCAGAAGGATCATCCAGTTCGACTACGACCAGACCCGGGCCCACAGCCCCATCATCCACAAGATGGGCAAAGTGATCGTCATCGAGTCGAAATCCATCAGCGAGTTCCTGCGCCAGCTCGAGGACATCGGCGAGGAGACGGTTGAATATGAAAGCATCTGGGGATATTCCATCGGTGAAACCGAACCCAGGCTGCCCCTGTACGAGTATCCTCCGTATGATTTCGCGATCACGAGCGAGTTGACCAACATCCAAATCGATTGAATGAAGGGATCTCGATCGAACGCCTGAACGCCTGAATATCGCCGCCCGGTCCTCCATTTTCCGTTTGATTTGACCCAGATCTGTCCAAAATAACTTTTAAAAAAGACTGGAATCTGCGAGAGGGTTGCTGACAACTTATGGCTGGATCGGGCAATTTGCCCTTCGTTCACTCAGGGCAAGCTTACCCGACTTTCTATTGATCCAGGGGCATTTGGTCTTGGCAGGCCCAGCGGCAATCGCCGGAACGCCTTGTGGACGTCGAGGAGACGGCCATCGGTTCCCGGAGGCGTCAGCGCAACGGGGAAAAGTGGAGGCGATTGGCGCGAAAGCCTGCCAACGAACTGGATTTGTCCTTATTAGATCTTGGACAGCAATGGATTTGACCAAACCGTTTCGCTCGATGTTGGCTCCCGGATCGGCCACAGCAAAGGAAGGCGGCGCCGGACGGCCGGGGCATGTGATTTGACAGGTATTATATTCATATGTTACCATTTTTTTGCTGGCATCACGGAAAGGTCGCAGGAGACCCCGGGAGTGCCGTTTCCTGGACTTTTTCCGAGCAATGAGAAGGAGAAAACCATCATGAGCTTCAAAAAAGCGACCATCGACGGCAATACCGCGGCCACGCACGTCGCCTACGCCTTCAGCGACGTGGCGGCCATCTATCCCATCACCCCCTCGTCCAACATGGGGGAGATGGCCGACTCCTGGGCGGCCAACGGCCGCAAGAACGTCTTCGGGGAGGAGGTCGATGTCATCGAGATGCAGTCGGAGGGCGGAGCTTCCGGCGCCGTGCACGGCGCACTGACGGCCGGCTCCCTGACCACCACCTTCACCGCCTCGCAGGGGCTGCTGCTGATGATTCCCAACATGCACAAGATCGCCGGCGAGATGCTGCCCACCGTGTTCCACGTCTCCGCCCGCTCGCTGGCCTGCCAGTCGCTCTCCATCTTCGGCGACCACTCCGACGTCATGTCCGTGCGCAACACCGGCTTCGCCCTGATGGCCGCCGCCTCGGTGCAGGAGGTCATGGACCTGGCCATCGTGTCGCACCTGGCGACGCTCGAGTCCTGGATCCCCTTCCTGAACTTTTTCGACGGCTTCCGCACGTCGCACGAGATCCAGAAGGTGGAGATGATCGACTACGGGACCATGGCCTCGCTGCTGGACATGAAGCACGTCGAGGCGTTCCGTGCCCGCGCCCTGACACCCGACCGCCCGGTGCTCAAGGTGGGCCAGCAGGCCCCCGACGTATATTTCCAGGGCCGCGAAACGGTCAATCGCTACTACGAAAAGGCCCCGGCCATCGTGCAGAAGTACATGGACCTGGTCGGCAAGAGGATCGGCCGGAGCTACAGGCTCTTCGACTACGTCGGCCATCCCCAGGCCGAAAAGGTCGTCATCGCCATGGGCTCGGCCTGCGAAACGCTGGAGGAGACGGTGGATGCCCTGAACCGCAAGGGGGCCAAGCTCGGCCTGATCAAGGTCCGCCTCTATCGCCCCTTCGCCCTGGATGCCTTCCTGGCCGCGCTGCCCAAGACGGTCAAGAAGATCGCCGTCCTCGACCGCACCAAGGAACCGGGCTCGCTGGGCGAGCCGCTCTACATGGACGTGGTTACGGCCCTGGCCAACCGGGGGCTGACCGTCATCGGCGGCCGCTACGGCCTCAGTTCCAAGGAGTTCACGCCGGGCATGGCCAAGGCGGTCTACGACCACCTCGACGGCGCATGCTTCCACGACTTCACCGTGGGCATCACCGACGACGTCTCCAAGCGTTCGATCCCCTTCGACGAGGAATTCTCAGTCGAGAAGAGCGACACCATCTCCTGCATCTTCTGGGGCCTGGGATCGGACGGCACCGTGGGCGCCAACAAAAACTCGATCAAGATCATCGGCGACCATACCGACATGTACGCGCAAGGGTACTTCTCCTACGACTCGAAGAAGTCGGGCGGCATCACCATCTCCTACCTGCGCTTCGGCAAGAGCCCCATCCGCGCCCCCTACCTCTCCAACTCGGCCGACTTCATCGCCCTGCACAACCCGGCCTACATCGGCCGCTACGACGTGCTCGCTGGCGTCAAGGAGGGCGGCACCTTCCTGCTCAACTCCGAATGGGACAACGAGGAGGTTTTCGGCCACCTGACCCGCGACATGCAGGAGACGATCATCAAGAAGAAGATCAAGTTCTACAACATCGACGCCCTGAAGATCTCCGACGCCGTCGGCCTGGGCAAGCGAATCAACACCGTCATGCAGGTGGCCTTCTTCAAGATCTCCGGCGTGCTTCCCGCCGACGAGGCCATCCGGCTGATCAAGGACTCGATCAAGAAGACCTACGAGAAGAAGGGCGAGAAAATCGTGCGCATGAATTGGGATGCCGTCGACCGCACCAGCGCCGCGCTGCAGCAGATCGAGGTGCCGCCGTCGGTGCAGGGCATCACGAAGTCCGCGCCCGTGCCCCAGCTCATCCCCGACAGCGCCTCCGAGTTCGCCCGCACCGTCATCGACAAGCTGATGCACCTGAAGGGCGACAGCGTGCCGGTATCGCAGATGCCGCTCGACGGCAAGGTGCCCACCGCCACCGCCAAGCTGGAGAAGCGCGGCATCGCCCCGCAGGTTCCGCACTGGCTCAGCGAAAACTGCATCCAGTGCAACCAATGCTCGCTCGTCTGCCCGCACGCGGCCATCCGCGCCAAGCAGATCGAGCCGGCGCAGCTGGCCAAGGCGCCGGCCAGCTTCAATACCATCAAGTCCAACACCAAGAACGAGCGGGATCTGCAATACAAGGTGCAGGTCTACATCGAGGACTGCACCGGCTGCGGCAACTGCGTCCACGTCTGCCCGGCCAAGACCAAGGCCCTGGAGTTCCGCTCCCTCGTGGAGGAGAGAATCGCCGGGGAGGCGGCGAACGCCCAGTTCTTCGAGGACCTGCCCGACAACATCCTGGACGGCACCACCATCGCCCAGTTCAAGGGGGTGCAGCTCCGCAAGCCGCTCTTCGAGTTCTCGGGCGCCTGCGCCGGCTGCGGCGAGACTCCCTACATCAAGCT
>JAFGST010000217.1 GCA_016934475.1 Candidatus Aminicenantota bacterium | reverse complement strand
GCGAGCCGTCTTCCAGCTGCACGGTGCCAAAGATCTTGGCGTTGGTTTGCTGGGCGGTCAGCAGTCCTGCGCACAGGAGCAGGCTGACTGCCAGCAGTGCGAACCGTTTGGCAGTAATCATCTGTTTGTCCTCCTTTTAGATTTTAGACAAAACATCAAAAAATAAGCATAAATGGTGCCAAGTAGAGGCCCAATCGGCTGCCGCGGCCGGCCGCCGCGGCCGGCTCCGAAAGGCATGTCAAACAAGGATTTTTTCGGAGGGCCGGGGCATGGAGTGACGGCCGAGTGCAAGCGACCGCCGTAGGAGGCAGAAAAAATTCAAATATTTGAATAATAATTCAAAAATCGGAATCCGGACCGCTCCTTTCTGGCAATCGCTCGGGAAAAGTGAAAAAGAAACCGGACGCTTCCGGTGAAGGCGGCCGGCATGATCGACGTAATTTCAGCTTATTCGACGATGGTGAACTTGAATTCCTGCCGCCCCTTGGCCTGGGAGACGCTGTCCAGCATCTCGATCTCCAGGACGTAGTCGCCGGGCTCGAGAAGCTTTTCCTGGCGCTCCGTCTCCTTGCCCTTGGCGTCCTTGGTCACCTCGGTGAAGGTGAAGGCGATGGGCTGGCTGATGATGGGGCTGGTGACGGTCTGCGGGGCCAGCTTGTTGATCTCCTTGCCGTCCTGGGTGAAGCGGTAGGTGATCTGCAGGCTCACGGCGTTGCCGGCGTCGGGTCGGGCGCCGAGGATGAAGTAGAACAGGTCGAGGCTCTCGCTGGCCTGGAAGCGGTTGTCCAGGACGGGCTCCAGCAGCAGGGTGTTGTAGACGAAGGAGTTCTTGTGGACGAGCATCTTGCTGTCGGCGGCCGGCATCATCTGCAGGGAGCGGACCGAAAAGACCGGGGTCGTGACCAGCTCGTTGGCGAGCCGGGAGAAATCGGGGAGGGAGAACTCGGCGTAGGCCGTCGCGATCCTGCCGTAGTCGGGGGTGGTGAGGGCCAGGGCCAGCAGGTAGTTGCCGGGAGGGAAGATGTCGCCGGCGAGGGAATAAAAATTCAGGGCCTCGGGCCGGTAGGCTGCCTGGGCTTCCTCCAGATCGAAGTGGATGTTGTGCTCCTTCATGATCTCGCCGAGGGCCCCATTGGCCAGGCGGTAGACGCGGGTGAACACCATGTGGCTGGCCTTGAGCAGGGCGGGATTATCCGCCGCGGCGGTGAATCCCAGGTCGGCGTTCTTGACCTGGAACAGGAACACGGGATAGACGTTGTTCTGCTGGGCGGGAAGGTGGAGCGTCTTCAGGTACGAGAGGGGAATGTCCGCGCGTGCCGTGCGGCCGGCGGCATCGGCGTCGAACACCTTCGCCACCTGGGGGGCGATGAAGTATTGCCCCGGGGTTGTTACCGGCGCGGGCTTGCTCTTGGCCGCCGGCAGCGACAGCGCGGCCGCCAGCAGGAGGATCAGCATGGTCATGGTACACTTTGTTGCGTTCATTATTTTCTCCTTGAGATCAGAAGCGGATCTTGAGTTCCTTGCGCGCCTGGGTGCCGTCGGCGGTGTTTTCCAGGCTGACCCGGGCCACGTAGCTTCCCGCGGGCAGCTCGAAGGGAAACTCGAGGGTCAGGTCCTTTCCCAGCCCGGCCAGCATGTCGTTGGTAACCGAGACCAGGCGCAGCTCCTCCTTTTCCAGCGCCGGGGAGCCGTCCTCGCCGAGGATGCGCACCGACAGCTTGAGCCGGGTTTCGTAGGCCCGGTTGGCCTCGTTCAGCACCAGGTTGGTCACCCGGTAGGGGACCTGCATCTGGAGCTTGGCCTTGCCGGGCCCCAGTGCCCGGAACGACAGGGTGAAGTCGAAGAGGCGGACATCGCGCTCGATGCCCTGGGGCTTCAGCTCCATCTGGGCGATGTTGAGCATGCTGATGCGCCGGGCGCTGGAGGGGTCGAGGCGGTAGATGCCCTCGCGCTGGTAGTCGACGAAGATGACGGGGAACATGCCGTAGAACCAGATCTCCACCGGGGGCTCGTAGAAGCTGTAGCCGGTGGGGTAGACATCGCGGCGCTCCGGCTCCCCGAGCAGGATCAGGATGCGGCCGCGGTCGCTCAGCCAGCCGCCGTCGCCGCCGCGGAAAAGGCGGTTGGCCTCGCCGATGCGGCGATAGTACTCATCGCGGAACTCGTTCTCCTCCGTGGTGGGATCGGGATCCCGCTGCTTCCAGAACTCCTCGATGAACTTCGGCCGCTCCTCGGCCGGGGTGCTGCGGAAGATGCGCCGCTCCTTCTTGCTGATCAGGTAGCGGACCTCGGAGAGGAACTGCCGCTCTTCGGGAGGCAGGTCGCGCACGCGGCGGGCTCCGGCCGAGCAGGAGGCCAGCAGCGGCAGCAGCAGCAGGGAGAGGGCAACGACGGGCAACGCCCCCGTTGCGGGGCGGGAGAACCGGCGAACGCGGATGGATTTCATGTTCGTCCTTGTTCCTTTTTTTGGATTCTTGCTATTTTATCATATTTTATTTTCCCCCGCAAAGGGGTACAATGCTCTACATGAAAAAAGGAATCGCGATCGTGCTGCTGGCCTGCGCCTGGGCGCTCCCGGCCGTCGCCACGCAGGAGCTGGAAACGGCGGTGAAGCAGAAGGACTGGCCGGCCCTGGCCGCCCTGTTCGCCGACGACAGCCACCTCCAGCTGGCCTCGTATTTCCAGGAGTGCCAGGGGGTGGGTTTCAGCCCGCTGCAGCCGAACCGCCTGGTGTTCTATGCCCGCTTCGGGGACTTCGCCGAGATCGGCGAGCTCTCCTTCGAGCGGGTGAACGGCCGCTACCTGCGCCTGGGCCTGAAGCGGACCGTCAAGTCACTGTTCTTCGTCCGTTCCTTCTCCCGTTTTCCCGTCAGCGATCGCCTCCTGCGCGTGGGAGACGCCGAGATCCACCTGCGCCGGGGGGTCGTCTACCGCGCCGTGCCCATGGACGGTTTGTTCATCTTCAGCGGCGAGATGGAGTTCCGCATCCGCCCCGGCTCGGAGGAGGAGCGGCTGACCCTGCGCGCCCTGGAGCGCAGCGAGACGTTCGTCCAGGAAGCGCGGGCCGGCGTCTTCGTCCTCAGCCGCCCGCAGGAGCTGCTGGCCGGGCTGCCCGAGCCGGAGCCGGTCGCCGCCCCGGCGGAGGAGGAGGCCCTGGCCCTGTACGAGATCTTCCGGAAGCGCTGGGGCATGCCCGTTTCCTTTTTCGACGAACTGTGGTACTTCCCGTTCGCCGGCGACTTCAACGCCGCCATCTTCCACCGCCGGCCGGGCAAATCCCATTTCCGCTACATCTTCAACAGCGCCCTTTCCCCGGACACGAGCCTGGTCCTGCTGCCGGAGAACAAGTTCTACCTCAATTACAACGCCGTCAAGGGGCTCAAGTTCATCCAGCAGGGGATCGACGAGCTGAAGAAGCTTGAACTCAACCTGTTCCTGAACCCCCAGTCCGGCTTCCTTTCGGCGACCTCCGTCCTCACCTTCAAGGAGCCCTCCAACCTCAAGACGGTCAGCCTGGATCCGGCGCTGGTTGTCAAGGGCGTCGGCCGCTCCCTGCGCGGGCAACTCCAGTTCTTCCAGCGCGGCGACGACTACTTCCTGATGGGCGAGGACGTGGACAAGTTCAGCTTCTACTATGCCGGCACGGTAAGCCCCGGCGAGGACGCCGGAGAGCCGCTCTTCACCATTTTCGGCGGCCGCCGGGCGCGGAACGTCGATCCCTATTTCATCCTCAACCGCGGGCAGAACTTCTATCCCAACCCGGGCCAGCATTTTTTCCGCAGCCGCGTCCGGCTCTCCCTGCCCGACGGCGTGATGGGCCTGGCCTCGGGTTCCCTGACCTCCAGGCACAAGCTGGGCGAGCGGACCGAGTTCGTCTTCGAGAGCGCCGGGACCAAGGGCGTCTCCCTCGTCTGCGGCCATTTCGAAAAGCTGCGCACGATCCCCGGCCGGCTGCCGATCCACATCTACGGCAATCCCAAGCTGAACCTCAGGAACTACGTCTCCGTCTCCGAGGCCCGGGACTGCCTCGATTTCCTGCTGGAAAAATTCGGCCCGCTGGAGATCAGCGAGCTGAACCTGCTGCTGCGCCGGCAGTCCTCGTTCGGCGGCTGGAGCAACCAGGGCTTCGTGATCTTCAACCTGATGGAGAACACAGTCCTCGACGACGACATCAGCATGGTGCGCCGGCTGCGCAACGACAGCCCGGTGGTGTTCACCGACGTCAACCGCGACGGCTTGGTCCACGAGCTGGCCCACCAATGGTGGGGCGGCGTCGTCTCCTGGAAG
>JAFGST010000216.1 GCA_016934475.1 Candidatus Aminicenantota bacterium | reverse complement strand
CGGCGTTCCGATCCCGGAGAAGAGGGCGCCTCTTCCTTGAACACCGAACAGGATTGCTTTCCCGGTCCAGGCTTGCTGCCCGTCAGTTGACGCCAACCGGGATCGTGCGGCGCTTTTGCAAGCCGACCCGGCCGCCGAACCACTTCCAGATCGCCCGATGGAACTCGTAAGAGGGGGGGTGGGCCTTCAGGAAGGCCAGGGGATTGAAATCCAGTGGATTGCCGGGCCCTTGGCGCTGAAAAAGCCCCTTGCGGTACAGGGTGTGGCGCTCGGGGTGGAATTGCACGCCCAGAAGGTTGGGGAAGCGGGAGTGCTCGACGGCCTCGATGATCTTCCCGTCCATGGAGAACGCCACCGCACGCAAGCCTTTGGCCAGCCGGGCGATGGCCTGGTGGTGGGCCGTGGCCACGAAAGGATGATCGCTGCGGGAAAATCCCATTTTTCTGACGAAAATGCTCTCTCTTTCCAGGAGAATGCGGTGGAACGGCGGCGCCAGGTCGGGATCGTTGGGATATAGCTTGTCCAGGTATACGCCGGAATGGACGCGATCGGGACCTCCGGCCAGCACGGCTTCGACCGTCTTCTGGCCGTAAACTTCGCTGGGAATGTCCTGGACCAGCGTGCCGCCGAGGGCCACGTTCAGGCTCTGCAGGCCGAGACAGATGGCCAGGACGGGGAAATCCTCCCTCCCGGTCAGGAGCGGGGCGAATGACGGGTTGCGTTCGCCGCCCAGGAGGTGGAAGAGGAGCGATATCTCATAGAGATGGCGGGCCGGGGTCGTCGGCTCGGTGAGCAGGGCGATGCCTTGGCCGTACAGCGCCGGAGGGATGTCCATGCCGCCGGTGAAGATGATGCCGCTGGCCGGGGCCAGCAGCTCCCTGAATTGCGGCGTCCAAAAGTTTTCCCCGAACAGGTCCCCGCAGGGCACCCGGCCGCTCAGCTTTTGGAACCGCACCCAGGAGATCTCGTTCTGCTTGACGTACTCGAAAGCATCCTGGTAGGCCTCGGCCTCCTCCTCGTTGGCCAGCTCGTCCTCGTGATAAACCCCAATCAGGACAAGCGATTTCAACGGCAGGACGTCCTTTTCGTACATTTCGACGATGTTTTTCACCTGGAAAGCGGTGGGGTGAGTCATGACGATGACCGGCCCGGCCTCCGCCATGGCCAGGCACGGCAGGAGAAGAAGGAGGAGGACGCGCAACGTTGTTTTCATCGGGTCTCCCTTTCCCTCATTCGCTGAACTTTTTAAATGCCAGGCAGGCGTTGGTGCCGCCGAAGCCGAAGGAATTGGAGAGGGCGAACGGAATGTCGCGGCCGCAGCCCTGGTTGGGGGTATAGTTGAGATCGCACTCGGGATCAGGCACCTCGGAATTGATGGTCGGGGGGATGAAGGAGTGGGCGATGGCCATCACCGTGAAGGCGGCCTCGGCGCTGCCGGTGGCGCCCAGCATGTGGCCGGTCATCGACTTGGTCGAGCTGATGGCCAGCTTGGCGGCATGGCCCGCGAAGAGGCGCTTGATGGCGTGGGTTTCCGCCTTGTCGTTGAGCGGCGTCGACGTGCCGTGGGCGTTGATGTAAACAATGGCCTCCGGCGCAAGCCCGGCGTCGGCCAGGGCCATCTTCATCACCCGATAGGCGCCGTCGGCATCCGGATCGGGCTGGGTCATGTGAAAGGCGTCGCCGGTGAGGCCGTAGCCGACGACCTCGGCGTAGATGCGTGCCCCGCGCCGGTGGGCATGCTCCAGCGACTCCAGGACCAGCATGGCCGAGCCCTCGGCGACGACAAAGCCGTCGCGCTCCTTGTCGAAGGGGCGGGAGGCCTTCTCGGGAGCATCGTTGCGCGTGGAGAGGGCGCGCATGGCGGTGAAGCCGGCCACGCCCAGGGGAGTGATGGGATACTCGGCGCCGCCGGCGAGCATGATGTCGGCGTCGCCGTGCTGGATGATGCGGAAAGAGTCACCGATGGCGTGGCTGCCGGTGGCGCAGGCGGTGCAGTTGGCCAGGTTGGGCCCCTTGAAGCCCAGCTTGATGGAAACCTGGCCGGCGGCGAGGTTGGCGATGCAGGCCGGGAGGAAAAACGGCGAGATGCGTTCGGGGCCCTTGGACAGAAGGATTTCCTTGTAAACCTCGATGGTCTGGATGCCGCCGATCCCCGAGCCGATGTAGACTCCCGCCCGATCCTTGTCCACCGCGTTCACGTCCAGCCCCGAGTCCTTGACCGCCTCGTCGGAGGCGATCAGGGCGAACTGGATGAAGGGGTCGTACTTCCTCAAATCCTTGCGGTCGAAGTATTGGCCCGGGTCGTAGTTCTTGACTTCGCCGGCGATGCGGCTGGGGTGGCGGCTGGCATCGAAGTGGGTGATGGGCCCGATGCCGCCGCGGCCGTTGCGGATATTGTCCCAGTTCTCGTCCTTGTTCTTGCCGGTGGGGGTGATCAGCCCGATGCCGGTGACGACGACCCGGCGCAAAGGTATGGTCTTGCTTGTAAAGGGATCCATGAGCTTGCGGAGTGGAACTACTGGGCTTTTTTCAGGACGTAGTCGACGGCCGATCCCACGGTCGTCAGCTTCTCGGCCTCCTCCTCGGGGATCTTGAGCTCGAACTCATCCTCGAGGGCCATGATCAGCTCGACCTGGTCGAGGGAGTCGGCGCCCAGGTCCTCGACGAACTTGGCTTCCTCCGTGACCTGGTCTTCGCCGACGTTCAGCTTCTCGGCAACCACGGACTTGACCTTGCTCAAAATTTCTTCTTTCTTCATTTGCTTCCTCCTTGGGGTTTTAGATCAGCAGTCCTCCGGAAACGTTCAGCACCGTTCCGGTTATGTATTGCGCGGCGGGAGATACCAGGAAATGGACGGCCGCGGCCACCTCCTCCGGCGTGCCCGCCCTCTTCAGCGCGATCTGCGCGATGTAGGTCTCCTTGACGTTGTCGGGGAGCTTCTCGGTCATCTCGGTCAGGATGAAGCCCGGGGCGACGGCATTGACGGTGATGTTGCGGCTGCCCAGCTCGCGGGCCATGGACTTGGTCAGGGCGATGACTCCGGCCTTGGAAGCGGCGTAATTCGCCTGGCCGGCCGTTCCCATGATGCCGCTGACCGAGGCCAGGTTGACGATACGGCCGAAGCGCCGCTTCATCATCTCCTTGGCGGCCGCCTGCGAGCAGAGGAAGGTCCCCTTGAGGTTGATGCCCAGGACCAGGTCCCACTCGTTCTCGCCCATGCGGATGGAGAGGTTGTCGCGGGTGATGCCGGCGTTGTTGACCAGGATGTCCACCGAGCCGAAAGCGGCGATCGTGCGCTGGATCAGGTCCTCGGCGTCGGGGCGGCTGGCCACGTCGGTGCGGACCGCCAGGGCGCGCCCCCCGGACTGCTCAATCTCGCGGGCGGTCTTCTCGGCCTCCTCGCCCAGGATGTCGGAGACCACGATGGAGATGCCTTCCCTGGCTAGGCGCTGGGCGATGGCCTTGCCGATGCCGCGCGCCGCTCCGGTGACGATGGCGTTGCGGGTGGGTTCAGACATACTTCAACTCCTTCAGGGATTTGTGCATCTTGTCGATCTCGCACGAGATCTTCTCCAGCACCTTCTGGGAGACGAACTTGGTGCTGAGCGAGATCGCGTTCTTGATGGCCTTGGCGTTGGAGCTGCCATGGCCGATGATGACGATGCCGTTGACGCCCAGCAGCAGGGCGCCGCCGTACTCGGCGTAGTCGAGCTTTTTCTTGATGCGCTTCAGGGATTTCTTCAGGAAGAAGAAGCCGATCTTGGAGAAAATGTTGGACATGATCTCCCGTTTCAGCATGGAGAGCATGACGTCGACGACGCCCTCGGAAACCTTCAGGGTGACGTTGCCGGTGAAGCCGTCGGTGACGATCAGGTCGGCCTCGCCGATGTAGACGTCGCGGCCCTCGACATTGCCGACGAAGTTGATGTCCAGCCGCTTGAGCATGTTGTGCGTGGTCTTGGTCAGCTCGTTGCCCTTGACCTCCTCCTCGCCGACGTTCATCAGGGCGATGCGCGGGTTCTGGATCCCCAGGACGCTTTCCATGTAGACCTTGCCCATGACGGCGAATTCGACCAGGTTGTGAGGCTTGGAATCGATGTTGGCCCCGACGTCGACCAGCAGCGAGTTGCCCTTCAGGGTGGGAAGCTTAATGGCCAGCGCCGGTCGGTCGATGCTCTTCATCGAGCCCAGCGAGGTCTTGGCCATGGCCATGACCGCCCCCGTGTTGCCGGCCGAGACCATGGCCAAGGCCTTGCCGTCCTTGATCAGGTCGATGGCCTTCTTGATCGAGGTCTCCTCGCGCTTGCGCCAGTAGGAGAGGAAATGCTCCTTCATGGAGATCTCCTCCAGGGCGTCGACGATCTCCAGCCTGTCGAGGCGGGCATGGGGATATTTTTTCAGCTCCTTGTGGATTTCTTTTTCCTTGCCGACCAGCGTGATCCTCCAGGTGTCGTCGTGGCTGTTCTCGCGGATATAGTCGACCACGCCCTCGATGACGACGGCGGGAGCCCGATCGCCGCCCATGGCGTCCACAGCGATCGTCACGCGTTCCATGGAGCTCAGATTTCGCTGCCCTTGATGATCTGCTTTCCCTGGTAATAGCCGCAGTTGCCGCAGATGCGGTGGGGGAGCTTGGGCTCGTTGCACTTGGGACAAATGGACAGGCCGGCCACACTCAGGGAGTCGTGGGCTCGGCGCTTGTTCTTCCGGGAATGGGAATGCCTTCGTTTCGGCTGGGCCATCATTCACCTCTTCGCTTTTTCGAACATGAACTTGATTTCGTTCTTCGCCTGGTCGCAGGGACAGGGACCGCGGTTCAGGTTGGCGCCGCAACCGGGGCAGATGCCCTTGCAGTCGGACGTGCATACCGGCTTGAAGGGCACGAACAGGTTCACCTGCTCGACCAGGATCTTCTCCAGGTCGATCTGGTCGTTCTCGTAGAAGATATATTCCAGTTCCTCATTCTCCAGGGCGGCGTTGCGGCGATCGACGGCCTCCTTGGGGAAGAGTATGATATCGAAGCGGGAGTGGATCTTGAGCTCGAAGGGCTCCAGGCAGCGGACGCAAAGCAGGGAAATGGCCGTCTGGATCCTGCCCTGGGCCTGGATGCGCTGCCCCTGCCTGCGGAAGACGACCTGGTAGTCGATGCCTTTGAGGAAGAAGCTGTCGTCCTCGAGCAGCAGGGAGTTGTCGATGTCGACGGTGTCGTCCAGCGCGTATCCCCTTTCGGAAATCCTATTGACGTTGATGATCATGGTTTGCCAAATCCCGGTCCTGCCCTATATAGCATATTTTGTCCATGCTGTCAATTTTCGCCGCGGCCGGCCTTGAGCGATTGACACCTTCCGGCAATAACCATACAATCCATGACATGAACAAGAAAATTGCGCGCCGGTTCGCCCTGATCGTGGCCTGCTCCCTCGCCGCCCTCTGTTGTTCGCCCAGGAGCGGGGGGGGTAACAAACCCACCGTCATCATGATCGGTCTGGACGGGGCGAGCTGGGAATTGATCGATCCCCTGATCGCCAAGGGGAGGCTGCCGCTCTTCAAGAAGCTGAAGGAACAGAGCGCCTGGGGCGTGCTGCGCACGAGCACCCCGGCCAAGAGTCCCATCATCTGGACCAGCATCGCCACGGGCAAGACCGAGGCCAAGCACGGCATCGACGACTTCCGCTCCAAGAAGCCCAACGCCCAGGGCAAATACTCCGTCTACACCGCGCTGGACATCCGGCAACCGCTGCTGTGGGACATGCTGGACGCCAACGGCCGGCGCACCGTGCTGGTCAACTGGTATCTGAGCTTCCCGCCCCAGCCCCTGAACGGCATCCATGTCTCCGACTATTTCCGCATGAGGGCCCTGCAGCCGCGGGACAGCAAGAAAGGCGCGACCGACAACACCGTTTTCCCCGCGCAGCGGGCCTCGGACTTCGAAGGGCTCATCGAGCAAGATTATGCGAAGGTTCTGCGCCAGAGCGGTCTGCCCGACTTTCCGCTCCGGTACGACGGCATGGGCGGCGGCCGCGATCATGAGCACCACGGCATACTGAAAAAATACCGCGAATTCGTCCTGCAGGAGACCCTGGTGCAGAAGGTCGCCGCCCGCCTGTTCCGGACGGAGAAGTTCGATCTGTTCGCCGTCTATTTTAAGCTGCCCGATATCGTTCAGCATTTCGCCTTCGACTGCTTCGTCGACGAGTCGTTCAAGAAAGAGCTGTTGTCGGCGTTCGCCGAGCCGCGGGCGCTGCCGGGGCGACTGGCGGAGGCCTACGACAGGGTCGCCGACGTCCTCTGCCCGGTTTATCAGAACATCGAGACCGTTCTGAGCGGGTACCTGGACTCCGAGAAGGCCGCCGGGGCCTACGTGATGATCGTCTCCGATCACGGCTTCCACTTCTTCGTCCGCGACCGGGTGGTGCATTACAACCACGTCAACGGCATGGAAAAGGCCCCGAACGGCATCTGCCTGGTCCGGGGCCCGGGAGTCAAGCCGGGGAGGTTCAGCTTGGCCAGCATCTACGACGTGGCCCCGACCGCGCTGTACCTGCTGGGCCTGGCCCTGGACCGCGATATGGACGGCCGCCCTTGGTTCAAGGTCTTCTCCTTCAGGAAGCCGCTGCGCTTCACCCACTACAAGAGGAAACCCCCGCGCTTCCGCAGGAAAAACCGCAAGCTGGACGAGGAAAGCCTGAGGGAGCTGAAAGCGTTGGGCTATATCAATTGAAGCGAAGCATCGTGACGCGCGACGCGTCAGGATAGGTCGTCTATTTTTTGCACCATGACCCTGGCCTTGCCGGCCATGGGGCTGAGCATCCTGGCGATTTTTTCGAACTGGGTCCTGGCGGCCTCCATGCGCCCCTGGCGCAGCAGGACGAAGCCCTTGTAATACAGCGCTTCGTCGAAGTACGCCGGGTCCATGTCCTGGATGATGGCGTCGAGAATGGCGCCGGCCTTCTCGGCCTCGTTCTGCCCCAGGTAGGCGATAGCGCGGAAGAAGTCCACCTTGGGATAGCCGGCGTCGGCCAGGGAAGGCTGCTCGAGGATATCTAGGGCGGCGCGGAACTCCCGGGAGCGGAAGTGGCGCATGGCCCGGGAGAAATCCTCCTCCACCTCCGTGCCGACATCGGGGAGGCCCCGCAGTTCACCCTGGTGGTAGAGCGGGAGATCGAAGTGGGAAAGCTCCTGGAGACGGGCGGAATGGCGCTGCTGCCGCAGCACGAAAACGGAGAGCAGGATGAGCAAAAACAGCGACGACATGACTAGCATGGGCTTGAGGATCCTGAAGACGGCCTGGCGCGGCCTTTCCATCAGGGGGATCCGCACTTCCTTCCGCTGCAGGGTTTCGCTGATCTTCAGCCCGAGGAAGCATTTGCGGCAACGGAAAAAATGCTCTTCGAACCGCTTGCGCTGCGGTTCTTCGATCGTTTCCGCCAGGTACGCCTCGATCAGCTTTTGAAATTCACGGCACTTCATGTTGCCTCTTCACCTTACTTATCTATATACGTTCCGACGAAAAATCTCGTTGCGGATCTTTTTTATGGCCCGTTCCTTGCGCACGCTGATGTAATGCTTGGAACGGCCCGTCATGGCGGAGATCTCGCCGAGGCTCCTCTCCTCGAGATAGAAGGCGTTCAGGATCACCCGGTCGATCTGCGGCAGGCCGGCGATCAGCCGGTTCAGCTCCTCGCTCAGCTTCAGGTTGTCCAAGCGCTCGGCCTCGGTGAAATCGCTGCTCAGGTCGCATATCCCGCTCAGGTTCCGCTGGATCTCGTTGTGCTTCCTCTGCTTGTAGAAATAGTTGAACAGGACGCGTTTGGCGATGCCGAACATGAACGGGGCGATCCAGGCGGTCCCGGTCAGCTTGCCCTGGTCCAACCCCCGGAAAAAAGCCCCGAATACATCCTGAACCAGGTCCTCGAAGTTGCATCCGCCCTTGATGCGGTTGCGAAAGTAGATGAAAATGCGGGGATTGAATTCCCGGATCAGCTTTTTCTGGGCTTCCGGATCGTGATCCCGCAGCCGGGCAAGGAAGTGCTCGTCGTCCATCATTCCAATGGGGGCCGCAGGTCCTTCTCCAGGATGTTGTTGGCGAAATCGCTTTCGGGTACGGCCTTTCCCCCGTTCACCTCCACTCGGATCCTCAGCGGCTGTCCGACCCGGAAGTTCGTCTTGAGCATGATCATGCTGCTGCCCTGGAAGATGGTCGGATCGACGGCCTTTACCTTGTACTCGGCCCGCTTGATCCCGTTGATGGCGATACCGAGGAAAACGCGCTCCTGAGTGGACGGTGACAGGTGAACGCCGTAGGGCGAGGAATTCTCGATCTTCAAGGCGATAAAGCCGTTCTCAACGACGATGATGTCGCCGACCTTGAAGTCGGGCCACTCGTCGGCTGCCGGGAGGTTCAGCGCCAGCAGCAGCAAAAGCGGCAATTTTTTCATTGTCCCCGTCCTTTTTTCTATATAAATCATAAAATATTATCTCAATAATGGCAACCGTTTGCAAAAGAAACCGTGTTTTCCTATAATCCGATCCATGAAGAGATGGGGATGCCTTTGGGTGGGATGGCTTCTCCTGTGGCTGCTGCCTCCGGCCGGTCTTTCTCCCGACGAGGGCGGATTGCCGCAGATAAAAGGAAACATCTCCGGCATCATCCACGGCCTGCTGTCCTGCTACGAGGAGAGCCGGGAGCGCCGCTTCCTGGAGATGGCCGTCGCGTTCAGCGAGATCAGGACCCACCCGATCTTCGACCTGTCCTGGGGCAAGCATCGCTGGCATTCCGCCGCCGAGCGGAGGCTGCTGCGTGAGAGCACCGTCTATCGCGGCCGCTTCCACGAGGAATCCTGTCCGTCGGTCGTGGACGGCCAAGCTCTTCTGCGCCTGGCTCGGGAGTACATGCTGGCGGCCGATCGCGACTTGGTCCCGGTCCGTATGCGGACGCCGCGCGCCCTTTTCCACTGGGACCTGGACCAGATCCAGAAGCGCCTGGCCGCACGCCAGGTGCTTCTGAAATACGTCCTGCTGGAGGAACGGGCACTGCTCTTCTTCATCGCCGCCGATTCGGCGGGATACGAGTTCCTGTCTGTCGGCCGGGAGCAGGCCGCGTCCATGGTCGAGCGGCTCTCGGCGCCGCTGGAGGATTTCGCCCTCGGCAGGGTCGATTACCTGCGCATTCATTTCGACATGGAGCTTGCCCAGCGGCTGTTCAACATTCTTCTGCAGCGTACGACGCAGCGCTTCCCCCATGCCGACGAGTTCTTCATCATTCCCGACGGGGAGCTTTTCAAGCTGCCTTTCGAGGCGCTGGTCACCGGATTCAATGACTCCATCCAGGAGGACGGCGTGCTGTTTTCCGAGTACCGGGCTGCCGAGTACGTGGCCCGGAAATACACGGTCTCCTATTTCTTCTCCGGCGCCGACTTCCTGCGCGATTTTCCCTCCAGGGAGTCCTACCCGCTGACCCTGGCCGCTTTCGGGCAGCCGCTGGTGGACCCGGCGGCGACGGCCCCGGTCTCCTGCAAGGGGAGCGGCGGCAACGCCATCGCCGCCATCCCCTCGACGCGCCGGGAGGTGCGGAGCCTGGAAAAGATGTTCGCCGGCCACAAGCGGCGCATCTTTCTCGGCGCCGATTTCAACCGGGAAAATTTCCGCCGTTACGCCCCCATGGCCCGGCTGGTCCACGTGGCCAGCCATTTTTTCAACAACGGGGACGATCCTTCGCGTTCGGCCTTCCTGTTCTCCGCCCGCGGATCCGACCTCTCGTTGTGCGATGCCCGGCAGATCCTCGAGTTCCGCCTGCGGGCCCAGCTGCTGATCCTCAGCGCTTGTGAGACATCGGAGAAGAACCTGATGGGCTTCAAGCTGCTCAGCGGCATGACGGCGGCCGTCCGCCGCTCGGGAGTACGCGACCTGATCGCCAGTCTCTGGCCGGTCGACGAGCTGAGTTCGCGGATCGTACCGCTCTTCTACGACGAGTTCTTGCGGGGCAAGGACAGCGCCGGCGCCTTACGCCGGGCCAGGCTGCGATTGTTCGACTTGACCATCCCCATCGGCGAGGGTGTCCGCCTGTCCCTGGCCCATCCCTTCCTGTGGGCCAACTACGTCCTGTACCGCTTTTACCGCTGAGGGGTACGGCGTCCCCCGGCTTCCCTCCGGCATGCGCAAGCTGGATCGGAAGCCGCGAAATCCCGGAGAAAGTCCTCTCCGTAGCGAATGGGGCGGACCTCCGGGCGCGGCGGACCGGAGCGCCTTGACTGGCAATGGAAAAAACGCTAGACTGCCCGAAAGCAGGAGCCACGATGATCGACGTGCTGGAAGAATGCGGGCCGATGCGCCGCGTCGCCGAGGTCCTGTTCGCCAGGGGCTGGGCGGAAGCCAACGCCGGAAATATTTCCCTGCGTCTGGGCGAGGTGCCTGGCACGCTGGCCGGGCGTTCCCCATCGCCCGCCAGCATTCACGAGAGCACCGTGGACATGGCCGATCTGGTTGGCGATTTCTTCTTGATCACGGCCAGCGGCAGCCGCATGCGCGAGATCGCCTCCGATCCCCGCCAGGGCCTGTGCCTGGTCCAGGTCCTTGACCGCAGGCGCATGTGGCTCATCGACGGCCCTGGGCCGGTGAGCAGCGAATGGGCCACCCATGCCGGGCTGCACACGCTTTTCAAGGAAAGCCGCTGTAACGAGCGCGCCGTGATCCATTGTCATCCGCTCGGCCTGATCGCCTTGAGCCACCTGTTCGCCAGTGAAAAGGAGATGAACGACCGCCTGTCCCGCATGCAGCATGAAACGCGTTTGTTCCTGCCGCAGATGATCGGGCTGATCCCCTATGCCGTCACCGGCTCGAAGGAGCTGGCCAAGGCCAGCAAGGAGAAACTGAAGAGATTCCGCGTGGCCCTCTGGGACAAGCACGGAGTCATCGCCTCAGGAAGGACTCTGGACGAGGCTTTGGACCGCATCGAGGTTGCCGAAAAGGCGGCTTCGGTGTATCTGTTGCTGAAGAGCGCTGGAGTGGAAGCGGAGGGGCTCGGCGACGAACAGATCGCCGAGACGCTGCGGGCCTTCAAGAAATGAGGGTCTTGCGCCTCGCCGGCCTGTGCCTCTTGCTGTGCGCGTGCCTGCCGGCGGACGATAAGCCCGCCTACCGGCTGGAATACCAGATTCAGGGCAGCGTGATATCACGGCTGCTGCTGGTTTTCCCCATCCGCGTCTACTACGAGGCGGCGGCCGCCGTCGAACTGACCTCGTGTCCGCAACCCGAGGGAAGCGTCGCCTACGCCTATGCCGGCCTTGCCGGTCCCGCCGCCGTCCTGAGGACCCTCGGCTTCTCCGGCAGGACCCTGGCGCTGTTGAGCGCCGTCGGCGGCGAAGGGCTCCGAAACGACGCTGACGACGATCGCTTGTCCCGCTGGCGGCGCGAAGCCCCCGAGTTCGCCTCCAAGGTCAGGAGGATCAAGAAGTTCCCCTACCGCCTGGTGGAGGCGGGGCCGCAGGTCCTCGCTTTCGAACGGGACGCCTCCGGGATTTACCGGAACTTCACCATCGGCCCGGAGCCCCGCTACCGCTACCATCCCGCCAGGACCGGGATCTATTTCAACGTTTTTTCCATGCTGGCCGAAATGCTGAATCTGCTCAACCGCCTCTCCCTTCCCGGCGAGGTCGTACGGAACTGGGATTCCCTTGCCCCGCCTTCGGGACGGGAGAGTGACGGCATCGACCTGTCCCCCGAGCTGAACCGACTGGGCGGCCTGCTGGAAAAGGCCGTAGGATCGCTGGTGACGGTGGAACAGGAATTCCCCTTCCGGCTCCGCCTTCACGTCGCCGCCCGCGGCGGGGAGGAGATCGAGATCTGCGGCGAGTGCTTCCCCGACATGGCCCTCTGGAAAGGTTTCATGATCCGCGAGGTGATCCGCCGGTTGCGCCTGAGGGCGGCCGACGGCGTTCTTCTCGCAGACGAGCTTTGGGTGGGCATCCGCAACAGCAAGGGCCATGGGGGCTTTGGCCGGCTGCGGCTGGAAAGGATCGAAGCCAAGGAGGTCGAGCGATGATGGATCATGCGTTTTTGTTTCCCGGCCAGGGTTCACAGGCCGTGGGCATGGGGATGGATCTCTTCGAGAAAAGCGAGTTCGCCAGGAAGACGTTCCTGCAGGCCGACGAGATCCTGGGCTATCGCCTGTCGCGCATTTGCTTTGAAGGGCCGGAAGAGGAACTGAAGCTGACGTTCCACACCCAGCCGGCGCTGCTCACCGTTTCCTACATCCTGTTCACGCTCTGGGGCAGGCAGCCGCTGCTGGCGGCCGGCCACAGCCTGGGGGAATACTCCGCCCTGCTGTGCGCCGGCGTGCTGGCCTACGAGGACGCGCTTCTGCTGGTTCACAAGCGCGGCCGCTACATGCAGGAGGCTGTGCCGGTCGGCCGGGGGGCCATGGCCGCGCTGATCGGGGCCGACATGGAGCGTGTCCGGGCCGTGGTGGAGGCCGTGAACCTGGAGAGCGAGGGCCTGCCCGCCGATCCCGCCGGCGTGAGACGCGTGGTCAACGTGGCCAACTGGAACAGTTCGGCCCAGGTGGTGATCTCGGGAGAAAAGGGCGCCGTGGAGGAAGCCGCGCGCCGTTTGGGCGGGAAAGTCGTTTTCCTTCCGGTATCGGCGCCCTTTCATTCGGAGCTGATGCAACCGGCCGAGGAAAGGCTGGCTACGGACCTGGACCGGGCGGACTTCTCCGATCCGAAGTTCCCGGTGATCAACAATTGGCAGGTCCGTAGGGTGACGCGCGCCGATGAAGCCCGGGAAGGATTGAAGAAGCAGGTCTCGCGCCCCGTCCGCTGGCACGAAACGATGGAGGCGCTCCTCGCCGATCCGGCCATCTCCGGCTTTGCCGAGATCGGCAGCGGCAAGGTGCTGGCCGGCCTTTTGAAGCGCGCCGCCCGGGAAAAGGAGCGGCAGGTCAGGGTCGTCAACATCGAGACTCTGGCCGACATCGAGGCCGGCCAATAATTTCCCCGATAGCCGCTAGGAAAGGGAAAAATAGAAAAAATCGCCTTCGAAAGCCCTGTTTTGGGTATTTACAAATAAAGCAGTGATATCGGAATTATTCATCAATAAAACTCCGTAACCAAGGTCTGTTTTGGCTATCGGGGTTGTGTGCATTTCCATATCCCCGATAAATCTATAAAAAAAACAAAAAATGGCTTGACTTTTATTTTTTATTATGTTAGGAATTTCACAGTATGCAAATCACAACCGCGTGGAGAGTGTCATGCCTTTAGTCAGTTTTAAAAAGGTCAAACCGATCGTAGGTCTTGACATCGGTTCGTTCGCCCTGAAACTGGTCGAGCTGAAGGCGAGGAAGAAAGGAACGGAAAGCCGCTATGAACTCGTTTCCATCGGCTATGAGCCGGTACCCTACCAATCCATCGTGGAAGGCAGCATCATGGACTCGACGGCGGTGGCCGAGTCCATCCAGCATATCTTCTATGACAGCAAGGCCAAGACGAACCGCATCGCGTTCGCCGTCTCCGGAAGCTCGGTCATCGTCAAGAGAATCGAGGTCCAGCGCCTGAATCCCGACGAAATGCATGAACATATCCTCTGGGAGGCCCGGCCGCACATCCCCTTCACTCCCGACGAGGTCAATATCGATTACGAGGTCATCGAATCCCCCGATTCGCCCCCCGACCGCGTGGGGGTCATTCTGTCGGCGGTGCGCAAAGAAAAGCTGAACGACTACCTCAACGTGATCACCAGCGCCAGCAAGGGCGCCGATATCGTCGACCTGGACTCCTTCGCCGCTTTGAACGGCGTCCTGCTCAACTACGAGCTGTACCGGGACAAGGTCCTGGCCATCATCAACATCGGGGCGTCCATCTGCAACGTGATCATCTCCAAGGGCGGCCATCCCGTCTTCGTCCGCGACATCGCCTTCGGCGGCAACCAGTTCACCGACCTCCTGCAGAAGGAACTGAACCTGAAGTACGAAAAGGCGGAGGCGGTCAAGAAGGGCCGCCCGGTGGAGGGGATCTCCACGGCGGCCGTCAAGCCGATCATCAACATCGTGCTCAACGATCTGCGCAATGAGGTCAAGAAAACCTTCGAGTTCTACCGTTCCAACACCACCGAAGGCCGAATCGACAACATCCTGCTCAGCGGCGGCAGCGCCAACCTGGAGGCGATCACCGATTTCTTCTCCCAGGAGTTCGACATCCCGGTCGAGGTGGTCAATCCCTTCAACAACATCGACATCAACTACAAGAAGCTGGGGGTGGACCTTAATTTCATCAAAGACATGGCCCCGGTGTACACGGTTGCTGTCGGCCTGGCCCTGAGGGCCGTGGGAGATGCGAAATGATCAAGATCAACCTGTTACGGCCGGAAAAGAAAGAGGTCGCCGCCGGCGGGGGGACGACCGTCAGCTTCGCCGAGGAGGCCAAGCCGAGCCGGGTGAGCGTCCCGGCCGTGGTTACCGCCGTCGCCGTCACCGTGCTGGGTATCGGCCTGATGTATTTCCTGCAGTCCGGCAGGCTGTCCTCGGAAAAGAAGCTGCTGGAGGAGAGGATGCTGCGCAAGGCCGAGCTGGAAAGGGTCCTCAAGGAGCTCGCCGAGATCGAAAAGACCAAGATTGAGCTGGACAACAAGATCAAGATCATCAGCGACCTGAAGCTGAAGCAGAAGGACGCGGTACTCATGATGGACAAGATGTCCCGCAGCCTTCCCGAGTGGGTCTGGCTGACCAGCCTGACCTTCCGCGGCGGCACGGTGAACATCAGCGGCAAGGCGCTGTCCAACAACCTCATCGCCGACCTGATCAACAACCTGCAGAATTCGAACCTGTTCACCAACGTCCAGTTGAAATCAACCGTCAGGAAAAAGGAGGCCGGCATCGACATCTTCGAGTTCCGCATCGACTGCTCCTACGTCCGGCAGCCCGAATCCAAGAAGGTGGTGTAACCATGGATATTCAGAATCTACCTTGGTATGGACAGCTGGCGCTCTTTCTCCTGGTGGGAGCCATCCTGTTCGGCATATTCTACTTCGTCGTGTATTCGCCCACAGAAGACGAGATCCAATCGGTGGTCATGCAGAGCGAGAAGCTGCTGGAGGAGATTCGCCGGGCGGAGAAGAACGAAAGCCGGCTGGAGAAGCTGAAAGAAGAGAAGGCGGCCAACGAGAAGGTCCTCGAGGAGCTGAAGGGCATCCTCCCCGAGCGCAAGGAAGTCAGCCAGATCCTGCGCAAGATCCAGGCCATCGCCTCCAACGCCCGGTTGAAGACGTCGACGTTCAACTTCAACAAGGAGGTCAACCGCAATTATTACCTGGAATGGCCGATCGCCATCAGCCTGGAGGGCAATTACCACAATCTCGGCATATTCTTCGACCAGGTTTCCCGCCTGAAGAAGATATTCACCGTCGACGGGCTGCAGATCTCCCCGCTGCGGAGTCTGAGCTACGATTACACGATCCAGGCCAAGTTCGTCGCCTCCACCTATATCTACCGCGAGGCCGGTCCGGCCCGCAAACCGGGGGTTCGCCGCACTCCGGCCAGCAGGACCGTGCAGCCCCAGGGCGGGCTCCAAGGAGAGATATGATGAAATCCTTGCTTGTGCTTGTTTTGCTGTTCCCTCTGTTCATCGCGGGGCAGGCTGTTCCCCAGGATCTCCCGGAGACGGAGGGGGGCGAAGAGGCGGAGATGCTCAGCGTCATGCCCGGGGAGTTCGTCTACAACCCGGAGGGCCGCCGCGATCCGTTCTGGAACCTGCTGCAGGGCAAGAGCGTCAAGGAGAACCGCGAGGCCATCGAGGGCATCGCCGGGCTGATGATCGACGAGCTG
>JAFGST010000028.1 GCA_016934475.1 Candidatus Aminicenantota bacterium | reverse complement strand
CGCGTCATCATCGAAAAATACCGCAAGTACGCCTCGTTCTACCGCATCCCGATCAAGAGCCACCTTCCCCTGGCCACGGTCGTATTCATCCAGAGCCGGCAGGATGAATTCCCCGAATTCGAGATCGGCATGGAACCCGGCCGGACCTATCCCCTGGGCGATCGGGCCGCGCACCTCCTGGGGCATATTTCGGAGATCAACGAGGCGGAGCTGGCCGTCCACCCGCCGGAAGCCTACGGCCTGGGGGATTACATCGGCCGCAGCGGCGTCGAGAAGCAATACGAAGCCTTCCTGAAGGGGACCAAGGGCAACCGGACCGTGATCATGAACAGCGCGGAGAAGATCCAGGAGATCAGCGGCGAAGTCAAGCCCGAGATCGGCGACACGATCGTCCTGACCTTGGACCTGGCCCTGCAGGAGTTCATCGAAAACCTGCTGGGTGATGAGAACGGCGCGGTCGGCGTCCTGGACCTGCAGAGCGGGGGCATGCTGGCCCTGGTCAGCAAGCCCGCCTTCGATCCCGGGATCTTCGCGCGGGAGATGAGCTTGGAACAGTGGCAGGCGCTGCGCGACGATCCCGGCAATCCCCTGCAGGACCGGTGCTTGCAGGGAGTGTATTCGCCGGGCTCCGTGTTCAAGATCGTCATGGCCCTGACCGCGCTGCAGGAAAAAGTCATCACGCCGGAGGCGACGGTGTTTTGCTCGGGAAGCCAGGTTTTTTACGACCGG
Organism: Candidatus Aminicenantota bacterium; assembly: GCA_016934475.1. Lineage (GTDB taxonomy): Bacteria > Acidobacteriota > Aminicenantia > UBA2199 > UBA2199 > UBA2199. The sequence goes on along the minus strand of JAFGST010000028.1, from coordinate 14,382 downwards.
GTGTTCCATTGCTGGAATCCGGTCGGACACGGCACGATGAACCTGGTTTCGGCCCTGCAGAACTCCTGCAACGTGTATTTCTACAATCTGGGCAAGAAGCTGGACATCGATACCATCGCCCGCTATGCCCGTTTCATGGGCCTGGGTTCGCCCAGCGGCATCGACCTGCCCAACGAGAAGTCGGGGCTCGTGCCCGACAGCCGCTGGAAGCTGGAGACCTTCCGCCAGCAGTGGTTCCTGGGGGAAACCATCTCCGTCGCCATCGGCCACGGCAGCCTGAATGTCACCCCTCTGCAGCTGCTGAAGCTGATCGCCACCGTGGCCTTGCGCGGGAGCATGCCGAGTCCGCGCGTATTGCAGCGGATCGAGAGGAGGGGGAAGGTCATCCGGCGCTGGGCTCCCGAGTTCGCTCGCGTGCCCATTGCCCCGGAGCACTTCGAGTCGGTCATTGAGGGCCTGTTCCGCGTGGTCAACGAGGAGGGGACCGGGCGGGCGGCCCGGGTCCCCGGCTTGGATGTCTGCGGCAAGACGGGAACGTCGCAGATCATCGCCAAGGAGAATCCGCGCTACCGGACACTGAGCAAGGAAAAGCGGTTCACGCCCCATTCCTGGTTCGTTTCCTTCGCCCCGCGCGACCATCCGCGCCTCGCTGTCGTAGTCCTGGTGGAAAACGGCGGCGACGCCGGCGCCATTGCGGCGCCCCTGGCGGGTCGCATCTACCAGAAGTATTTCACCGATGAAGGACTACGTTAAGTATTTCGACAAGTTCACGTTCGCGCTGCTGCTGCTACTCGTTCTGATCGGCATTTTCCTGATCTACAGCGCCGGCCATTCCACGCAGGAGACCCATTACCTGAAGCAGGCGGGGTGGCTGGCGGTCTCCCTGGTGATTTTTTTTGCCGTCTTTTCACTGAAGATCGACTTCATTTTCCGCAAGGCGCTGGCGGTCTACCTGGTGCTGCTCGGCATCCTGGCGTTGCAGATCGCCGTCGGCGGGACCATCGCCAAAACGAAGAGCTGGTTCCGCCTCTGGGGAGTCGGCCTGCAGTTCTCCGAGTTCGTCAAGGTCCCCCTGGCCCTATACCTGGCCAAGGTCCTGGCGGGCATCGAGCGGATCAATGGCCGGGCCTTTGTCAAGTTGATGGCCTTGGTCCTTGCTCCCGTGGCGTTGATCGTCCTCCAGCCCGACATGGGGGTTTCCTTCATCCTCTGCGGCTTTATCCCGCTGATCCTGCTGTTGAAGAAGATTCGACCGGCCGTGCTGCTCGTCACGTTCCTGCTGCTGGTCGTCGCCGGCATTATCGGCTGGCATTCGCTGTTGAAGCCCTACCAGAAGGATCGCATCGTTTCTTTCCTGCATCCCTCGCAGTACAAGATGTCCACGGGCTACCACGTCATCCAGTCCAAGATCGCCATCGGTTCGGGAGGGCTGAGCGGCAAGGGCTACCTGAAAGGATCGCAGTCCCGCTACCAGTTCCTGCCGGCCCGGCACACCGATTTCATCGTCTCGGTTATCGGCGAGGAATTCGGTTTTGTCTTCACCAGCTTGCTGCTTTTCATTTTCTTCCTTTTCTTCTACCGCCAGTTCCGCTTCACGTTCCAGAGCGACGAGGAGTTTTATTTCATCTTCCTGTTCAACGGCCTGATCCTGTTCCAGTTCCTGGTCAACGTCTCCATGGCCGTCGGATTCTTCCCCGTCCTGGGAATCTCCCTGCCCTTCGTCTCCTATGGTGGATCGTCGCTCCTTTCATTTTTTGTGGGCGAGGCCATCGTCTTCCGCATCAAGATCAACAGTTACCTGCCATGAACGTGGAAAGTTTTATCGGCCTGCTGCGGAATCCCCAGGCCTATGTCGGGGGGGAGATCAATTCCTGCCGTCGGGCGTTCGCCCGCGAAGACATCAATGTGTGCCTCGTTTTCCCCGAGCCGTACGCCATCGGCATGAGCCACCCGGGCTTGAAGATCCTTTACCATCAACTCAACCGCATGGAAGGCGTTCATGCCCAGAGGGCCTTTTTGCCCGAGCCGGAAAACATCCCTCTCTTTAGGGAATACGGCATGCCGCTTTTTTCCCTGGAAAACAGGATCCCGCTGGGGGATTTCGACCTGATCGGCTTTTCGCTGTTGAGCGAGCTCAACTTCACCAACGTGCTGCAGGTCCTCGAGATGAGCGGACTGGAAGCGCTTGCGGCCCGGCGCCGGGAAAGCGATCCCTGGGTGGCCGCCGGCGGCATCGCCGTGGCCAATCCCGAACCCATGCGGAATTTCGTCGACCTGTTCGCCTTTGGGGACGGTGAGGTCATTTTCCCCGACCTGATCGATATCCTGCGCCGTGGGCGCCGGGACAGGCCCGGACGCGAAGCCCTGCGCAGGGAGTTCGACCGCATCGAGGGGATTTACGTGCCCGCCCTCTATCCCTTGCGTGCCGCGGGCTCCTTTCTCGTTCCCGCCATGGGAGGAAAAACGGTCCGCAAGCGGGTATGCCCTGACCTGGACCGCGTGCCGGCCGAACCGGCCGAGATCGTGCCCGTCTGCGACGTGGTCTTCAACCGCCTGAACGTGGAGATCGCCCGTGGCTGTCCGCAGAACTGCCGCTTCTGCCAAGCCAAATCCTATTACGCCCCCTTTCGCGTGCGGGCGCCGCAGCCCACGCTGGAATTCATCAAGGACTCCCTGGCCGCCACCGGCTTCGAAACGTTTTCGCTGGCCTCCTTGAGCTCCGGCGATTACCCGCACCTGCCCGAGTTGCTGCGCCGCATCCCCGGCGCCATTCAGCCCGACATCTCGTTTTCCGTTCCTTCGCTGCGGCCCTCCACGCTGAGCCCCGGCCTGCTTGCCACCCTCTCCATGTTCCGCAAGACGGGGATCACCATCGTCCCGGAAGCCGGAAGCGAGCGCCTGCGCCGGGTCATCAGCAAGAACGTCACCGACGAGGAGGTCTTCCAGGCCTTGGACATCGCCGTGGCCCACGGCTGGCGGAAAGTCAAGATGTACTTCATGCTCGGCCTTCCGGGAGAGACCGCCGGGGACGTCGAGGCCATCGCCCAATTGCTGGAAGGGATCCTGGGCCAGGCCCGGTCGCGGAAGGCCCGGCTGTCGATCCATGCCTCCTTCTCCTCTTTCGTTCCCAAGCCGCACACCCCCCTGCAGTGGGCCGCCCGGGCATCCGTCCCCTCCCTGGAGGAGAAGGCGTCCTTCCTGAGATCCCGGTTGCGGCGGCACAAGAACCTCGACCTCGATTTCCATTCGTCGTCCCGGAGCATGGTCGAAACCGTCCTGGCCCGCGGCGACGCCCGCATCGGCGACGTGCTGCTGGAGGCCTTCCGGCGCGGAGAGATCTTCACGGCCTGGGATTCCCATTTTCATCTGCCGGCGTGGGAAGAAGCGCTGCGCAAGGTCGATGGCGCCGTCTTCCTCGGCGGGATTCCCCTGGAGGCCGAGCTTCCCTGGGATTTCGTGCGACTGAACTTCCACAAGGATTTCCTGGCCGCCGAGTACCGGCGCAGCCTCGCGGCCGAACCGACGCGGCCCTGCTCGGAGCGGGACTGCGCATCGTGCGCCGGCTGCCTCTTCGGCCAGGCGCCGCACGCCGCGCCGTCGTGGAGCGATGAGGAGGGGCCGCCCCCGGCCCCGCCGGCCGCCTACCGGCGGCTGCGGCTTTTCTACCCGAAGTGCGGCGACCTGCGCTTCCTGTCGCATCTGTCGATGATGCAGTACCTGGAGCGGCTGCTGCGGCGATCGGGGCTGCGCTTCAAGTACAGCGAAGGATTCCACCCGCGCCTCAAGATGGCCTCCCTGTCGCCGCTGCCGGTTGGCGCCGAGGGCGAGAACGAGGTGATCGAGGTCGCCGTCGCCGGCGAGCTCAGCGCCACGGAGGTTCTTGCCGCGCTCAACCGTGCGGGCCGCGACTTTCGTTTCGTAAAGGCCGAGTTCGTCCGTGGCGAGGCCTCGTTCCACAAGGGGCTGCAATTTGTGGACTTCCGGTTCTCCTGGCCCCCCGGCCAGGAGCCTTCCGGCCCGGAGTCGGCCTCACGCCGCGAGGAGATCGCCTCACTGCTCGGCCCGGGCGACGTCCTGACCTTTGCCGAGAATGGACTGGGTTTGAGGATGGATTTCGCCCACCAGGGGCAGGAGCGCTTCGCCCGCGTCTACCGGCTGCTCGATCCGGAGCGGAGATGGACATCTGGCCTGCGACGCCTGGGGGTCGTTTTCAAAAATGAAGCTTGACATCACGTCGCCCTCCAATCCGCGCTTGAAGGAATTGCTGGCCGCCAGGGAGGAGCGGTTCTTTTTCGCCGGTGACAAGCTGGTGCGCGACATCCTCGCCAGGCCCCTGCGCGTGGACAAGCTGTTGATCCGTCCCGAACATGGGGCGGGCCTGCCGGCCTGCCGGGCCGAAGTCGTGGAGCAATGGCGGGTGAGCCTGCGAGTGATGGAAAAGGCCGCCGGCATGAAAAGCCCCCCGTCGCTGCTCGCCGTCATGGCCTTGCCGGAGGCACGGATCGATTTCCGCCGCTGCCGGGTCTCCCTGGGTCTCGTCGGCGTCCAGGACCCGGGCAACCTGGGGACGGTGTTCCGCTGTGCCTCGGCATTCGGCTTGCCGGCGCTGGCCCTGGCCGGCGCCGGAGCCCGCCCCAACCACCCCAAGGTCGTCCGTGCCGCCCAGACCGCCCTGCTGGATGTTCCGTTCCAGGTCTTTCGCGCCCCCGGCGAGCTGGTAAATGCGGCCCTGGCCGCCGGCGCCCGCGTCTATGTCACCGGCTCGGGCCCCGGCCGCGGCACCCTGGACATGGCGCGGATGGAATTCCCCTGCCTGCTGCTGCTCGGCGGCGAGGGGCAGGGGCTCGATCCGGCGCTGCTGCAGAGTTTTCCCCGCATCCGCATCGATCAGGAGGAGCGTATCGACTCGCTCAATGTGGGGGTGAGCGCCTGCATCCTGATGCACGAACTGCGTCGGCTGCACCGGCCGTGAGAAGACTCCTGCTCCACGTCTGCTGCGCGCCATGCTCGCCCCACGTTCTGGCCCGGCTGCGCGCCGCCAACACCCAGGTGACCGGCTTTTTCTGCAATCCGAACATCCAGCCGTTGCGCGAGTTCGAGTTCCGGCGCCTGGAAGTGGCGCGGATCGCGGAAAGGCTTTCCTGGCCCGTGGTCTATCCCCCCCATGACATGATGGAGTGGTTCGCCGCCGTCCGCGGCTTGGAGTACGAGCCCGAGCGCGGGCGGCGCTGCGCCGTCTGCTTCCGCCTGCGACTCGATAAGACCTTTCGCTACGCCCGCGAGCACGGATTTGACGCCGTGGCCACCACCCTCTCGGTCAGCCCCTACAAGGTGGCCGCCCAAATCAATGAACAGGGGCTTTCCCTGGCCCGGGAGTACGGCATCGCGTTCCTGGCGGAAAACTTCAAGAAGCATGACGGCTGGCGGGCGACCCGCGAGCTGGCGGCGGCGCTGGGGGTGCGGCACCAGGACACCTGCGGCTGCGTCTTCTCCAGGGTCGAGAGGCTGCTGCGCCTGCGCAAATGACCGTGGCATAAGGTTTTCGCCCCTCCGGCGAGTTGCATTTGCGGCCTCGGTATGGTAGATTACGTCCCGGATGAACAAGAAAGTGGTGCTGGTCGGGAAAACTGCCGCGATCATCCTCGGTTACATCTTGCTTTTTTCCCTGACCGTGTTCTTCACTGTCAGCCTGCTGGTCAAGGGAGACGAGATTGTCGCCCCCGACCTGACCGGAAAGACGCTGCAGGAGGCCTACGCCCTCGCCGCCAGGAAGGGCGTCTTTCTGAAGAAGGTCGTCGGCGATTTCGGCGCCGCCTATGCCCCCAACACCGTGGTCAGCCAGTTTCCGGCCGCGCAAACCAGCGTCAAGGAAAAATCGGTCATCAAGATCTTCGTTGCCTCGCCGGTGGGGCAGACGCTCGTCCCGCGGCTGCTCGACCTGGAGCAGAGGGAATGCGAAGCGCTGCTCAAGAAAAACAAGCTGAAAAAGGGGCACACCGCAATCCTCACCGCCCCCGACGTCATCCCTGACCGCGTCATCGGCCAGTCGCTGCCTGCCGGCGGGCGCGTGGCCGAGGGATCGGCCGTGAGCTTGCTCGTATCCAAGGGCGGACGCAGCCGCTCGTTCATCATGCCCGACCTGATCGGCAAGGAAGCGGTCAGGGTTTTGGTATTCTTCGAGAGCCGGGGATTGAAAATATCGAAGATCGAAGAAGTGCCCTACTTCGGGCTGCAGCCGGGAATCATCCTCAAGCAGTTCCCTTCCCCCGGCTTCGAGATCAGCTCCAAGAACCTCATCGGCATCCAGGTCAGCAAATGAATCCGGTTTTCCCCTCCATCCTGTCCACCAGTTTTTTCGACCTGGAAGCCAAGCTGTGCCAATTCGAAGGCCGCGACGTCGAATTCATCCACCTGGACGTCATGGACGGCCATTTCGTCGACACCATCTCGTTCGGGCCCTCCCTGGCGCGCTCCATCAAGGATCGCTTTCCGTTCCGCCTCGATGCCCACCTGATGGTCAGCAACCCGGAAAAGGCGATCCCCCATTTCATCCGCGCCGGGGTGGACTGGATCTCCTTCCACGCCGAGGCCGCCGCCGACGCGTCCGTGCCGCTGCGCATGATTCAGGAGAGCGGTCGCCGCGCTGGGCTGGTGCTGAATCCCGACACGCCCCTGGACCGCCTCCGGCCCTGGATGCATGCGGTCGACTACATCCTGCTCATGAGCGTTTTTCCCGGATATGGGGGGCAAGCGTTCATTCCCGGCACCGTGGAGCGGGCGGCGGAACTGAGAAAGGAGATCGACGGCACGGGCCGCCCCTGCCTCCTGCAGGTGGACGGCGGCATCAATCCCGACCACGCCGTTCGCTTGCGGGAGGCCGGCGCCGACCTATTCGTGGTCGGAACGTACCTGTTCAACGCCGAGGACATTCCGGAAACGCTCACCCGCTTCTACAATACACTGCAATGGAGACGACTATGAAAAAAACCATCGCCGCTCTCACCCTGACGCTGCTGGTCCTGCTGGCCGGTTGCCGTGCCAAGAAAGCCGTGCGCATCGATCCGGGCGAGAGAGGCTCGGACAAGACCATGTACGAGAACGCCATGAAGTACATGAACAAGGATCCCGAGAAGGCCCGCCTGCTCTTCAAGGAAATCGGGCAACTCTATCCCGATTCCATCTATGCCAACAAGGCCAAGCTGGGCATCGCCGACGCGTACTACAAGGAACGCGACTCGGCCTCGCTGATCATGGCCGCCGCCGAGTACCAGGAATACGTCAACCTCTACCCGTACGCGCCCGACGCCGTCTACGCCAAGTACCAGATCGGCATGTGCTACTACAAGCAGATGAAGAAGGCGGAACGCGACCAGACCAACACCTTCGCGGCCATCAAGGGCTTCGAGGGGGTAATCCAGCAGTATCCCGGGACGCCCGAGGCTGACGAGGCCAAGAAGAAAATCGATGAGTGCCGCCAGGTGCTGGCCCGGCATTACTTCCTGATCGGCTATTACAACTACCTGATGAAGGCCTATCCCGGCGCCATCGCCCGCTTCAAGCAGGTCATGGACGAATATCCCGATTTCCAGTCCAACGACAGGCTCTTTTACTATACCGGGAAGACCTACGCGGCCACGCAGGACTACGAGTCGGCACTCTCCTTTTTCCGGCGGGTGATCGGCAGCCACGCCAAGTCCAAGTATGCCCGGAAAGCCCAGCGCCAGCTGAAGAAGATCGAGCAACGGCTGGCCGAAAGCAAGAATCGATCCGGCGGTGCTGAAAAGTAGCGGCGACCTGCCGGAGCGGCCCGGGATCTACATTTTCAGAAGCGCCGCCGGGAAAGCGCTCTACATCGGCAAGGCCGTCGACCTGCGGAGGCGGATCGGCCAGTATTTCCAGAAAAAGAACGATCCCCTGATCCGTCGCCTGCTGGAGCGCTCGGCGGCCCTGGAGACCATCGTCACCGAAAGCGAGGCGGACGCCCTGCTGCTGGAGAGCAACCTGGTGCACAGTTGCCAGCCTCCGTTCAATATCCGCCTCAAGGACGACAAGAGCTTCCCTTTCATCGAGATCACCCTGGGCGAGGAGTTTCCCGGGATCTTCTATTCGCGGCGCATCGGCAGCGGCAGCTTCGCTCTCGGCCCGCTGGTCAACGCCCGCAAGGCTCGCGACCTCATCGACGCCGTCACCCGTCTGTTCCGCCTGCGCACCTGCTCCACGGCGCTGCTGCGGAGGGGCATCCCCTGTCTTTTCCATCACATCGACCGCTGCTCGGCTCCCTGCGCCGGAAACATCGGCCAGCGGTCCTACCGGCGCCGGGTGCAGGACGCCGTCGATTTGCTGAGCGGTCGCAAGGGGCGGGTTGCGGCCCGCTTTCGCCGGCGCATGCGCTCCCTGGCGGCGCGCCTGGATTTCGAGGGCGCGCAGAAAGCCAAGGAGGACCTGCAACTGCTGGACGAGATATCGCCGCGCTCCTGCCTGGGCGCCCGCGGCCGCGGTGAAAGCGACGTCCTGGCCGCCTGCCTTGTGGGCCGCGAGGCGTTTTTCGCCCATTTCGCCCTGCGCAGCGGCCGGGTGACGCGGAGCGATTTCTTTCACCTGGCCTCGGTCCAGGATTCCGAGGCGGAGGCCTTCCGTGAATTCCTCATCGGCTTCTACCGCCTGCGGCCCCTGCCCACGGAGATCATCGTTTCCCGGCTTCCGGCCCAGGCCGACGGCTTGTCCGCCCTGTTCTCCGACCAGGCCGGCCGCTGCGTCCGCATCCGCACCGCCCGCCGGGGGAGCAAGAGGAAGATCGTGGAGCTGGCCATGGAGAACCTGGCCCTCTTCGTGCGCCGGAGCGACTACCGCTCCCTGGGCGAGGAGATGCGACGGGAACTGGGGCTGCGCAATTTTCCGTCGCGCATCGAGGGCTTCGACATTTCGCACCTGGGCGAGAAAAACCGCGTCGGCGCCATGGTGACGTTCCAGGACGGCCGGCCGGAAAAGCACCGTTACCGCAGCTACCTTGTCCGCGACGCCGCCCCCGGCGATAGCGAGGCGCTGGGGGAGGTCTTGCGGCGCCGCTTCGCCAAGGCCGTGCCGCCCCGCTGCGACGGGGATTCGCCGGCCCCCGACCTGCTGCTCATCGACGGCGGCCTGCCGCAGCTCGGCGCCGCTCGCAAGGTGAAAGCGGACCTGGGGCTCTCCTGCGACCTGCTGGCCTTGGCCAAGGAGGAGGAGAGGCTGTTCCTCGAGGACGGCACTTCCCTGGTCCCGGAGCCCGGGTCTCCCCTGCGCCTGCTGCTGCAGCATGTCCGGGATGAGGCCCATCGTCGCGCCGTATCGCACCATCGCCGGCGCCGTGAACGATTACCTGTCAGTTAATCCTTAACCTGGGCGCCGCAAAAGAACTCCTCCCTGAGCGGCTTCCGGCTTCTTTTTGGTTTTGCAATATGGTACTCTGTCATTCACAGCACCGAAAACACTTGGAGGTACGCCATGTCCTGGAAACCCGCTTTCGAGATAGGCCTCGGCAACGCCTGGCTGTTCATGATCATCTACCCGCTCCAGTGGCTGGCGGTGCTCATCCTGCCGACGGGGATCGGCGAGCGCACCGCCCATGCGCGCGAGATCATCCAGGGCCGGCGGGACCGGATCATGGCCTGGCTCACCCAGGGATTCTGGATCGGCGCCACGCTGTACTCCATTTTCCTGCCCTTGCGGACCGGGTCGGCGTGGTTCTGGATCGGACTGGCGCTGTTCGCCGCCGGTCTGACCGCGCTGCTCCTGGCTTCCTTCCGAGTCGCCGCGACTCCCCCGGGGCGGCCCTTCACGTCGGGCATCTATCGGTTCTCCCGCCACCCGATGTACCTTTCCATGATCCTGGTATACGCGGCGGTCAGCATCGCCGCCCTTTCCTGGCTCTTCGCCCTGATCACCGTCGCCACCTTCTTCCTGCAGCGCTACCAGATGATCCAGGAGGAAGGCTACTGCTGCGGGAAGTTCGGCCAGCCGTACCGCGACTACATGCGGATCACGCCGCGCTGGCTCGGCTTTCCCTCAGATTGAAAAGGGGATCCCCTTCCAAGCTGGGGATTCATATTGTTCATCGGTCGGCACGGGGCGCCAGGGAAAAAGCGAAAACCATTCTCAGCGGCCGCTGGACTTCTCCTCGGCCGCGGCCAGCAGGGAGTTGAACATCAGCTTGTACGTTCCCTCGCTGTGCGTGCGGTGGATGACGTCGGGCCCGATGAGGATGATCCGGCCCGGGCCCTTGCGGTAGTCGACCATGAGCGACTTGCGCGTCAGCTGCTCTTCTCCCTGCAGCCAGCCCGAGAGCAGAAGGTCGCGGGCGCCGAACACCAGGGGCGTGGAGCGGCTCTCGTCGCCCCGGCGCGGCAGGGAGGTCTCGAAGGTCGGCGTGGCGCGGAAGAAGACGGCGGCGCTCTTTTCCATGCCGGCCGTCAGCGGCGATTCCTTCACCTCGGCCTTCAGGTAGGAGCCGGGGCAGAGCACCTTGCTGTTCTCCTCCATGACGTTGGTCACCGGCAACTTGAACTTGCTGATGGCGTATGCGCACGAGTCCTCCATGAACACCAGGACCTTGCCCCGCTTGAGCATTTCCTGAAGCGCCTTTTCCCCGGTCGCACCGATGCCTCCCGAGTATTCCGGCGGCGCGGGCGTGGCCCACTTTTCCCACTTTTTCGGCGGCTTGCCGCTCTCGATCTCGGTCTCCGAGGCGCCGGCGAAGACCAGGACGTCGAATTTCTTGGAGAAATCCTTCCCGGAAGCGTCCTTGGGATGAATGGTCTCGTAGGGGACGCGGTACTGGTCGAACACGAACCGCAGCCAGCCCTCGGTCATGTTGTGCCCCCAGTTCTGGTACAATCCGGCCTTGAATGGGCGCAGGCGGCGGAAGCGGTCCAGCGGCAATTCCTTCCTGGATGCCGGAGCCAGGGGCGCCTCGGCGTGGATCTCCTTCAGCAGCGCCAGCGCTTCGCTTTTTCTCACCGCGAAGGAGCCGGGAGGGAAATCGGAGCAGTCGATGTTGCGGTAGACCGTCTTGCCCTTGCCCAGCAGCTCGAAGGCGGCCCGGTAGGAGTGGTTGTGGCGGGAATCGAGGACGATGAACTCGGCCAGGTCGTCGGCCAGGGGCGTTGCGGCCGGCCCTGCGGCCGGAAGCGGCTCCAGCACCGCCTTCAACGGCTCGTTGACCGCGGCCGTCTTGACGCCCATGGCCAGGGACAGGGTCCAGGCGGCCATGTCGTAGGGCAGCTCGGGCTCGGCCTTGGAGTCCTTGCGGATGTCGGGATAATGCTGCCTCTCGAAGAGGTTCTTGACGAAGGCCCGATAGGGCTGAGCCAGGGGGACGACGTAGGAGCGCTTGTCGAACAGGGAGTCGCCGACCCGGACCGGGTGGCCGAGCTGGAAGACCCGCACGTTGGAGGCGAGCAGGACCTGGACGAGGCGCTCGGCGGCTTCCGGGTCGTGCTGCCGGCGCGGGATGATGAAGGCGTAGGGCGCCTCGCTTTCCCCGCGGGCGATGTTCTCGCGGGCGGCCTGGTAGGTGTTGAGCAGCAGCTCATTCTTCAGGCGCGCCGCCGTGTTCAGCACCGACAGCGAGGCGTGCAGCTCGTAATGCACCAGGTCGGAAAGCCTCCACCAGCCGCCCGGCCACGGGTTGGGGCTGAAAACCCTCTCCTCGTTCTTGAAGCTCTCGGCGCTCTCCACCTCCTCGGGCTCGATGTAGATCGGCGTGGCCAGGCGCACCGACGCCCCCTCGAACAGGATGCCCGGGACGTTGTGGAACCAGGCCGAGTCGTCGAGCGAACCGATCCACCAGCCGGTGAAGTAGCCGCGCGAGGCCACGCCCTTGAGCCCGATCTTTTCCAGGTCGTAGGCGATGCGCGAGCCGATGAGGTTGATGCCGCGCCACACCAAAGGGTGCACGCCCGGCGTGGGTGGGTCCTGGTAGGGCGGGATGAACAGGCGGTCGCCGCTCGAGCCCATCTGGTGCTCGTCGACCAGGATCTGCGGGAACAGCCGGTGATACAGCTGCTGGAGGATCAGGCGCGTCTCTTTCAGGCTGGCCTTGAACCAGTCGCGGTTGTTGTCGTGGCCGGCGTACCAATGGTACAGGTAGGGCGCCCCCGTCCCCTCGTACTCGCCGCCGCGGGTCTTGGCGTACCAGTCCACCTCCATGATCTGGCCATCGGGGTTGACCGACGGGAACAGGACCAGGATGACGTCCCTGAGGATCGGCTGCACGCCGGCGCCGCCGGCGGCCAGGCGGTAAGCCAGCTCCATGGCCATCTGCGACGAGGCGATCTCGGTGGAGTGCAGGTTGCAGGTGATCACGACGATGGCCTTGCCCTCGGCGGCGAGGCGCTCGGCCTCGGTTGCCTCGACCTCGCCCTGCGCAAGGCGCCGGGCGATGGCGGTGTATTTTTCCATCTCCTTCAGGTTGGCTTCATCGGAGATCACGGCCATGAACAGGTCGTTGCCCAGGGTGGTCTTGCCCAAGACCACGGTCCGCACGCGCGGCGATTCCTTGCCCAGCAGCTCGAAGTACGACTGGATGCGGTCGTAGCGCGCCAGGTTGCGGTCGCCGCCCAGTTTGAATCCCAGGAACTGGTCGGGGGTCTGCAGGCCCAGGACGGGGACGGCCAGCAGGGCCAGGACGAACAGGGCGAAGAAAGGTCTTTTCATGGCGCCTCCTTGGTGAGAGATCCATTATAATCCCTTCACGAGGAAAATGGAAAAGGGAAATAGGCGATGGGCAATGGGCGATAGGCGGGAGATCGGGGATGCATTTGTGAATTCAGCGGTGGTACAATGAACACAGGAGAAGGCGATGAGGAAAACAAAGTATTGGCTGCTGGGATTGTCCGGTTTGTTGCTGTTTCACTCCATGCTGGGCCAGGCAGCCGATCCGGAGCCGAAATTCACCGTCAGCCAGCTGCAGGAGGATTTCCTAACGCTTCGCAAGCTGATCGAGGAGAACCACCCGACCTTGTATCGCTATCATAACAAGGCGTTCTTCAGGAACCACTGCAATGGGATCCAGGCGTTGATCGATCGAGAAATGACCGAATTGGAATTCATCAAGATCCTTGAGCCCATGGTGGCCAAAATTCATTGCGGCCATACCGAGCTCTGGTATTCGCAGAAATTCACCGATCATGTGTATGCCGATAAGCCTTTCATTCCATTTTCCGTTTACTACATCCGTGGCCAGGCCTATGTCCGAAGGGAATACGTGCCGTGCGGCTCGTTGCCCGAGGGATCGGAAATCATCGCCATCAACGATGAGCCTGTCGCCGCCATACTCAAGAAGCTGTTCTCCAGAATGAATGGCGACGGCTACAACACGCAGAACATCCTTTTCACCATCAACCAGAGCCCGGTAAGCGTATTGGCAGAGTATTTCGACTATGCCCAAAGCTACAAAATTAAATTCGTAAGCCCCGGCGAGTCCACGCCGGCGGAACGGGTCCTTGCCGGGATCAAGTACAAGGAGCTGACCGCCATCGCCGATCAAAGATATCCCGACGATTCCGAGGAGGCAAAATTCAGTTTCAAGATCATGGACAAGCCGAATGCCGCCGTGATGGCCATCCGATCATTTGCCATAGGCAAGGAGGATGATTTTGCTGGATTTCTGAAATCTTCATTCCAGCAGGTGAATTCCCGGAACGTGCAAAACCTGATCGTCGACGTCAGGGGCAACGACGGCGGCCATCCCGATCATGCCATCGAATTGCTGAAATACCTGATGGACGGAAACTTCACCTATTTTGCGACCCACGTGAGCCGATCCGAATGGAACGAGCCCATCAAGCCCCACAAGGATCGCTACAGGGGGCAGACGTTCGTTTTGATCGACGGCGGCGAGTTGTCCACGACCGGGCACTTCATCTCCTTGCTGAGATATCATCGGATTGGCAAGTTCATTGGGCAGGAAAGCGGTTCCACCTTCACCTGCAACGACAATTCCCTGGAATTCACCCTGCCCAATACAAGAATCAGGGGGAAGGTGGCCCGGACCACCTTCGCGACCGCGGTCGAGGGAATGGACCGCGACAGGGGGATCATGCCCGACCATTATGTCGAGCCCAAAATCAAGGACATCATCGAGGGCAAGGACACCATTCTGGAATACGCGCTGGAATTGATCTGCCGGCAGGCCGGGCAATAAGGGGGCCTGTCACCCGATGAGGACGGCCAGCGGGGGATTATCCTGTCGACGATCCGGCGGCCCATCCCGGATTTCGGATTGACACGACCCGGCGGAATGAATATAATGGGCGTCACGGCCGGAGTGGCGGAATTGGCAGACGCATCAGACTCAAAATCTGACGAGGATTTCCCTCATAAGGGTTCGATTCCCTTCTCCGGCAT
>JAFGST010000215.1 GCA_016934475.1 Candidatus Aminicenantota bacterium | reverse complement strand
GGCCTGGAGGGACTGCGACGCGCCAAGCGCTCGTACGAGCCCGAGTACGTCCTGAATCCCTACTTCCTGGAACGGATTTCCTGAGGGCGGAGGGGCGGCCCCGGCGCTACTGCTCCGGCTCGCGGGCGATGACCCCCTTCTCGATCAGCAGGTCCACCTGCTTGTTGACCATGTCGGCGAAGCGCAGGAAGTGGGGGATGGTCAGGTGGGCGTAGGTGTGGATGTTGACCCGCACCGGCTCCTTCACGTCCCGGATCCCCAGCCCCAGGCAGATCTCCTCGGGATTGACGTTGAACGAGACCAGGTTGGCGTAGACGTGCCGGGCGTGGACGTCCGAGATCTCGATCTTTTCCTCTTTCTTTTCCATTGGTGATCCTCCCGGGATCGGCGCCGCCTCAGCGCAGGCTGTTCCGTTCCAGCCGCTGCAGCACCTTGTACAGCCGGAGCTCGTCCGCGGTCAGCACGATGCGGCTGTTCCTCTGCGTCTGTTCCTCCCTGCGGATGACGCCCGTGTCCACGGTGAAGCCGATCTTCTTGAACGCCTTCCGGATGCCGCCGCGGCCGGCGAGCAGGGATTCGTAGCTGATGACGATGCTCTTGGGGATGTTCTCGTGGGCGGCGACCAGGGCGTTGTTGTTGTCGAACCAGCTGAGCTTGAACTGCGAGATGCCGCGCTTGAACATGCTGGAGCGGACATCGGCCGGGTGGCGGAAGATGAAGACCGCGCGGATCTTCTTGTCCCTGGCGATGTGGCGGAAGAAGAAGAGCGCCGGCACGTGAACGATCTTCAGCCCGGTCAGCCCCGGGCCGCCGTTGAGGCGCTCGACGATCTTGTTCAACTCGAGGACGTTCTCCTCGGTCATGGCCTTGTCGATCAGCTTCTTTTCCAGTTCCTTGCCGGTCTCCAGCTCGAAGTAGCCCGACTTGTTGTATTCGTCGCCGCCGAAGTCGGAGGGGAAGTTGACGCCGGCGCTCTGCAGGAGCTGGCAGGCCAGCGAGGTGCCGCTGCGCGGGTGGCCGACGACGAAGATGCCGTTTTTCAGGACGATGGGGCGGTTTTCCTTTTTCACTTCCGCTGCCTGGTTTTGCAAATGAGCCTCCGTGGATGGGACAACAAAAGGGCATTATACCACAGGACAGAGCGAACTGCGATCTTTCGTGACGCGTTACGCGTCACGAGTGTTCGATGATTCCCGCCCGCCTTACGCCGAGCGCTGGTTTCTGCTAGAATAGGCCCAACATGGACAAGTTCAAGGTTCAGCTGTACGAGGAGAGCCAGGACATGCAGCTGGCCATGGACAGCCGCGGTGGCCGCGAATTCTCCCTGCACAAGAGGTCAGGCATCCAGTGGCGGAGTTTCGCCGGCGGCTGGAAGAGCCGGTCCCTGGAAACCGGTTACGGGGAGGAGGCGGCCGCCGCCTTGTCGTTGAAGAGCCGCGGGCTTCCGGACCCGCTGCCCCTTCCGGCCGACGCCGGGGAAATCCTCGCTGCCGGCGCCTTCCTGGCCCGCTGCCTGCAGCGCCACGACCTGCAGGAATGGAAGCTGCAGTTCCGCGCCCACTGCTGCCGGCGGCTGATCCGCAACACCCATCGCCAGCTGGTGCGCAATGTCTTCCGGCATTTCAGCGTCAGCGCCGCCTTCAAGGCCCGCGGCCAGGCGGAGGAACTGCGCGTGGGCGAGGGAAACGGCGAAGGAACGAAATTCAACCTGGACGGGCTGGGGCGGCGCATCGCCGAGGCGCTGGAGGAACAGAAGAACCGCGGCCGGGTCGCCTTGGACTGCCAGGTGCCGGTGGTGCTGCAAGCCGGGGAGGGGGCGATTCTCTTTCACGAAGTTCTCGGCCATGCCCTGGAGGCCGACTACGTCTGCCGGGGATCGTCGCCGTTCACTCCCGCCGACCTGGGAAGGGCGATCGTTCCGGAGTCGATCACCATCCTCGGCCGCGATCCGCGCGATCCGTTCTTCAGGGAGGCGGCGGTGGACGACGAGGGCGAGACCTGCCCCTCGCCGGTCCTGGTGGAGAGGGGCGTCCTGCGCCGCTTCATCTCCGACACCGCCTGCCAGAAGATTCTGCGCCTGAAGGACAGGGGGCATGCCCGCCTGGAGGATTTCCGCCGCATCCCCCAGCCGCGCATGTTCGCCACCTACGTCCAGCCCGGGCCGCTGCCCGCCGCCGAGATCGTCGCCTCCACTCCGCGCGGCATCTTCGCCCGGGATTTCGGGGAAGGCGGCCTCGACCTCCGCAGCGACAGCTTCTACTTCCGCATCCGCCGCTCCTCCCTGATCGAGAAGGGCCGCCTGACCGCCCCGCTCGGCCCCCTGGTCGTCCGCGGCCGCCTGAGGGACATCCTGCACGACATCGTCATGGTGGGGGACGATTTCCGGTACGACCGCGGGCTCAGCTACTGCCAGAAGAACGGGCAGGTGCTGCCGGTGCGCGTCGGCCAGCCGACCGTCAAGATCGGCAAGCTGTGGGTCAGCGAGCGCCATGGGTCTTGAATCCGTACTGAAGGCCGGCCGCGACAGCGGGTATTCCACCGTCGAGGCCTTCGAGGAGAAGGTCGTGCTCCAGGAATGCGACGGCGCCGAGGGCATCCTGGCGCTCCATGAAGTGCGCAGCGACCGCCTGCTGGTGCGCGCCTTCCGCGAGGCGGGAGACCCGCTGGGCTTCCGCCTCTCCAGCCCCGATGCCCGCCAGGTCCGGCGCGGCTTCTCGGAGCTCGCTTCCGGCTCCGTCGTCGACCGCCGGAAGAATTTTGCCCCGCTCCTGCCCCGGAGCGTCGATCCGGTCAGGCTGGACATCTACGACCCGGAAATCGAGGCCTGGGACGGGAGCCAGGCCAGCGATCTGCGGGAGCGGCTCCGGGAATGCCTGGTGACCTTTCCGGGACTGAGCCTGAAGGGGTTCCATCTCTCGCGGGCCTTGAGGAAGGTCTACCTGGCCAACACGCTCGGCCTGTACTCCAAGTACCGCCGCACGATTTTCCAGGCGCAGGTGCGGCTCATGGACCGGGGATGCGTCCTGGAGATCAGCGAAAGCCGCACCCATTTTCGCGACATCGATCCGCAGCGCCTGGTGGCCCGGGGGGCGAGCCTGCTGAACGCGCTGGCCGCCGAGCCGGAGGAGGGCATCGCTGCCGGCGCCGAAATCCTCGTCCTGGCGCCCGAGGCGGCGGCGCAGCTGCTGAAGGAATTCTCCGACGGACTGAAGCTGCAGCCATCCGCCTCGCGGGCCCGTGGCATCGCCGCCTCGTCCCGGGTCAGCATCCTCGACAATCCCCTCCTGGCCCGGCAGGCCGGATCGGTCCCCTTCGACGACGAGGGAACGGCGGCCGCCGAGAAGCACCTGATCAACAAGGGGGTCGCCGTCGCCGCCGTGGCCGACATCCGGACGGCGTTCGAGAACGGCGGCGCGTCGACCGGCAACGCCTTCCGCGACGAGAGGGGGATCTTTCCCCGGGTGGGATTTTCGAATCTGTATGTCCAGCCGTCCGCGCAGCCGCTGGCCCGGATGCTGCAGCGGGCGGAAAAGGGGGTCCTGGTCCACCTGGTGAAGCGCAGGGACGGCGGCCGCCCCCCCGGCCAGCGCCTGTTCTCGGCCTACGGCCATTCCTTCGCAGGCAGCGAAGTCACCCGCCCGGTCCATTTTCACTTCGTCACCTCCATGCGCTCGTTCCTGCTTCACGTCCTCGACGTGTCGCGTGAACTCCGCTTTTTCCCCAGCCGCGGCAATTTCGGCTCCCCCTACCTGATGCTCCAGGCGCGCCGGGAGAAAGAGGACGCATTATTCGTCTAGGGCCGGTGAGATATTTGCCGCTTTCCCGTATTTAAAAAGAAAAAGCGAGGTCCAACATGAAAGGTCGTTATTTTTTCCTTGTTTTCATGTTCCTGGCCGGCATGCTGCTCGGCGACGAGATCATCATCGAGACCGGCGGGCGCATCTTCGTCGGCACCGAGGTCCGCTTCCGGTTCGATCCGGCTCCGGAGATGGGCGTGGTCCTGCGCTGGGATTTCTCCGACGGCCGCGGCGAGAGCAAACCGGGAGGCGATAACCAGCACGCCTTCCGGGAGCCGGGGACCTACCGGGTGACATGCGAGCGCGAGGGGGCGGGCCATCCGTCGTCCGCGGCCCAGGTGCAGGTCGTGGTCGAGGACAACCGCCGCGTGGCGCCGCAGGGGCGCAATTTCCGCCCGGGCGAGAGGGTCGGCTTCCGCGGCGAGAATTTCGTCGACCGCACCCTGCGTTGGGACTTCGGCGACGGCAGCATCGAGTCGGG
>JAFGST010000027.1 GCA_016934475.1 Candidatus Aminicenantota bacterium | reverse complement strand
TCCGGAGACGCCCGCCTGCAGGCGCTGGTTCAGCTCCAGCAGGGCGGCGATCTCGACGGACAGGTCGGGGACGGCCTCCCCCTTCTCGAACTCCACGATGCCCAGCAGGTGGAAGGCCAGCATGGTGCGCCAGAAGTTGAGGGGGACCACGTTCAGCCGGGCGATGAGCTCCTGGCAACTGCAGTGCTCCTGGCGATGCAGCGCCGCGAAGAACTCGCGCTCGCCGTCGGTGAAATAGACCTCGCTGGCCATGGGGATCTCGGGGAACAGCACCGGGAGGTAGTGCTGCCAGCGGTTGGCGAAATAAGACACGTGGTCGACGGCCCGCGCCCCCTCGACCAGGATGCCCTCCAGCGGAATCTCGAACGTCTCGCGCAGGGGCGGATCGGGCTCCCCGGCGGTGAAGATCCATTGCCCCCGTTGCAGCGAGAATATGGAGATGGCGATGCGCCGCAACTGGTAGACCCGGGCATAATAAATATCCTTTTTCTTGGCGAAATGGTGGTCGAGGAGGATGCCGGCCACCTGGTCATCGGAGAACTGGTGCAGGCCGCTGAGGAAATTGTACTGCTCCTCGTTGATGCGGCCCATCAGGTGCAGGATCACCGAGAGCTTCTCGTCGAAGCGCGTGCTCATGCCATTGGCCAGCTGGCCGTCCAAGAAGTTCAGGCTGATGTGGAAGTCCTTGGCGGTGATGTACAGGTGCCCGGAGAGCTTCTTGCGGCCGACGTCACGGAGAAAGAAGGGCAGTGGCTCTCTCTCGATATCGTGATGCATGCAATAATCTTATCACCGCGGCGGCGGTAAAATCAAACGGATTTTTGCCGGCGGCGCGAAATCTGCTATCATAGGACCTCGGAAGCCGACCATGGAACCCGTCATCATCGCCCGCGGACTCTGCAAGAAGTACGGTACGCTCACGGCCGTCGACGGCATTTCCTTTGAGATTCGCCGCGGGGAATGCTTCGGCTTCCTGGGCCCGAACGGCGCCGGCAAGACCACGACCGTGCGCATGATCCACTGCGTTTCCCCCGTGAGCTCGGGAACGCTGAGCGTCCTGGGCTCGCAGGCCCACGTCGACAACCGCGCCCTCAAGCAGCAGACGGGGATCGTCCCCCAGGAGATCACCCTGGACACCGACCTCACCGTCCGGGAAAACCTGCAGGTCTTCGCCCATTTCTTCGCCATCCCCCGCACGGAGGCTCGGAAGCGCATCGCCGAGCTCCTGCGCTTCGTCGAGCTGGAGAAGAAGAGCGACAGCCGGATCCCCGAGCTCTCCACCGGCATGAAGCGGCGGCTGCTCATCGCCCGCGCCCTACTCAACCGGCCGAAGCTCATCATCGCCGACGAGCCGACCACCGGCCTCGACCCGCAGGCGCGCCACCTGGTATGGCAGCGGCTGCGGCGGCTGAAAAGCCAGGGGGACACGCTGATCCTGACTACCCAGTACATGGAGGAGGCGCAGCAGCTCTGCGACCGCATCGTCATCATGCACCGCGGGCGCATCCTCCGGGAGGGCGTGCCAGCGCGGCTCATCGCCGAGGAGATCGGCCGCGAGGTCACCGAGGTGCGCGCCGCCCCCGAACAGGACGGGGGGTTGCTGGCGGCGCTCGGCCCCCTGGCCCGCGGCCACGAGCGCGTGGGCGATACGCTGTATTTCTACTGCGACGACGGCCGGCCGCTGATGAAGAAAGTGCTCGAGCTCGACCTGCCCGCCACCGTGCACCGGCCGGCGTCGCTCGAGGACGTCTTCCTGAAGCTGACCGGCAGGAGCCTGGTCGAATGAACCTCTCGCGGCGCATCGTCTTCGTCTTCTGGCGCAACATGGTCTCCTACAAGCGCTTCGTGATGACCACCTTCCTGGCCAGCCTGGTCCAACCCCTCTTTTACCTGATCACCTTCGGCATCGGCATGGGCGCCTACATCGGCTACTTCGGCGGCCGGCCCTACCTCTATTTCCTGGTCCCCGGCGTGCTGGTCACCTCGGTGATGATGAGCGCCAGCTTCGAGTGCATGTACGGCACCTTCGTCAAGATGGCCCACGAGAAGCTCTACGACGCGTTGATCGCCACCCCGGTCTCGGCCGAGGACGCGGTGGCGGGCGACATCGCCTGGGGCGCCTTCCGCGGCCTGGTCAGCGGCTCGCTGATGATGATCGTGGCCATCCTGATGGGCATCCTGCCGGTGTCGCCGGCCAGCGTGCTGCTGCTGGTGCTGCTGATGGTTTTCGTCGGCATCCTCTTCGGCTCGCTGGCCATGGTCGTCACCTCGTTCGCCCCCAACTTCGACTTCTTCAACTACTACTCGGAGCTGGTGCTCACGCCCATGCTCTTCTTCTCCGGCGTCTTCTTCCCCCTGGACAAGTTCCCGCCCTGGATGAAGACCCTGTCGCAGTTCATGCCCCTGACCCACGCCGTGGCCGTCTCGCGGGCCATCTTCAACGGCGAGTACTCGCGCGGGCTGATCCTCAACTTCGCGGTCATCCTGGGGCTGGGCGGCGCCGCGTTCCTCTTTGGCGTGCAGCGGATGAAAAAGCGCCTGATCAAATAGGGCCTCTCCTCCGAAAGTCCTGCTTAGCGCGAAGCCTGGGCCAGGGCGTACAGGGCGAACGTGGCCAGCCAGTGGCCGCCTTCGTAGGAATCGCCGGCGACCGTAGGCAGCGAGTGGCGCAGGTGCTCGTCGGCGATGCTCCTCAGGTGTCCATATCCCTTGAGGGAAGCGATGCCGTAGAGGCACCAGGCGCGGCTGAAGTTGAGGCCGTCGAGGTGGACCAGCTTGCCGTCTCTGCGGTCGGAGACGATCCCCGGGGCGAGCGAAAACCGCTTGTCGGCCAGAGGCGGCAGGAAGCGCTTCAGCCAGCGGGTGAATTCGCCGGCGGGCAGCACGCGGCGCATCAAGTCGGCCTCCTCCAGGCAGGGCGAGAGGAAGTCGGTGCCGCCCGGCTCCCATCCCAAGGGGCAGTCGCGGTCGTCCAGGTAGAAGTCGCGCGCCCTCCTTTCCACCAGATCCTTCAGCGCCTTCTGGCCGACGGCATCCGCGTAGTCCCAGGCGAAGGCCATGCCGAAGGCGGTGTTGGCATGCTCGCCGACGCGCACCGGGTAGACAAGCTTGGGCAGGAACTCCAGCCAGCGCTCCACGACCAGGCCGGTGAGCGGCCGCAGGTTCTTTTCCAGCTCACGCGCCAGGGGATCGTCGAAGCCGTGCAGCTCCTCGGCGAGCTTCAGCAGCCAGGCCCAGCCGTAGGTGCGCTCGAACGACTTCTCCTCGCTGCGCCGGAAGTAGCGCACCTCGTCGAGGATGCTGCCGGTGGTGATGTTCTCGGCCAGCTTAGCCCGGATGGTCGCGCCGGCCTCGAGGGCCGGGAACTTCCTCAGCAGGCGCACCAGCATCCAGTGGCCGTGGACCGAGGAGTGCCAGTCGAAGCAGCCGTAGAAGGCCGGGTGCAGCCCCCGCGGCGAGCCGATGTCGGCCGGCGCGGCCAGCGTCTCCCCTGGCTTGTTGGGAAACTCGCGCTGCAGGCACTTCAGCGGCAGCTGCGCCAGCCGCCCGGCCTGCTCCGCGCTGAGGGCGATCTCCTGCTCCGCCCTCCCGCCGCAGCAGGGCAAAGGGGAAGCGGCAAAAAACAGAAAAAAAGCGATTCCAAGGGAAAGAAATCTTCTCATGAGGGGATTTTGGAAAAAGAAGGGAAAAAAGTCAACACGGGGTCGGTCGTAGGCAAGCATTTTTTGCTTTATTGTACTATAATAAATTTTTGCAGCCGAAGTCGAGAAAGACTACGCAGGAGGCCACCATGTTCGTGTTCGACCGCATGGATGAAAAGCTAGTTAAAGCGGTGATCGAGACCATGCCCATCGAGATCACCGTCATCGACGCCAACGACGAGGTCGTGGCCTGGAACAAGGGCGACTCCCGCCTCTTCCACCGGCCCCAGGCCAGCATGGGACTCAATTTCCGAAAATGCCATCCCGCCACCAGCCTGGCCAAGGTGGAGCAGATCGTGGCCGAGATGAAAGCCGGCACCCGCGACAAAGCGCGTTTCTGGATCCAAGCCCAAGTCGGCGGCGAACGGCACCTGGTGCTGATCGAATTCTTCGCCCTGCGCGGCGAGGGCGGCGAGTACCTGGGCTGCCTGGAGGTCACCCAGGACCTCGAGGAGGCCCGTCGCCTCGAGGGCGAAAAGCGCCTGCTCGATTGAGGCCGCGAGCATGGTGCGGAGATCCGGCGTGAGGGGGGGGGTCGCCTTCCTGTGCCTCGGCATCGCCCTTGTCCTGGGACGTCCGCTCCGAGGCGACGAGATCCGCTCCGCGGCCGATCCCTCCTTCGGCGCCGATGCCGCCGCGCTCTGGAAGAAGGCCCTGGCCATCTACGAGAAGAACCGCGACTGGTACCCGCGGAAAGTCACCGTGGTTTCCGAGGTGCTGAACCGCCGCCACGAGCCCTACTCGGTCACCGAGCTGAATTTCGCCCTGCGCCTGGACGACCAGGGCCGGCTGCACACCAAGTTGACGCGCTCCATGAAGAACGGCAAGGACACGACCGGGGAGATGAGTAAGAAGGTCGAGATCCGGAGCACGCCGGAGGGGATGGACCCGGACAAGGAAGACTCCTACTCGGTTTCCATCTCCGACAGCCCCTTCGATCCCGAGAAGCAGAAGCTCGTCTCGTGGCGGGCCAGCGCCGAAAGGCAGGCGCTGTTCGGCCACGCCTGCCGGCGCTTCGATTTCTCCTTCCGCACGAGAATCCTGCGCAAGGGCGAGGCCGAGGAGCTCACCTGGACCGGCATGGCCTGGCTGGACGAGGTGAGCGGGATCCCCGTCAAGATGGAATTCACCCTGGAGCCGCTTCCGAGCCACATCCGCAGCTTCTGGACGATCTATCTGTACGACACGCGCCATCCCGATAAGTGGGTGGTGAAGCAGGTCACCATCCGAGGCCACGGCGGCTTTCTCTTCATCATCAAGCGCTTCCGCAGCACCACCACGTTCGCGGACTACCGGCTGCCTCCAGGGAGGGCGGAGGAGGACTGACGGCATGGACGTCGGCAGGGGCATCTCCCTGGAAGAGGGCGAGATCGCGTTCGAGTTCGTCCGCGCCTCGGGCCCCGGCGGCCAAAACGTCAACAAGGTGGCCACCGCGGTCAAGCTCTACTTCGACGTCGACCGCTCCCCCTCCCTGACCGAAGCCCTCAAGCGCCGCCTGCGGGAGCTGGCCGGCCGGCGGATCGGCAGCACGGGTGTCCTGGTGATCGATGCCCGGCGCTTCCGCACCCAGGAGGCCAACCGCCGCGACGCCCTGGAACGCCTGCGGCAGCTGATCCTGCGCGCCGCCGTCCCCCCCAGGCCGCGCCGCCCCACGCGTCCCAGCGCTGCCGCCCGAGCCCGGCGCATGGAAAAAAAGAAGCGCCGCAGCACCCTCAAGCAGGCGCGGCAAAAGCCCCATCCCGGGATGGAGTAGCGCGGCGCCGGGAAGAAGACGGCCGGGAATTTGAATTTTCCCTCCGTTTCCCATACAATCCTGGCGACAGCCGTGTTCTTGAGGGAGGTGAAGCCATGAGCCTGAAGACGATATTCCAGGAGGGGATGAAGGAGCGCAGGCGCAGGAAATCGCTGGGCAGGATGAGCTCCGAGCTCAATGAGAAGGAGAAGGCGCACGACGGGCTGCTGACGGCCCTGGGGCGGAAGGCCTGGGAAAGCAAGACGGACACGTCGATGTTCGCCGAGCTGCATGCCTCGCTGAGGGAGACGCAGCGGACGCTGGACGACCTGCGGACGCAGTCCGAGCAGCTGCAGAAGCAGAAGCAGGAGAACGAGGAAAGAAGGAAGCAGGAGAACGATCGTCTCGCCGGTGCCCAGAAGCAGGCGGAGGAAAAAAAGCGGGAAGTGGACCAGCGGCTGGAAGAACAGAAAAGCCTCCTGCAGGCGGCTCAAAAGGAGTCGCAACAGTCCCGGAGCAGGCTGGGGATCATTGCCGGCGAGCGCGGCCAGCTTCAGAGCAAGATCGCCAGCCCGGAGGCCGGCGAAGCGGAAAAGAGCGAATGGCAGCAGCGGCTCGATCTCCTGGCCAAGGAGGAGGAGGCGCTGCAGGCCGGGATCCATGCCCGCGACGAAGCCGGCAAGCCGGTCTCGGCGCGGGTCGCCTCGCTGCAGGAGGAGTCGGGCCAGGAGCAGAAGCAGCTCGACGCCCTGCGCCAGGAACAGAAGCGGATCAATTCCGAACTGGATAAGAAGATTTCCGCCCTGAAGAGTGAACTGGACCAGAACGGCGTCAAGGTCCGGGAGGCGGAAACGAAGCAGAAGGGCGACTTCCGGCTCCTGGGCGAAAAGCTGGCGGCCACCCAGGGCGGCGATCCCGGGCTGTCCGGGGAGAGGACTGCGGTCGCGGCCGCCAGGTCGGAGATGGAAGGGATGCAGGCCCTGATCGGAGGCCTGGAACGGCAAAAGGAGGAAACCCAGGTCAGCGCCTATAAAAAGATGATGACCATCATCATCGGCGCCATCGTACTGCTGGCGGCGCTGGCCGTCGCACTGATCCTTCTGCTGGCTCCCAAGAAGAAGGCCTCACCGCTGGCCGTTGCCGGTCCCGGGCAAGAGGGCGCGCAGCGCATGGAGCAACTCGCCCAGGCGATGCAGAAGGGCATGGAGGGCATCAAGGCCGAGTCGGAAAAGATCCAGGGAGGCAAGATCAGCATCGCCGCCGAGGGCGTCATGAAGTCGGCGCTTCCCGTGGTCGGCGGCTGGCAGATGCAGGAGCCGCGCTATGGCCGGAGCGCCTACGGCGAGATGGAAACGGCCTCGCTGGAGGCCGATTACGCCGCTGCCGACGGCCGCTCCGTGCGCGTCCACATCACCGATGCCGGCACGGCCTCGGCCCTGCTGGCCGGGCTCAAGATGATCCTGGCCATGAACATCCGCATCGACAACCCCGAAGCGTTCCAGCAGGTAACGACCATCAAGGACACGCCGGTGGTGGAGCGCCTCGACAAAAAGGACGGCGACGCGAGCATCGGTATCATTTTTAAGGACCGCTACCTGGTCGAGCTGAAGACCCACGATGCCGGAGGGCTCGAACTTTTGCGGCAATTCGCGGCCAAGCTCGATCTCTCCAAGCTTCCCTGAAGCCGCGACGGGTATTGACATCGTCGACCATGGAAGTTACGATACGGCAAGTGGGAGGATACCTATGGTTTTTAAGAAGATCTCGGTCATCTGGCTGCTGATCACGGCGGTGTCGGCGGTGTTGTTCTACGTCGTCAAGACCGTATTCAAGGGGCACCCGCTGTGGCCCTGGGCCATTCCCTACCTCTATATCGGCGTGCTGATCCTGTTCGCCCTCTACGTGCTCACGGTCAAGAAAAAGGACTGAGCCTCTTTTTTAGTTGACAGAAGCTAAAAATCACGGCATTAATTTATCTATGAAAAATGTTACCATTTTAATCTCATTAGTGGCCACAACGGCTCTGTACATGCTGCTGGCCAGGCCCGAGGTGAACATGACCGATAATAGGCTGACCCCCGAGGAGGAGCGGGTCATCGTGCACAAGGGAACCGAGCGTCCCTTCTCCGGCAAGTATCACGATTTCAAGGGCAAGGGAACGTACGTGTGCAAGCGTTGCGGCACCCCCCTCTTTCTTTCCACGGCCAAGTTCGACTCGGGCTGCGGCTGGCCGAGTTTCGACCAGGAACTCCCGGGAGCCGTGCGGCGCCAGTCCGACGCCGACGGCCGGCGCACCGAGATCACCTGCGCCGCCTGCGGCGCCCACCTGGGTCACGTGTTCTTCGGCGAGGGCTTCACGGCCCGGAACACGCGCCACTGCGTCAATTCCATCTCCATGAACTTCGTTCCCGCCGAGGAGGGCGAGAGCGGGACGGCCATCTTCGCCTCCGGCTGCTTCTGGGGCACCCAGTATCATTTCCAGCGGGCAAAAGGAGTTCTGACCACCGAGGTCGGCTACACCGGGGGAGACACCGCGCGTCCAACTTACGATGAGGTGGGCCGCGGTTCAACCGGACACGCCGAGGCGGTAAAGGTGATATTCGACCCCGCCCAGACCAGCTTCGAGGACCTCGCGAAGCTCTTCTTCGAGACCCACGATTTCACCCAGGTCGACCGCCAAGGCCCCGATGTCGGCACGCAATACCGCTCGGAAATATTCTATGTGGACGAAAGCCAGAAGCAGGCCGCCGGGAAGCTGGTGGACCTGCTCCGCGCCAAGGGATACGCGGTGGCCACCCGCGTCACGAAGGCCCGCGAATTCTGGCCGGCCGAGGACTACCACCAGAGCTACTACCAGAAAAAAGGCGGCAGCCCCTACTGCCACGTCTACCGCAAGATCTTCTGAAGGCGCCGGCCTTCTCCCTCAGCCCTCCCGCCCGCCGCGCAACACGTCGCGCAGCCAAGCCCAGTTTCGCGGCTTGGGCAACCGGGGACGCGAGAGAAAGCTGGCCGCCAGACGTCGGATTACGGCCCAACGGCGAACGCGGGAATAGCGCCTCTCGTAGCGCCGGTCCGGCACGGAGGCGAACGCGAAACGCTCCTCGGGGCGGCGGCCGGATTCCATAATCAGGAAGGAATCGAAGCGGAGCAGGAATGCGCGGACCGCGCCGGAAGCCGGATCGTAGCGCACCATGAGCGAGCGGCGGTTCCAAGGCTGCCACTTCATCTGTTGGTTGTCCAGAAGTCTGCCGTCGGCGGCATGGGAGGCCATCCCCCCCTCGGGAAATAGGGCGTTACCCAAGCCATAAAAGATGTGCCGCCCGCGGTGAACTTCGATCGGTTGAATGCAGTGCGAGTGGTGGCCGATGATCAGATCGGCCCCCCATTCGACGAGGCGCCGCGCCGTGCGCACGTCGGCCGGCCGCGGCAAGGGAATGTCCTCCTCGCCCCAGTGCAGCTGGACGACGACGCGGCCGGCGCCCGCTTCGCGCGCCGCGGCCATGTCGCGGGTGACGGCCGGTTCATCGAGCGCAGCGGCGCCATACCCGTCGCCGACGGCGACCATGGGCTGGGTGCCGGCGTCGACATAACCCAGGAGGGCAACGCGCACGCCGCCCACCTCGAGCAACAGCGGGTTGCGGCAGTTCTCGGCCAGGCGGCCGGCGCCGAACCAGCCGATGCCGCGCCGTTCCAGGCAGGCGATGGTGTCGAGGAAACCCTCCCTCCCGTAGTCCATGAC
Source organism: Candidatus Aminicenantota bacterium (assembly GCA_016934475.1). GTDB lineage: Bacteria > Acidobacteriota > Aminicenantia > UBA2199 > UBA2199 > UBA2199. Next base: position 48,615 of record JAFGST010000027.1, on the reverse strand, counting down.
ATGGTTATTGGCCAGGCAGACCGCGGCCGGCTCCCGCCCGAAGGTCTCCTTCAGGAACAGGTCATCGGTTCTGAGGTTGATTTTCCCCGGCGCCGCCTGCGCCGAGCGGGTGACCGGCGACTCCAGGTTGCAGATGTACTCTCCCTCCAGGGGTACCTCGGAGTGCTGCGGCCGTTCCAGATGGACGTCCCCGAGAAAGAACAGCGCGCTCATCTTCTTCTCCCCCGCCAGAGCAGACGTCCCACCCAGGCGATCATGAACAGGTTGACCGCGACGCCGACCAGGCTGTAGAGGATGACGCCCAGCAGCGGGTCGCGGCGCAGCCCGCCGGCGACGATGGCCAGGGCCCGGGCAAAGAGCAGGACGACGTCCACCAGCAGCACCTCCTTCTGCTTGCGCAGCACCTGGGCGAAGAATACGGCCGGGACGTTGGCGAACATCAGCCCCTGCCACAGTACCAGCCAGCGCGCGTACGCGCCAGCAGTCAGCCATCGGCCGCCCAGGACGAAGGCGAAGAGGCTTGGCCCGAACAGAACGACGGCCAGGGTGGGCAATGCCGCCATGGCCAGCAGGTGCAGGGTCGTGAGGCGGAACAGGGACCAGGTGTCGCCGCCGCGGTTGTGAAGCTCGCTGGCCTTCTGGAAAAACGCCTGGCGCAACGAGGTCAGGAAAAGGTTCATTGGCGTCTGCACCGAGCGTACGGCCAGCACGTAGAACCCAGCCACGGCCGGGCCGAAGAATTTCGCCAGCAGCAGCAGCGGCAGGTGCTGCGAAACGGCGTTGAGCAGGTTCTGCGGGGTGCTGAACATTGGGAAATCGCGGTAGTCGCGCACCGTGGCAACGATGCGCCGCCAGCGGAACGAGCGCCGCAGCAGGCCGCCATGATGCCGCCGGGCTCTTGCGGCCAGCAGCGCGGCGCCGACCGCGTCGCCGGCGGCGGCGCCCACGACGAGGCCGCCGGGGCCCGATCGCAGGACGCCGGAGCCAAGCTGCACGGCCGCAATGGCCAGCGCCCGCGTCCCCTGCGCCGCCGACGATTGGGTGAACTCCTTGTGGCGCACGGCCCAGGAGTTCAATGCCTGGAACACTCCGTACGTCAATACGGAAAGCGGCAGCACCAGGATCCAACCGCCGAGGGCCTCGATGCGCAGCGCCGTCAGCGCACGGCGCTGGCCGAACTGCACGGCGACAAAGACGGCGAGGGCCGTCGCGGTCGAAGCCAGCAGCGCCGCCCCGAGAAGAGAGGCGGCCTCCTCTTCTTCGGCCGGCAGCATGAGCGCCTGGTCGAAGCGCAGGGTGCTCACCGAGCTCATGATGGCGGCCAGCGACAAATAGACCCCGAAGGCGCCGAAGGCCGCCGGCGAGAAGAGCCGGGTCAGCAGTGGCGCGATGGCCAGCAGCAGCGCCTGCCCCAGGGCCGTCCCGGTCATGAGCGTCAGCACGTCGGCGCGGAAGGAGCCTCGTGGGGCGATCCGGCGCCAAAAGGAGGCGATGCGGCTCATGATACCTCCGCGGCGCCCCCCAGGAGCCGCTGCCGCAAAGACTCGAGCACGAGGCCTCGGTCATGCTGCCGGGCCACTTCCTGGCGTCTACGCCGGACCGCCAGCCCTTCGCCGGCGGCCCGCGCGATCTGGACTTTGAATTCATCCGCTGTGGCGGCGAAGTAAAGCAGGGAAGACAGCGGTTCCAAGGCCGGCAGACGAGTGGCGACGACCGGCTTGCCCTGGGCGAAGGCCTGGAAGATCTTGTAGGGGAAGATGCTCCGGGAAAATCCGGAAAGACGATACGGGATGATCACGACATCGGTGTCGGCCAGGAGGTCCGGAAGGCGGTCCACCGGGACCATGCCGAGGCACTCCACCTCTTTGCCCGGGGACCAGTCGACGCCAATGGGGCCGATCAAGCGCAGTGGGAAGCGCTCGGCCACGGCCTGCAGCAGCGGCAGATCGACGCGCTGGTTCAAATGCCCGAAGTAGCAGCAAAGCGGATCCACCGCCGGCTTCTCCGCCAGGGGACGGAAAAAGGCCGCAAAATCCACCAGACCGGGAATGTCCAGTGCCTTTTCCCTCCACTCGCTGCTGCGAGCGGCAAGGACCGGGCCGGCGCAGACGACCAGGTCGGCTTTTGCCAGCAGCTCGCTTTCGCGCAGCTGCAGGCGGTCCAGCCGGGGATCGTCCGAATAACTGTCGCGACGGGCATAGACAAGGCGGGCGGGATCCAGCATGGCGGCAAAAGCGACCGCGGTAGCGAAGGGCTGGAAGATGAAAACCAGCGGCCGGCCGCCGGCTGCGGCCAGGACCCGGCGTCGCAGGCCCGGAAGAAGCAGCCGCCGGTTGATCCAGGCAAAGAGCCGGTTGCGATCGGGAAGAGTCAGCGGCGTCCGCACGTGCAAGCCCGGGGGGCAAGTGTGAGCGGCGCTGCCCGTAAGGCGCGGCCGGTCCAGAAACCGTCCCAGCAGGCGGCGCCACTCCCGCGGGCGGGGGAAGCGCTTGGGAAAGGGATTCACGTAGACGACCGCATGGCCCCGCGCGGCGAAATGGCTGGCCAAGTCCTGGGCGAAGACCCAGGCCAGCCCCCAGTCGGACTGGGAGAGCACCACCACGGGCGGTAGCGCGGCCGGCCCAATCATGACGCGCTCCCGGGAAATGGCCGTCCCAGGCGCTGGCGCAGGACGCGCGCAAGGAAAAGCGGGTTGCCGATCAGGTAGCGTTTCCAAAGCCGGCGCGGCTCGATGAGCAGCCGTCCCAGCCACTCCCAGCCGCAGCGGCACATCCAGGCGGGCGGGCGCTTCATGCGGCCGGAAAGGTAGTCCAGGATCGCGCCGCCCGTCAGGGCCACGCGGGCATCGATCCGCTCCCAGTTCCGCGCCAGCCATTCCTCCTGCAGCGGCATGCCCAAAGCGACCAGCAGGATGTCGGGCCGGCTGCGATTGATGGCGACGATCACCGCGGCGTTCTCCATGCTTTCCGCGTCGCGGTCGAAAAAGCCGTGCTGCGTGCCGGCAATGATCAGGCCGGGGAAGCGGTCCTTCAGCTGCCGGGCCGCGAGGACCGCGACTCCGGGCTGCCCGCCCATGAGGAAGAGGCGAAAGCGCTCGCGCTTGCAGAAAGCGGCCAGGGAGCCGAACCAGTCGCCGTAGGTGATGCGCTCCCCGATCCGGCCGCCCAGAATCCTGGCGGCCAGCTGGATGCCCGCGCCGTCACAGAAATTAACTGACGCCGAGTTGAAGAGGTCGCGCAGCCAGGGCCGGCGCCACGCCAGGTTGGCGAAATGGACGTTGACGTTGGGGATGATATCATGGCCGCCGCCGCAGATGATCCGGCCGATGGACTCGTTGAGGTCCTCCGGCGTATGGGCCTGCACCTTCAAGCCCAGGACATCGATGGCCGGCGGACAAGTCCCGCGGCCGGCATTCCGGTCCCCTGCCACGATCGCCATGCTCACCTTCGCCGCGGCGGCGGGCGGTGCCCCGCGTCGGGCAGAATGAAAAGGTCACCGAAAAAGGCATTGAAGTGCGGCGGGGTGAAGGGAACGGTGCCACTGTCGGGATAGAAGGTGAACTCGCCGAACACCAGCTTGCCCGAGACCGAAAACAGGTCGACGCGGATGAACGGGAAGTTTCCGCACAACTCCCGGGCGGTCGCGACCATGGCGCCGTAGTTCTCGGGCTTCTCGATGGCCAGCTCGCCGGCGGGCCTGCCCTTGAACACGTGGATGCGGTTCCAGTCCATGTCGTAGGCGTTGTAGGCGAGGCCCCGGTCCCCATACCGGCCGCTGCAGACCCAGAGAACTTCGGGCTTGCCCCCGTAGCAATAGAATTTGTAGTCGAGCAGCTCGCCGAATTCCTCATTCTCCAAGTACTTCTCGCAGACCAGCCGCGGACGGATGCCCTTGTAGGCCCACTGCCGACCCGAGCGATAATAATCGCTACGCAGCCAGCGGCGCATGAGGGAACAACAGGCGTCCCAATTGAGTCCCCGTTTGTGGCGGCAGATGATGTTCATGCTGCTGCCGTGGGTGGCCTTGATCACGAAGCGCTCGGGCAGCGAGTCCGGGTCGATCTCCTCGGGGCGGTCGTACACGCCGTACAGCTCGTTCAGCAGGTGGCCGTGGCCTTCCGATTCCAGCCAGCCGCGCACGGCGTACTTGTCCGTCAGCGTGGTCATGAGCAGGTCGCGGTAGTGCAGCTTGTACCACTGGAGCTTCTCGTCGAAGGTGCGCGGTCGGCGCAGGTCGGGCCAGCGGCCGTGAGACTTCAGGTAGAGCAGGCGCACGTAGGCGGCGTCGGGCAGCAGCCGCAGCATTCCCTGTGCCAGTCGCTTCATGGCGCGCTCAGCGGTCAGCATCCCGAAAGGGTGCGATCCCCGAGCGGACTCCATCAATCCTTGAGAATCCCGCGAGAGGGGTGCAGGACGACCTTCTCGATCTGGCGGATCTGGTCGCGATAGAGCGAGGTCACGCGCGTGCCGTAGTCGGCAATCAGCTGGATGACGTCGCGGGGGCTGTCGGGCCGGTCGGGGCCGTTGATGCGGTCGCCGGCGTCGCCGAGACCGGGCAGGATGTAAGCCTTGTCGTTCATGGCCGGATCCATCCACAGGGTATATATCTCGGCCTCGGGCACGGCGCGCACGATGCGCAACGCCCCCTTGAGCGTGGAGACCACGTTGAAGAAGCGGACGGAGCGCGGCGCGATCCCCTGCGAGCGCAGGTAGCGGATCACGGTCACCAGGCTGCCCCCGGTGGCGTTCATCGGGTCGGCGAAGAAGAGGTCGCGCCCCCGCAGCATTTCGATGTCGAAGTAGGAGCGCTTCAGGTCCAGCACATAGGCCATGTCGTGCTCGCTGCAGCCGTCGTCGCGGCTGATCTTGAACAGGGCAAACGGGGTGACTGCGTGACGCCGGGAGTATTCCTGGATCTCCTTGGCCACGATCATCGAGGGCAGCAGCGCCGCCCGCAGCATGACGCACATGACGCCGCCGCTGGTCATGGCATCGATGTCGGGGATCTTGTGCACGGCATAGTTGGCCCTGGGCACGGTCACCGGCGTACGCACGAAGATCGGGTGGCGCTCCAGGCCATGGGGCCAGGCGAACGCCAGGTTGAACAGCATCTCGTAGGCGCGCTGGATGTAGTAGACGAACTCCGGGTTGGCCGTGCGCTCGTCCCTCAGCTTGGCCACAAGGCGCGAGGCCTCGCCGTGGATGAACTCCGGGGTCTCCAGCGAATAGACGTGGATGCGCCTCTCGGCGCCGACAACGTCCCGCAGGAGCTCGCCCAGCTCGTTGAACACCGCCAGCACCCTTTCCCTGGCCTTCCCGTCGCCCTCACCTCTCCCCGGCTCCAGCCCGGAGAAATCCTCCAGCGCCCGGCCGTAGAGATCGCTCACGCGGGCGATGGCTTGAGCATCGGCCTCGGTCAGGTAGCCGTCAAGGTCCGCGGCCTGCAGCACGATCTTGTCCATTGCAGGTCCTCCTTTCCCGGATTCGCCGGAGAGTATACGCCTCGGCGGCGGAACAGACAAGGCGAAAGGTCCCTGGCGGAGCCCGGGATTCACTTCGTGGGCAGAAGGTGCACGGCTGTGGCCTTGAATGTCAGAACCACGCCGCCGCCCGCGGCCAATCCCATCTGCGCGCAGGAAATGCGGGTGACGAACACAGTGAAATTGATTCCAGAACAATCGACGCTCAGCGCCGTCACCGCCCCCAGGTCGATGACGCTGCGGACGGTGCCGGGAAAAGAGTTGCGCGCCGAGGAGGAGATTGGCTCCAGGGAGACCAGGATGTCCTCGGGCCGGATGACCGCCGTCGCCGTCCCCTGCCGTCTCTCGCTCACGACCTCGATGGTCAGCGGGCCGTAAGGCCGCGACCCCCCCTGTGGGGTCAGCGGGCCGCAAGGCCGCGACCCCCCCTGTGGGGTCAGCGGGCCGTAAGGCCGCGACCCCCTTTGTGGGGCCAGCGGGCCGCAGTCGAGGACCGTGCGCCCCCCGCGCTGGGCCAGCGTGCCGTTGATGATGTTCTCCGCGGCGGAGAACTCGGCGATGTCGAGCGACAGGGGCCGGCTGAGCACGTCGGCGGCCGTACCGGACTGCACCAGGCGGCCCGCCTTCAGAAAAACGATCCGGTCGGCCAGCATGCGGGCCTGGGTGAGGTTGTGGGTGGCCAGGACGACGGTCTTGCCGTCGCGGGCCAGGACCGAGACCGCGGCCTCGATGTTTCTGACGCTAAGGGGATCCAGGTTGGCCGTGGGCTCGTCCAGCAGGCACAGTTCGGGATCGAGCAGCAGCAGCCGGGCCAGCTGCAGACGCTGCTTCTCCCCCCCGGAGAGGAGGCGCGCGTCCTGGTTCTCCTTGCCGGCCAGACCGCTCTTCTGCAGCACCCGGGCCAGGGTCTGGCGATCGACGTACGCGCCCCGCAGGCGCGCTCCGAGGCGCAGGTTGGCCTCCACGCTGCCCGCCAGCAGCAGCGGCGACTGGAAGACAAAGCCGCAGCGCCGGCGCAGCGCCGTTCGCTGCCGCTGCGACATCTCCCTCATCCTGCGCCCGTCATAATGGATCTCCCCGTGCCCCGGCCGGTCCAGCAGGCCCAGTAGCCGCAGCAGGGTCGTCTTGCCGGCGCCGTTGGGCCCCAGGATGACGTTGACTCCCCCGGGGGCGAACTCCAGGTCGATCCCATCCAGGATCGCCCGGTTCGCGACCGACCGCCCCAGGTTCTCGACGCGGACGCGCATCACTTCCCCTGCAGCCCCTGCAGGGCGATGTTGATCGCCAGGGCCACCAGCAGCAGGACGATGCCCAGGGCGATGCCGATCTCGAAATTGCCCTTCATGGTCTCCAGCGAGATGGCCGTGGTCAGCACGCGGGTGTGGCCCTTGATGTTGCCGCCGACCATCAGCGTCATGCCGGTCTCGCCGATGACGCGCGAGAAGCCGGCGATGAGCGCGGTCAGGAAGGCGAAGCGTCCCTGGCGGATGACGACGGCGGCCAGCTGGCGGCGGTTGGCTCCCAGCGACAGGGCCAGGTCGCGGGCCTCGCGGGCCACTCCCTTCAACGCCGCCAGCGCCAGGGCGGTCATCAGCGGGAAAGCCAGCAGCGCCTGGGCCAGGATCATGGCCCCGGGGGTGAACAGCAGGCCCAGCGTCCCCAGCGGGCCGCGGCGGCTGACCAGGCCGTAGACCACCAGCCCGATGAGCACCGCCGGCACCGCCATGGCCGTGTTGACCAGCCCGACCAGCAGGCGCCGGCCGGGGAATTCCTTCAGGGAGAGGAACAGGGCGGCTGGGATCGCCGCCAACGCCGCCAGCACCGTCGCCGCCCCGGAAACGGCCAGCGACAGGGCGATGATCTGCAGGATCTCGGGGCCGGGCGGCAGCAGCAGCGCCACTCCCTGCCGCAGGCCCTCCAGGATGTAGCTCATGGCGCGCCCCTCAACCCTCGCCGCCGCGGCATTACGCCTTCACGCCGGTTCAACGCACGACATCGGGAAAGAAGAGGGCGGTGCCATACTTGTCCTTGCCGAAATCGCGGATGATGGCCTGGCCCTCGCTCGAGCGGACGAAGTCGGCGAAGCGAGCGGCCAGCCCGGCGTTCAGCCAGGGAAAGCGCTCTCTCGAGACCACGATCACCGAATAGGGGTTGTACAGGCAGAGGTCGCCCTCGGCCAGGATGGCGATGGCATCGGCCTCCTTCTCGTGCGCCAGCCAGGTGGCGCGGTCGACCAGGCAATGGGCCTTCTTCTCGTTAGCGATGCGCAGCGTCGCTTCCTGGCCGCTGCCGCTCTCCATATACCAATCCCCGGCCGGCGGGATCCCGGCCGCCCGCCACAAGCTCAGCTCCTTCTTGTGCGTCCCCGACTCGTCGCCTCGTGAAACGAAGGGAGCACGGGCAGCGGCGATGCGCCTCAAGGCCTCGGAGGCCGGACGGCCGCGCACGCCGGCCGGGTCCGCCGGCGGCCCCACCAGGACGAAGTCGTTGTGCATGACGTCGAGGCGCTCCACGCCGAAGCCCTCGGCCACGAACTTCTCCTCGGCCTGGCGGTCGTGGACCAGCAGGACGTCGGCGTTGCCGTCGCGGGCCAGGCGCATGGCCTGGCCCGTGCCCACGGCGATGACCTTGACCGTGCAGGCGAACCTCTTCTCGAAGGGGGGCAGCAGGATGTCGAAGAGCCCGGAATCGAGCGTCGAGGTGGTTGAGGCCAGGACCAGCGTCTGATTGGCGGCGGGCAACGGCGGCGCGTTCCCGGCAACCATGAGGGTGACAAAGGCGGTCAGGATCATTCTTTTCATTGTTCCTCCGCACCCAGCCGGCCGGGCTCCTTCATCGGATGCGCACCCTCTCCCCGCCCTCATTTTCGGTCACTTGCCCAATCAGGTAGAATCCCTCGCCCATGCGCTGCAGGGCGGCCTCGACGCGACTGAGCTTCCGGGGATCGATGACCAGCACCATGCCGATCCCCATGTTGAAGACGCGGTAACGCTCGGCCGGGGGGACCCGTCCGGCCTGCACCAGGAACGAGAACAGCGGCGGCAGCGGCCAGGTTTTCTCGATGACCACCGAGGTGCCGACCGGCAGGATGCGCGGCACGTTCTCCATCAGGCCGCCGCCGGTGATGTGCGCCATGCCCTTGAGCAGCTTCTCCCTGAGCAGCGGCCGCACCGCCTTCAGGTAGGAGCGGTGGACGCGCAGCAGCTCCTCGCCGATCGTGAGCTCCAGCTCGCTCACCCGGCTGCTCACCTTGAGGTGCAACTCGTCGAAGACGATGCGGCGGGCGAGCGAGTAGCCGTTGGTGTGCAGCCCGCTCGAAGGCAGGCCGATGAGCAGGTCGCCCTTGCAAATGGAGCGGCCGTCGATTACGTCAGCCTTGGCGACGATGCCGACGATGAAGCCGGCGATGTCGTACTCGCTCGCGTTGTAGAAGCCGGGCATCTCGGCCGTCTCGCCGCCCAGCAGCACCATCTCGTTGCCGAGGCAGCCGTCGAGCACCCCGGAGACGACCTGGCCAACCACGTCGGGCTCGACCCTCCCCGCCGCCAGGTAGTCGAGGAAGAACAACGGCCGGGCTCCGTACACCAGGATGTCGTTGACGCAGTGGTTGACCAGATCGCGGCCCACGGTGTTGTGAACGCCCGTCAGGAAGGCAATCTTGAGCTTGGTGCCCACGCCGTCGGCCGAGGAGACCAGGACCGGGTTCCTCATGCCGCCCTTCAAGGGAAAGAAGCCGCCGAACTTGCCGATCTCCTGGACGCCCATGCGTTGGACCATGGACTTGATGCGCTCGACGGCCTGGTTGCCGCGGTCGATGCTGACCCCGGCCTTTTCGTAGGCGCCTTTCGGCATGGATTTCCTCCTGGTTTTCGCGGCAGGAAAATTCTACCACACCCGTCTGCCGCGCGCCAATAAAAAACGCCTTGCCCTTGCTGCGAATGGCCCCACGGAATACAATGGGCCTGGCGAGGCTGAGGGCGGATGAGAAACCTCGCGTATCCGTGTTGAGAATCTCAATGATAGAGAAGGATGCCGCTCGCATGCACGCTTGGCGTGAGCCAAGCAAGAAATCCGTACGCCGCCTGGGCGGCGAAATTCTGCAGTTCGTCCGCTCGGGGCTGTTCCAGCCGCGCTGCCGCATCTGCGGTTGTGATCTTGTTTGCGATGACGAGAACGTGATCTGCCGGGATTGCCGGGAGAAGATCCGCCCGGACACGGAGAACCGCTGCGGCGTCTGCGGCAAGTTCATCCCCGAGGGCATGGAGACCTGCGGCTCCTGCCTGCTCGCGCCGCCGCCCTACGAGCGCCACGCCTCCTACGCCGCCTACGAGGAGACCTTGCGCAAGGTCATCATTCTCTATAAGTTCGGGGAAGTGGAGCCCCTGAAGCATCTCCTGGCCCGGCTGTTCCACATGGCCGTCGCCAGCCGTCTGCCCGGCGATTACGACGCCGTGGTTCCCGTGCCGGCCGACCGCCGGCGGCGGCGCGGCTTCCAGCCGCTGCGAGCCGTGGGTAAGGTGCTGGCCCGCCGGCTCGGCATTCCGTTCCGGCCCGGGCTGCTCGTAAAGAGGAAAAGCACCCCGCCCCAGGTCGGCCTGACCCGCGCCCGGCGCCTGGCCAACCTGGACGGGGCCTTCGCCTTGGGCCGGGGGACGCGTGCCGCGGGGCTGCGCGTCCTGCTCATCGACGACGTGACCACCACCGGAACCACCCTGCGCCGGTGCGCGTCGGTCCTGCGCCGGGCGGGGGCGCGCGTGACGGCGCTCACCCTGGCCCAGCCCCGCTTTTGAGCCGCTCCGCCAAGAAATTCGCGAATCAGTTGACAATGGATAATCAACAACATATAAATACGTAAGTACACTAAAGGAGGAACGATGAAGAAACACAAAAAGCTGATCGCCGTATTTTTGACTTTCGCCTTCCTGTCCCTGCTGCAGGTCTCGGCCATGCCTCTGCGGGCCGACCAGACGGGCACGTCGCTGGAGAGCCCGGATAAAGCGCCGGGATTCATCGAGGAGGAGGGGTACGAGCCCGCCTCCGCCAAGAAGAGCATCATGCCCGTCATCCTGATCGGCGTGGGCGTCGCCGCGGTCGCCGCCCTCCTGTTCCTGGTGGTGCTGAAGACCAAGTACGACATCACCGGAACCTGGAAGCTCACCTGGCAGTACCAAGGAGATATTCAGCGGTCCAACGACATCACCTTCACCGGCGACAAGAAGAGCGGCTCGTTCAAAATTGGCACGGCCAGCGGCACGTACACCGTCGACGGCAAGAAGGCGCAGTGGACCTATTCCAGCGGGCAAACGGTCTACACCGGCGAGTTCACCGACAAGACGCACATGAGCGGCACCATGACCAGCTACGGTACGCCCGGAACCTGGAGCGCCGTCAAGGGGGGCACGACCGCCGCGATCGGCGATCCGTCGCTGACGGGTGAAGCGAAGTCCAGAAAATAGCTTTCATCCCGGGAGATTGCCCGAGGAAACGTCCCGCTCCGAAGCGACGAGGGTGTGATTGTCCATACGGAGGGAAATGATTCGTGAGGAGGATCTGGCAAAATGATAAAGAAGAATAAAAAGATACTCGCGGGGCTCGTCGTCCTTGCCTTCCTGTCCTTGCTGCGGGTATCGGCCATGCCGCTTCGGGCCGTTCCCGCTCCCGACCGGGCGGAAGCGTCGCTGGAAAGCCCGGACCAGGCGCCGGGCTTCATCGAGGAGGAGGCCGACACCGTATACCGGCCCAAGAAGAAGAGCGCCCTGCCGCTCATCCTCGGCGTGGTGGCCGTGGGGGCCGTGGCCGCCGTCCTGGTCCTGGTGGTCTTCAAGACCAAGTACGACATCCTAGGGACCTGGAAGTTCAGCTTTACCTCGACCGCCCCGGCGCACAGCTGGACCTGGACGCTGACGTTCCGCGGCGACAAGAAAAACGGGACCTTCATCGACGATTACGACGACACGGGAACCTACCGCGTCGACAACAAGGATGTTTCCCTCGAGTACGACGAATGGGATATCTCGATGACGGGGAAGTTCGACGGCAAGGACACGATGAGCGGCACGGCGACCTTCAGCGGCCTGACCATCGGCCAGAAGGAGGTCACCAGCGCCAGCTGGACCGCCACCCGCATCTCCTCTGGCAGCTCGCTGCGGCCCGGGAACATCGCCTCCGCCTCGTTCAACAACCGCAAGGCGAAAAAATAAACTCCGCGTAACGCAACCGAAATGAGGTCGCTTCTCAGGGGAAGGGCGAAGAGCCCTTCCCTTTTTTCAAATGACAAGTGACGAGTGACAAGCAACAAGCAGCGAGCTGGAAGAGCTCAAGGGAAGGCAGAGGGAAGAGCAAGGGAAGAGAAAGTGGAAAAAGCCAAGGACGATAACTCCTAATCTCGTCCCTTTAAAAGCTATTCGTTGAGTTTCTTGCTAACACCAACACTAACACTAAGACTATTAGATCGATCTAATATTTCTTGCCTTCGGGAGAAACGTAGATCACTTCCCTTTCCAGGACGATCCCCGTGCGCCCGGCCAACGCTTCCCTGATCGTCTCCTCCAGGCGCCGCAGGTCGGCGAAGGTCCCTCCGCCGCGGTTGAGGAGGAAATTCCCGTGCTCGGCGGCAACGACCAGGCCGCCGCAGGCTGTCCCCTTCAGTCCGCACTCCTCGATCAGCTTCCCGGCCGAAATCTTAACCCCGTCGCGCATGGGATTCTTGAAGAAACAGCCGGCCGAGGCCAGACGGTAGGAAGGGTGGTGCTTGCGCCGGTAGTTCAGGTTTTCCTTGAGCTTCCTGGCGATGGCCGTTCCGCTGTCGCGGTCGAACCGCAGGCGCAGGGCCAGCAGCGTCTCGCGGCCGAACTTGAAGCGCGAGCCGCGGTAGCCGAAGTCGAAACGGCCGGCCTCGACCGTGCCGGGATTTCCCCCTTCGTCGACGATGTCGGCCGCCAGCAGCACGTCGGCGACGGAGCGGCCGAAGGCACCGGCATTGACCGCCGCCGCGCCGCCCAGGGTGCCGGGGATGCCGGAGAGGAACTCGAAGCCGCCGATGCCCTGGGCGGCGCACCAGGAGAGGAACGGCGGGTTGCGCATGCCGCTCTCGACCTGCAGCGAGCGGTCATCCAGGAGGCGGGTCGGCGCCGGCGCCGGCGCCAGCACCACCGCGGCGCGTGTCGGCCCGTCGCCGAAGACGATGTTGGAGCCCCCGCCGACGACCAGGAAGGGCGCCCGGGCGGCGGCGAGTTCCCTTACGGCCGCGGCCAGCTGCCCCGAGCCTGCGGGGGATGCTAGCAGGCGGACCGCTCCCCCGATGCGAAAATGAAGATGGGGGGCGATCGGGGCGTTCAGGCGGCAGGGGACCCCCAACCGCCGCAGGCTCTCGGCCAGGGCGGCGAACATCCTAGTCCCGGCGCAGGCGAAGGATCTTGTCGCCCCGGCGGATGCGGTCCAGCACCTCCTGGCCGTCGACGACCTGTGCGAACAGGGTGTAGCGCCCGTCCAGATGGGGCTGGTCGGTGATGCAGATGAAAAACTGGCTGTCGTTGGAATGAATGTCCTCGTCGCGGGCCATGCCCAGCGAACCCCGCACGTAATGCAGGTGCGAGAACTCGGCGGGGATGGTTTGACCCGAACCGCCTTCGCCGGTCCCGGTCGGGTCGCCGGCCTGGACGACGAAATCGGCCACCACGCGGTGAAAGGTGATGCCGTCGAAGAATCCTTCGTCGGCGAGCTTGAGAATGCGGGCCACGGTCCGCGGCGCCACCTCGGGGTACAGCCGGAAGGTCAGCGTCCCCCGCTCGGTCTCCAGTACGCACATGTCCGCCGCCGGCAGGACGGTGGCCAGCCCGGCGACCGCCAGGAGCAGCAGCCATCTCTTTTTCATTGGTCCTCCACGCGGATCTCCTAAAAATGCAGATAGAACGAGGGCGCCAGGCTGCGTTCATCAACGACCTGCAGCGACGCCTTGTTCTCATCGCTGCGCCCCCGCGACCGTGCCCGGGCCTCGATGACGTACTTCCCCGCCCGGGGCGGAACCCAGGCCAGGGAAGTCTTCTCCGCCGTGGCCATGCTCTTGAAGAACACCTGCTGTCCCGCCGCGTCGCGGATCACGCAGGTCCACGAGGGCTCGACCAGGTTGACGGGCCGGAGGGAAAAGCGGACCGAGCGCCCCGCCCAGCGGACCGGGGCCGGCTCCAGCTCGATGTCAATGCCGCAGCGGTTGGCGACGCGCTGCAGGCGGCAGGCATCGCCGTCGCTGGCTAAGAAATAGAGGCCGCCGCCGTAAGCCAGGGGCGGGCCCGAGGGTCTCTTCGCGCCCGGGAACACGGTCAGGCACCGGCGCTTGGGATCGATGAACGTGATGTCGCGGTTCATCAGCACCGCGGCCAGGTGTTCGCGCATGCGCAGGAGGTCGAAGCGCAGGGTGGATCCCAGCGCCTGCCACCAGAGGATACTGCCGCGCTCGTTGACCAGAAGCACGTTGTTGTCCTCGGGGCCGGCCACGACGGTGCCGGCGAAGACGAGGGGCCGCCGCTCCAGAAGCTTCCCCAGCTTCACCTTCCAGGCCAGGCGCTTTTTCCGGGTCGAGTATTTCGCCAGGAAACGCCCACTGGAGCCGTAATAAATATGATCCCCGGAGGAGGCGAACGGCGAGACGGCCGGCAGCGGTAGACGCTCGCGCTCGAACCTGCCGCTCCCTTTCCGGAACGTGTGCAGGAACTCCGGGGCCAGGACCAGGATGCGCTCCGCAGAGAATTGGCAGTCGAGAAACGGCGCCGCCTCCGCCGGCGAGCGGAAGACGACGCCCGCCCGGCGCCAGAAGTTCACCGTCAGGCGCCCGTCCTCAGTATAGACCAGGCAGTCGGCGTCGATCCCCAGGATATCCTGGGCGCCCAAGTGCACGGCTTCGAACTTCACCTCCCGCGCCGCCAGGTCGTACACCAGAAGCCGGTCGGCGGACTTGCCCTGGAGAACCAGGAGGTCCCCCTGGTGAAACGGCGCCGCCTCCACCGCGAAGGAGGCGCGGAAGATTTCCGCGACGCTCCGCTTTGCGACATCGCAGGCCATGATCCGCCCCGTGACGTCCACCCAGCCGACGCCGCCGGCGACGGGGAAGAGGGTGTTTCCGGCCACGCAGCCCTTCCAAGAGGCGATCTCCTCCTGGACAAGCGGCGGACTGATCTCGGGGATCAGCTTCGGCGCCGGCCGCTGACAGGCGGCGCACCAGGCCAGGCCGGACAACAATAGAACCACGTGCACTCTCATGGACGGAAAATTATAGGGGAAACGGGGAGGGCCGTCAATGGCGCCGGCGCGGGTCATTGACTTCCCTTCCGCGCTCCCCTATGATGCGGCGTGTGCCGATGAGGTGGCCATGAAAAAAAATCCGCTGCCGCTCCTTTTGCTGCCGCTGGTGCTGGCGTGTCTTGCCGAGCCCGGGCGCGGCTGCACCACGGCGGTCCTCAGCCCCGCGGCCGTTCGGGACGGCCGGCCCATGCTCTGGAAGAACCGGGACTCCGATTTCCTGAACAACAAGGTCATCTTCGTCCGCGAGAGCCCGCATTCCTACCTGGCACTGGTCAATGCCGAGGACCGCTCGGGGCGCTGGGCCTACGCCGGGCTGAACGACGCCGGCTTCGCCATATTCAACTCCGTTGCCTACAACCTGCCCCAGCACAAGGACGAGATGCGCGACCTGGAAGGGACGATCATGGCCGACGCCCTGCGCCGGTGCGCCAGCGTCGAGGAGTTCGAGAACTACCTGCGTTCGAGCCTGGGGCCCAGCCTGGGCAGCCTGGCCAATTTCGGAGTGCTGGACGCCCGGGGAGGGGCCGCGCTGTTCGAGGTCTCCAACCATGCCTACCGCAAATTCGCGGCCGCCGATTTCAAGGAAGGCTACATCGTCAACACCAACTTCGCCCGCAGCGGCACGAAGGGCACCGGGGCCGGCTACCTCCGCCACGAGAGGGCCGCCGAGCTGTTCGGCGCCATCGCGGCCGGGACCCTCAGCCACCGGCAGATCCTCGGGCGCTTCAGCCGCGACACGGGGCACGCCCTGGTCCGGCAGCCCGCCTATCCGCAGTTCAAGTTCCATCCCGGAGGCCAACCCTTGTGGATCTGCTGCCGCGACACCATCGATCGCTACAGCACATCAGCCGCCGTCGTGGTCCACGGGCGCCAGCCGGGGCACGACGGTTCCCTGGCCACGTTCTGGGTCATGCTGGGAGAGCCCCTGTTCACCATCGCCCTGCCCCTCTGGGTCGAGGCCGGCCCGACCCCGGACCCCCTGTGCCAGGGGGGGATGGCCGCCCTCCTGGCCGAGTCGCAGGGACTCAAGAAAATCGCCCGGCCCCACGGCGAAGGCGACCGCCGCGAGTACCTGGATGCCGCCCGCCTGGACAACCGCGAGGGAAGCGGCTTTCTTCCCGGGCTGCTGCGGGCCGAAGAGGAGATCTTCTCCCTGACTGAGGATTTCCTTCTCCAAGGACATTCCCCGTCCGAACTGGCCGTTTTCCAGAATCGGATGGCCGAGAGGGCCCTGGCTGCCCTGCGGGCGGCTCACTGAGCCGCCGGACGACGCGGGCGGCGCCTGCGGCGGCGCGGGCCGCTCCCCGAGGTCGGCCGGCCGGGAAACGCCTGGTGGAACAGCGTCTCGAACGACTCCCCCTCCCCCGGCAGCCGTCCCTGGCTGGCCAGGAAGCACAACCGCGAGGAAAACGGGTAGTGCGCGCGTCCGCGCGCCGACCAGCGCATGCGCCCGTCGCTCAGGGCCCGCATCATCCTTCCGCTCAGGGCCAGGATGTCGATGATGTGGGCGCGCATCACTTTGGGCAGGGCGACGGCCATGCCGGAATTCAGGAAGGCCTTCTTCAGGGAGGGGAAGGGATCGGGCCCGGCCGAGGCCAGCAGCGGCTCGGCCCAGGGCCAGAAGAACAGGGCGGCGGTTTCGGCCAGCGCGGAGGATCGTCCCGCCTCCTTCTCGGCATCCACGACGGCCGCCAGGGCGGCGAACCGGCCGAACGCCGCACGATCCGACTCGTAGGCCTCGCCGATGCGGCCGAGCAGATGGCCAAGGATGCCGTTCTCCCTCAGCAGGGAGACAACGGCGCGGGTTCGGGGCCCCAGCAGGTCCTTGCAGAACTCCTCATAAAGGCGAGCCGGGGAGCATTCTTCGAGCCGGTGCCGCTGCTGGATAATCTGGCCGAGAACGTCATCCCCAATGGTGAAATCCAGGCGGGCGGCGTAGCGGATCACCCGCCAGATGCGCACCGGGTCCTCGCGGAACCTCTCGGCGGGATCGCCGATAACGCGGATGCGGCGCTGGCGCAGATCGGCCAATCCTCCGACGTGATCGATGACCGTCGCCGTGCCCGGATCGTAGAACAGCGCGTTGATGGTGATGTCGCGGCGCCAGGCGTCCTCCTCGGGGGTCCCGAAGGCGTGCGGCGGCGCGCCGACGCCCTCGGGGACGGCGGCCGCTTGCGGACCCGGATTCTTGCGGAAGGTCGCGACCTCGATGACCTTGCCGCCGCGGAAGCGGACGTGGGCCAGGCGGAAGCGCCGGCCGATGATGAAGGCGTTGGCGAAATGCTTCTTGATCTGGCCCGGCCGGGCGTCGGTGGCGATGTCGAAGTCCTTGGGCGTCTTTCCCAGCAGCATGTCGCGAACCGCGCCGCCGGTCAGGTAGGCGGTGAAGCCCAGGCGCCGAAGCCGGAAGAGGATCTTGAGGGCGTCGGAATCCACGAGTCGCCGCGAGAGCGAGTGCTCGCTGCGGGGCAGGACGAGCGGCTCGCCGCCGCCTTCCCGGGCGTTCGCGATTTCCTCCATACGCCTGCTCAGAACACGATCAGGCTGGCATAGCCGACCACTTCGTCCATGTCCCCCGAGACCTCGCCCGAGTGGGTGTAGCAGACCAGCTCGGCCCGGGTGGCTCCGGCCTGGCGGGCGGCATGAAGCATGATCACCGCCGGGCCCACGCCGCACATGGAGATGCGGTTTTCGCGCACGGTGCGGTACAGGCCCTCGGGATCGAGCGCCAGCATGCGCTCGATGGCCAGGCCGTCCAGTTCCCTGGCCCGTGATGCGGAGATGTAATGGCTCATGTCGCTGGAAGCGACCATCATCAAGTCGGCGCCGCCCGCGAATAGCGGGGCGATCGCCTCGGCGGCGGCCAGCAGATCATCGAGAAGATGGGCGGCCACGGCCACGGGCAGGATGCGCGAGCCGGGACTGGCGAAGCGGATGAAGGGCACCTGGACTTCGAGGGAATGCTCCATGCGGCCGGGCTCGCTGTCCAGGCGGAAGAGCGGGGAGGAGTCCAGCAGCCGCGAACGCAGCTCGGTATCCACCTCGACCTCGCCCAGCGGCGTTTGCCAGGTGTCGTTGGCGTCCACGGCCAGCTCGGGGCCGGCGCCGCGATGGTTGACTCCAAGGATGATCACCGTTTTGGTCAGCGCCACCCGTCCGTAGCCCATGCCGGCGCAGCTCCCCGAATAGACGTACCCGGCATGGGGCGCGAGCAGTCCCAGGACCCTGCGTTGGGCGGCGGCCGCCGGCAGCAGCCGCCGTAATTCCCGTTCCAGGCTTTTGCCATCGGCCGGGTAGAAGTGCCCGGCCACGACGCTCTTCCGTGACATGACGCTCTCCTCCCCCATTTTATCTCGCGGCCACGCGCCGCTCCCGCACGACGGGTTTTCCGCCTTTGAGCACGGTATGCACCGGCTCGATCCCGGGATGGTAGGCCAGATATCGATGATCGGGGACATCCATGACCAGCAGGTCCATGTCCTTGCCCTCGGCCAGGGAGCCGACGCGGTGCTGCCGACCGATGGCGCAGGCGGCGTTGATGGTGACCGCGTTCAGGGCCTGCTCGATGGTCATGCCCATCTGGTATACGCCCAGGTGGAAAATGAACAGCTGGGACGAGATCATCGAGCTCCCCGGATTGAAGTCGGTCCCCAGGGCCAGGAGACCGCCGGAGGCGAGGATCTCCCTGGCGGGGGCGTACCTCCCGAGGCGCAGGAAGAAGGAGACGCCGGGAAGCAGGACGCAGACCGTGTCGGAAGCGGCGATGCGGGCGATCTCCTCCGGGCGGATGGCGATCAGGTGCTCGGCCGAGACCGCATGCAGCCGGGCCGCCAGCTCGGCGGCGTTGTTGGAAGTGAACTCGTCGGCGTGCATCTTGAGCCGGAATCCGGCCTGGGCGGCGCGCTGCAAATAGTATTCCGCGTCCTCATAGGAAAAGTATCCCTCCTCGCAGAAAATGTCGACGAACTCGGCCAGGCCCTCCTCGCGCACCCGCGGCAGGACCTCGGCCAGAAGCCGGTCGAGGAATTCCCGGCTCCGGCCCCGGAATTCGTCGGGGATCTCGTGGGCGCCCATGAAGGTGGAAACGATGGTGGACGGATGGCGGCCGGAAACCTCGCGCAGCGCCCGCAGCTGCTTCAGCTCGCCGTCCAGGTCCAGTCCATAGCCGCTCTTGGCTTCCAGGGTGGTGGTTCCGGAGAGCAGCATGCGATCCAGTCTTTCCTGGCAGGTGGCGACCAGGTCCGGCAGGGGGATCTCGCGCGTCTTGCGCACCGTGCCCTTGATGCCTCCGCCGCGACGGGCGATCTCCTGGTAGCTCACTCCCTGCAGCTTGAGCTGGAACTCGTCCTGGCGGGTGCCGGCGAAAGGCAGGTGCGTATGGGGATCCACCAGTCCGGGCAACACCAGTTTCCCGCCCGCATCGAGTTCCATCCCTCCCGGCTGCAGGCGCCAGCGCCCCCGGCATTCCTTCTCCGTTCCCAGGAAGGCGATGCGCCCCTGCGAGGAACCGATGCAGGCGTCTTCCAGCACGCGCAGGGTATCCGCCTCACGGCCGCGCGCCCCCCGGTCGGAGCCGGGATTGACCAGGCAGCCGATGTTGCGGACAACGGTGTCGACGGGGATCATCGCGCCCCGGCCACGGCGATTCGAAAGGAAGACATGCCGCTATTGTAAGGGAAAAGCGAGGCGAATTCAAACCCGGGCGTTCCTGCCGCCGCCGGCGCCCGGACAGCCTCCCCGCCCCGCTATTTCTTGCGGATGGGATTCAGGCGCTGGAACGTCGGCACGTCCAGCGGGTCATCGAAGCTCTCCACGCCGTGGGTCATGTTGGGCATGCTGCCGTCGTTGACATAGTTGCGCAGGTCCGCGCCCCCGGAGCGGTTCGCCCCCAGGAACAGCTGTCCCGGCGGAGTCGGCTGACGGTAGGCCGGCTCGATGGGGCTGTAGGCGGCCGGTGGGGTCTTGGCCCGCACCGGGGCCTCGGCGCGCCCCTCCTTGAAGCCGGTGGCGATGACGGTCACCCGCAGGATGTCGCCGGCGTTCTCGTCCTCGATCACGCCGAACTTGATGGTGGCCTCGGCATCGGCGTTCTGGGTGATCAGCTCCGAAATCTTCTCGATCTCGCCCATGGTGAGTCCGCTCGAGGCGGTGATGTTGTAAAGGATGCCGGTGGCGCCGTGGATCGACAGGTTGTCCAGGAGCGGCGAGTTCAGCGCCCGCATCGTGGCCTCCTCGGCCCGGTTCTCGCCCTTGGCCTCGCCCGTGCCCATCAGGGTGACGCCCCGGCCGACCATGGTGGCCTTGACGTCGGCAAAGTCGACGTTCTGGACGCCGGTCGAGGAAACGATGTCGGAAATGCCGCGCACGGCCTGCAACAGGACTTCGTCGGCCTTCTTGTAGGCGTTCTTGTATGTGATGGTGGCATCGCCGAGCTCGAGCAGCTTCTGGTTGGGGATGACGATGATGGCGTCGACGTTCTCCTTCAGCTTGCGGATCCCCTCCTCGGCCACGCGCATCCGCTTCTCTTTCTCGAAGCGGAACGGCTTGCTGACCACGGCCACGGTCAGGATGCCCATCGTGGATGCGTGATTGGCGATGACATGCGAGGCGCCGGTGCCGGTGCCGCCGCCCATGCCGGCGGTGATGAAGGCCATGTGCGCGCCCTCCAGGACCTCGATGATCTGCCCGGTGTCGTCCAGCGCCGCCTGTTCGCCGATGTCGGGATTCGATCCCGCGCCCAGCCCCCGAGTGATCTTGTCGCCGATCTGCAACTTCTGGGCCGGAGGCTGGATCGTGGACAGCACCTGCAGGTCGGTGTTTACGGCCACGAACTCCACGCCCTTCAAGTCCTCATCGATCATGCGGTTGATCGCGTTGCCGCCGGCCCCACCGACGCCGATGACCTTCAGCACCGCACCGCGCTTCTTTTCGCGGCCGAACGTGATCTTGATGTCATCGTCCATGGTTTCCTCCTAGATCCCGAAATAATCCTTGAATTTTTGCACGACGTTCTTCGGTCGATTGCGAATGATGCCCTTGTCCTTCATGTCGGCGAAACCGTATTTGATCAGCCCCACGGCGGTGGCGAAATCGGGCGTGTTGACCTTGTCGATCAGCCCGCCGACGTCGTAGGGATAGCCGATGCGCACGGGGATGGAGAAGATGCTGTCGGCCACGTCCAGGATGCCGTCGAGCAGCGCCGTGCCGCCGCTGATCACCACCCCGGCGTTGATCGAATTCTGCAGGCCCTCTTTTTCGATCTCCATCTTGACCATCTCGAAGATCTCGTAGGCCCGCGGCTTGAGGATGTTCATCAGGATGGAGGTCGATATCTGCCGCGGCTTCTTGCCGCTGATCGAGGGGACTTCGATGGTCTCGTCCTTGAGGTTCGGGTCCATGGCGCAGCCGTAGCGGCGCTTGATCTTCTCGGCGCGGTCGATGGCCGTGCGGATGCCGATCGAAAGGTCGGTGGTGAAATTGTCGCCGCCGAGGGGGATGGTCCCCGAGTAGCTGATGGAACCCTTTTCGAAGACGGCGATATCGGTGGTGCCGCCGCCGATGTCGATGGAGAGGACCCCCAGCTCCTTCTCGTCCGGGGTCAGCACCGCCTCGGCGGAGGCGATGTGCGACAGCACCGTGCCCAAAACGTTGATTTTGGCTTTTTTCAGGCACAGCAGGAGGTTCTTGGTGGCGGTCAGGGAGCCGGTGATGATGTGGATGTAGACGTCCAGGTTGGTGCCGATCATGCCGACCGGGTTCTTGATGCCGTCGTGGGAATCGACGATGTACTCCTGGGGCAGCACGTGGAGCACCGTGCGGTCGGCGGGCAACATGATGGCGCTGGCATGGGTGATGGCCCGCTCCAGATCCTCGCGGCTGATTTCCTTGCTGCGGCCCGTGATGTTGATGCTGCCCTTGGCGTTGATGCTCTGCACGTGCTTGCCGGAGATGTTGACATAGGCCGACTCGATCATCACCCCGGCCGTCAGCTCCGCGTCCTTGATCGATCTCTTGATGTCCTCGACCGTGCCCTCCATGTTGACGATGGTCCCCTTGCGCAGCCCCTTGGAGTCGGCCACGCCGTAGCCGATGATCTCCACGTCCTCCTTGTCCCCTTCCGACTTGATCTGGGCGATCAAGGTGCAGATCTTCTTGGTGCCGATGTCGATGCCGACCAGGTAGTTGCTTTTCATGAGCCCCCCCGTTGTACATCCTTGAATTCGAGATAGATCCGTCCGGGAATGCGCAGGTCGACGCGCCGGATGCTGGAGACGTCCAGCGGCAGCCGGTTCCGGATACGGAAATAGAGATTGATCTTGCCGACGAAGTCGCTCTCCCCGGGGTAGAAGATCTCCGGCGCGCCGCGCAGCTTCACCTCGACGCCATGGGGCTCGCCGTAGGCCACATGCTCGATCCGGCCCCGCAGCGGCCGCAGCTCCCCTGAATACGGGACGATGGCCTCCAGGTCCGCGCCCATGGCGTTCACGGGGACCAGGTCGGCCGTCGCTTGCGCCCGTTGCCCGAGAAGCAGGCCCTCGGCGTCCAGCAGATGGTAGACCCCGTCCCGCTGATACTGATAGAAGGGACGGCGCAGACTGAAATCGATCTCCACCGTGTCGGGAAGAACGCGGCGGATGAACACGGCGGCGATCTCCGGGACCTGCAGGAGTTGCCGGCGCATCTCCCCCAGATCCAGGGCCAGGATGTTGCCCCCGAAGCGCCGCAGGATGCCGGCGACCGCATCGCTGGCGAATACCGGCTGCTGACGGAAACGATAGGTTCGGACCTGCAGGGCGTCCCACGTGAACAGGAAGTCCGCCGCTCTGGAAAGCACCAGGCCGGTCAGCAGGACCAGGGCCAGGAGCAGGAGCAGATGGATCGTCCGCACCTGGATGGAGCGGATCCTCTTTTCGCGGGTCACCGTTAGGTTGTTGTTCCTGCGGAAGAAATCGGCCTCGAACTTGAGTGAACCGCCCATGCCGCTCCTCATTTTCTCAAGGCCTCCATTTCCGCGGCGAACTCGTGTGCCAGGCGGGTGAGGTTGCCGGCCGAAAGGAACGCCAAGACATCGCCCTGCCGCAGCTCTCCCTTCAGGAAGTCGCCGATGCGCTCGAAGCTTTCCATGTAAACGGCGTTTCCCCGGCCCCGCTCCCGCATGCGGGCGGCCAGGATGCGGCCGTCCACGCCGGCGATCTCCGCCTGGTTGGCCGAATACACAGGGGCGATCAGCGCCAGGTCGGCGCCGCTCAAGGCCGCGGCGAAGCGCTCCATCAAGAGCTGCAGGCGGGTGAAGCGGTGCGGCTGGAAGACGACGACCAGGCGGCGATGCAGTCGGCGCAGCGTCTTCAGGGTGGCCTGGATCTCGCCCGGATGGTGGGCGTAGTCGTCGACGAGCAGAAGCCCGGGAGTGGAATAGAGGACCTGGCAGCGCCTCTCGGGCAGGGAAAAGCGCTCCAGGGAGGAGACGATCGCCTCCAGGCCGACGCCCACTTCCATGGCCGCCGCGATGGCCGCCAGGGCATTGGCCGCGTTGTGCCGGCCGCCGACCTGCAGCCGTACTCGGCCCAGGTCGCGCCCCCGCTCGACCAGGTTGAAGGACGCGTCCAGGCCCGCGGTCCGGAAGCGCACCGCCCGCAGGTCGACGTCGGGACGGAACCCGAAGGTGACGATCCTCTTTCGGATCAGGGGGGCGATCCCGCGCATCCGGGAGCTGTCGCCGTTCAGGATCACCGAGCCGTAGAACGGCACCTTGTCGGCGAACTGGCGAAAGGCCTGGATGAGGTTTTTCATCCGGCCGTAGAATTCCAGGTGATCGTTCTCGATGTTGGTCATCACGGCGATGGTGGGAAACAGCTTCAGGAAACTCCCGTCCGACTCGTCGGCCTCGGCGACCAGGTAGCGCGAGGCCCCCAGGCGGGCGCCGCTGCCCTCGACCTTGAGCCGGCCGCCGACCACGTAGGTGGGATCGAGGCCGGCGTGGGTCAGGATGGAGGCGATCATGGATGTGGTGGTGGTCTTGCCGTGCGTCCCGGCCACGGCCAGGGAGAACTTCATGCGCATGAGCTCGGCCAGCATCTCCGCCCGGGGGATGACCGGCAGCTTGTTGCGCAGCGCCTCGAGGACCTCGACGTTGTCCTCGGTGATGGCGCTGGAGTAGACCAGGGCCTCGGCGTCGCCCATGTTGTCCCGCGCGTGGCCGATGGCGATGCGCATGCCCAGGGCGCGCAGGCGGCGCACGGGTTCGTTCTCGGCGATGTCCGAGCCGCTGACCTGGAAGCCCATGTTGTGCAGCACCTCGGCGATCCCGGACATGCCGGCGCCGCCGATGCCGGTGAAATGGACCTTGCGGATGCGGCTGCTCTCAATCATCGGTGAATACCACCTTGCGCTGGCGAGACACGTTGAGAACGATGCCGGTGCAGACCAGGCTGCTGAGCAGCGAGGTCCCGCCCGAGGAAATGAACGGCAGGGGGATGCCCTTGGTGGGGAACAAGCCGACGGCCACCGATACGTTCAGCAGGGACTGGAACACGATCAGGAAAACCAGACCGCTCACCAGCAGGTAGGTGTGGGGATTGTCCGATTGCCTGGCGATGACCATCCCCCGCAGGTAGTACAGCACGAACAGGGCAATGACCGCCAGCGCGCCGATGAATCCCATTTCCTCGGCGATGATGGCGAAGATGAAATCCGAGTAGGCATAGGGCAGGTAGAACAGCTTCTGGGTGGAATTGCCGATGCCCCGGCCGAGCAGGCCTCCCGCGCCCACGGCGTACGTCGACTGGGTGGCCTGGAATCCCTGAGTCACGGCATAGTTCTCCGGATTCAGGAAACTGCGGATGCGCTCGCGGCGCATGGGATCGACATGGACCAGGAGAACGAGAAGCGGCAGCATCACCAGGAAGAATCCGGCAAAGTACCGCAGGCGCAAGCCGGCCAGGAAGAGCATCACCATCGTAATGACGCCGACGAGCACGAAATTGCCGAAGTCGGGCTCCTTGAGGATCAAGCCCTCCATGAAGGCCACCGGCAGCAGGATCACCCCCAGGTTCTTGGCGTTGTTGATTTCGCTGTCCCGGCGGCTCAGCATCATGGCCAGGTAGAGCACCAGCGCGATCTTGGCGAACTCCGAGGGCTGGAGCGACAGGCCGCCGAAACGGATCCAGCGGCTGGTGTTGTTGACCTTCTGGAAAAAGAAGACCAGCGACAGGCCGATGAAGGCCAGGGCCAAGGCGGCCAGGACCAGCCGCTGGTTCAGGTAGAACGGCGAGCGGAACAGGATCAGCGTCACGAAGACCACGAGTCCCAGCGCCAGGAACAGCAGCTGGCGGTTGAAGAAATGGAAGCTGTCGCCGAACTTTTCCCGGGCGATGACCGGCGTCGTGCTGAAGATCATCAGGAAACCGATGGCGATCAGCAACAGGGCCGCGGTGAGCAGCGTGCGATCGATGCCGCTGGGCTTAACCATGTCTTTCTTCCCTTCGGCGCAGGCGGCCGACCTCGCGCTTGAAGACCTCTCCGCGGTGCTCGAAGTTCCGGAACATGTCGAAGCTGGCGCAGGCCGGGGCCAACAGCACCACGCCACCGACCTCCCTGAGGTCCTCATAGGCACGTGTCACCGCGTCCTCCAGATCGCGGACCTCGAGCAGCCGGTCGCCCAGGTCCGCCAGGCGATCGGACAGCAGGGGGGTGGCCTGACCCATGAGCAGGACGCGGCGCGCCCGTCGCAGCGGCTCCAGGAGGGGGGAGACGTCGCCGCCCTTGTTCTTGCCGCCCAGGATGACGACCAGGTTCCCGTCGAAACTGGCGATGGACTTGAGCGCCGCGTCGACGTTGGTGGCCTTGGAGTCGTTGATGAACTCGACGCGCCCCACGCGCCCCGCCTCTTCCATGCGGTGGGGCAATCCCCGGAACGTGGCCAAGCCCTCCCCGATCTCGCCGGGTGGAAGCCCCACGGTGCGGCAGGCCAGGGCGGCGGCCATGATGTTCTCCAGGTTGTGGATGCCGCGCAGCGGATTGCGCCGAAGCGAGATCCGTTCCCCGGCGTCCTCCAGTTTCAGGACCAGGTCGCCGTTCTCGATATGGACCCCGCGCTCCTGGGCCCGGGTGGAGGAGAACCAGAGCGCCTGGCCCCGCCCCAGCGTGCCGAGGTCGCGCAGCTGCGGGTCGTCGGCGTTCAACACCATTCGATCCTGCGGACCTTGGTTCTTGAACAGGTTGAACTTGGCGGCGCGGTAGGCATCCAGCGAGGGATAGCGGTCGAGGTGGTCGGGAGTGATGTTGAGCAGAACGGCCACCTCGGGCCGGAAATGGACGATCTCCTCGAGCTGGAAGCTGGACAGCTCCAGCACCACCAGGGAATCGGCCTCAATGGCGCCGAGAGCGGAGACCAGCGGCGCACCGATGTTTCCGGCCAGGTGGCTGCGGCGGCCGGCGGCGCACAGCAGGTGATGGATCAGGCTGACGGTCGTCGACTTGCCGTTGCTGCCGCTGACGGCGATGAAGCGCGCCGTCACCTGGCGGAAAGCGAATTCGATCTCGGAGATCACCTCGATGCCGGCTCGACGCAACTCCGCGAAGCGGGATTCGCTGCCGTCGAAGCCGGGGCTCATGATGACGCTGCCGCAGGCGGCGAGCTCCGGGAAGCGCCTCCTCCCGGTCAGGAAGCGCACGCCGCGCCGTTCAAACGAGCGCTGCTCATCCTCGTCGGCGACGGGCTCGTCGTTGAACAGAACCAGCGGCACCCGCGGCTCCTTGGCCAGGAGGTATTCCAGCACCGCCCGCCCCGTGATCCCGAATCCCAGAACGGCAACCGTCCGCTTATCCATGGCGAAACCCCGCGATGGCCTTTTCCATGGACATGCCCCGCGAGCCCTTGAAGAGGATCGCGGTCTCCCTGGAGGGGTCCAGCTCCCGACGCAGATGGGCGCCGGCCTCGCCGGGGGCGGCGAAACAGCGGATGCGCCGCGCCGGAAAGCCGGCCTTCCTGGCCGCCGCGGCGATGGCCTCGGCCCGGCGGCCGACGGTCAAAAGCAGATCGAAATGCAGCCCGGCAAAGAAGCGGCCCACCTCGCGGTGATAGCGAAGCTCGCTCTTGCCGAGTTCCAGCATGTCCCCGAGGACGGCTGCTTTGCGGAAGCGGAAATCGCGATCCACCCATTCCAGTGTCCGCTTCAGGGCCTCGGGATTGGAGTTGTAGCTTTCATCGATGATGGTGAACATGCCCCGGCGGCGGACCCGCCCGCGGCCGGGCAGCGTCCGCAGGCGGGAGACGGCCTCCTGGATCTCGAAGTGCTTCATCCCCAGGTGCTGGGCCACCAGGATGGCGGCGAAGAGGTTCTCGACATGGCTGTGGCTGGCCAGCGGGGCCCGGAATTCCTCCTCGATGCCGAAGAAATCGATGCCCAGACGGCTGGTGTCCCCTTCGCGGACCACCCTTTTCAGCACCACCTGGTTGATCCCCGGCCGGCGGCCGAAGAAAATCACCCTTCCCTTGCGGCGGGGAATCACCCGGCGCAAGAGGGGCAGGTCGCCGTTGACGAAGGCGCAGCCGTCGGCCCGCAGATGATGGAGGATCTCACCCTTGGCCCGGGCGGCATTGGCCAACGATCCGAGGAATTCCAGGTGCACGGGGAACACGTTGAGCAGGACGGCGACATCGGGTTGGAGGATCTCGGCCAGGCGATCGATCTCGCCGATGCCCGGGTCGCTCATGGCCAGCTCGAAAACGGCCGATCGCTCACGGCCGCTCATGCGCAGCAGCGAAAAGGGCAGGCCGATCCAGTTGTTCCAGTTCCGAGGCGAGCGAAAGCTGCGCTGCCGGCTCGAGAGGATCTGATGCGCGAATTCCTTGGTCGTGGTCTTGCCGGCGCTCCCGGTGATGCCGACGTAGTGGATGGCGGGAAATTTTCGCCGCACGTGGACCGCCAGGTCCTGGACGGCCCGCAGCGGGTCCGACACGCGCAGCAGCGGCAGCTTCACGCCGGAGGCGGCGAAGTCCCTGCGCACCACGGCCGCCGCCCCGGGGACGGCGGCCAGCTCCCGGACGTGGTCATGGCCGTCCCCTGCCGGGGAACGCAGGGCGAAAAACAGAGACTGCGGCTTCATCAAGCGCGTGTCGAAGTGAAATTCGGCGAAGGAGAGCCCAAGGAAGGAGCGCTCCACGCTGCCGTTGACCACGGCGGCGATCTCGGCCATCCCCAATTCAGGCATCCCCGCCCCCCATTTTTTCCCGCACCACCTCGAAATCGTCGAAGGGAACGGTGCGATCCTTGAATATCTGATAGTTCTCGTGCCCCTTGCCGGCGATCAGGACCACATCGCCGGCCGCGGCCATGTCCAGGGCGCCGATGATGGCTTCCCGGCGGTCGGGCTCCGTGCGGTAGGCGCTGAAGCCAGGATCGAAACCGGCCACAATCTCGGCCATGATGGCCTGGGGGTCCTCCTGGCGCGGGTTATCGCTGGTCACGAACACGTAGTCGGCATGACGACAGGCGACCCGGGCCATGCGGGGGCGCTTCGTCTTGTCGCGCGAGCCACCGGCCCCGAAGACCAGGATGAGCCTGCCGCGGCCGATCTCGCGAAAGGACTTCAACAGATTCTGCAGGGCATCGTCGGTGTGGGCATAGTCCACCACCACCTGGAAATCGCCGGCGTAAGCGACGCTGGCCCGTCCCTTGACCGGCTGGAATCCCTGCAGGGCGGCGCTGATGCGGTCGGCGGCAATGCCCTTGACCAGCGAAGCGCTCACCGCCGCCATGATGTTCATGAGGTTGAAGCGGCCGAGCAGGCGGCTCTGGACGTCGACCTTGCCGCGCGGGGTCTGCAGCACGGCCCGCAGGCCTTCGAGCGAGAACTGATGCTTCAGGGGCCGAATGTCGGCCTGGGGGGAAAACCCGAACGTGACATATCGGCAGTCCAGTTCACGGATCAGGCGCGCTCCCCACGGATCGTCGCCGTTGACGATCGCCCAGTGCTCGCTGCCGAGCTTCTTGAAAAGCGACAGCTTGGCCTCGAAATAGTTTTCCATGCTGCCGTGGAAATCGATGTGGTCACCGGAAAACGAGGTGAACACGGCCTGGGTAAAGGCGATGTCGTCGACCCGGTGCAGGCTGAGCGCCGCCGACGAGACTTCCATGACCAGGTTTTCCCCCCCGCCCTCGAGGACGCCGGCCATGAAAGCAAACAACTCGGGAGCCTCCGGAGTGGTCAGCGCCGTCGCGCGGTGCTGCCCGGCGAAATCCATGCCCAGGGTGCCGATGGCGGCGGTCCGTGTTCCCCCGCCGAACAGGGCCTGGATCAACGCCACGGTGGTCGTTTTGCCGTTGGTTCCCGTGACTCCGACCACCTGCAGGCGGCGGGAGGGATCGCCGTGGAAGCGGCTGGCCATCGCGCTCAGAGCCCGGCGGTCGTTTTTCACCTGGACCCAGGTGACCTGGGGATACTCCTTGGGGGGCGGATGCAGGGAAACGACCGCCGCGGCGCCGCGGCCGACCGCCTCGGAAACGAAGGCGAAGCCATCATCGCGGAAGCCCTTGATGGCGACATAGCAGTCCCCTTCCTTCACCCGGCGCGAATCGTAGGCAATGCCGCCGATGGACCGATGCAGCTCCCCGCGCCAGGCCAGGGATTCGTTCTTGCCGAGCAGTTCGTCCAGGTATCTCATAGGAAAATCTTGTTCTGGGCCGGCAGCTCGGGGAACAGGCGCAGGTAGGGCATGAGCCTCTCGGCGATGGCCCTGAACAGAGGGGCGGCCACATCACCCCCGAAGTACAGGCCCTGGGGCTCGTCGATCATCACGAATATCGTCACCTGCGGGTCCTGGGCCGGGAAAAAGCCCCCGAACGACGCGATATGACTCGCGGCGTACCTTCCCGTCTTGATTTTTTGCGCCGTGCCGGTCTTGCCGGCGATGGCCAATCCGCCGATCGCGGCCTTTTTCCCCGTCCCTCTGTCAACCACGGCGGTCAGGATGCGCGTCAGCCGGCGCTGGCTGGGCGCGGACATGACCCGCTTGCGCAGTCCGCCCGCGGGAGCATCGCGCAGGATCTCCGGCCGGACGAGGAAACCGCCGGCGGCGGGCACATTGAAGGCCGCCGCCATCTGTAGCGGCGTCACCGCGATTTCGTACCCGAAGGAAAGGAAAGCCAGGGACACCCCGCTCCATTTCCCAGGGGGATGGACGATGCCGTTCTCCTCGGCCGGCAGGCGAATGCCGGTGCGGCAGCCGAAGCCGAAAGCACGGATGGTGCGGTAGTACTTGTCACCTCCCAGCCTCTGCCCGATCTGGGCGGCGCCGATGTTGCTCGATTGGATGATGACGTCGTCGAAGCGGAGACGGTCAAAGGGGTGGACATCGGTGATCTGCCGGTCAAAGAGGAAGTAGACGCCGTTGTGGCAATCGAAGGTTTCCCGCGGATGGTACGCCCCGTTCTCCAGCGCCGATGCCGCGAGGACGATCTTGAAGGTCGAGCCGGGATCGTAGAGAAAGGAGATCGCCTTGTTTTTCAATACCGCGGGCGGGATCTTCCAAATCCTCTCCGGAAAATAATCGGGGTAGCTGGCCATGGCCAGGACCTGGCCGCTGCGGCTTTCCATGACGATGACCGCCCCGCCGGAGGCCCGGTGCCGCTCCACGGCGGCGGCGAGCTCCCGCTCGACGAGGAACTGCAAGGCCGCATCGATGCTGAGATGGATGTCGCGGCCCGGCACCGGCTGCTCCAGGTACTTGACCTCGAAGATCTTCCGCCGGGCATCGATCAAGACCTTCAGCCTGCCGCCGCGCCCCTGGATCTCCCCGTCCAAGCTGGTCTCGATCCCACCCAGCGCCTGTTCGTCGATGCCCACGCCGCCGAGGATGTGGGAGGCGATGTTTTTCTGCGGGTACACGCGCCGGTATTCGTCGAGGAAGTCGAGGGCTCCGGCCATGGCGGCGCTTCGCGCCAAGGGCTCCACCTTCGCGTACTCGTCGTCGGTCAGCTTGCGCTTGACCCAGATGAATTTTTCGCCGCGGCGGATGCGGCGGGCGACGTTGGCCTTCTGCGCGCCGGAGAGCGGCACCCGGAGGCAGAATTCCTTCAGGACCCCGAGGGAGAGTTGGCTGTCCTTGTTGCTGATGAAGGCCGACTTGGACTGCAGCGAAATCGCCAGCACCTCCCCGTTGCGGTCGGTGATGGTCCCGCGCTTGGAATGGAGATCCTCGACGCGGCTGGTCTGGGCCTTGACCTTGGCCATGAAGGCCGTGTAGCGCAGTACCTGCATGTCGAACAGCCGGAAGGCGATCATGGCAATCCAGGCGAGCAGCATCAGGGAGAGGAAGAAAAGCCTCCTCCTTCGGCGGCGGTCAGCGCTCACGGCCATTCTCAACCACCTTGATGATCTGTCCTGCGGCGGGATACTGGTAACCCAGTTCCCCAATGACGATCCGCTCCATGCGCTCGATGTTGAGCCATTCCGCCTTGCGCGCCCGCAGGGAATCGATCTCCAGGCGCAACTCCTGCTCCGCCAGCAGCAACTCGTGCAGGCGGTAGCCCAGGTCGACGTTCTTGAGGTTCAAGCTGGAATAAATGAACAGGACGAGAAAAATGAAGAAAGCCAGGACGGCCAGGCGCCGGTCGTTCCGTTTCTCCAACTTCCCCCTCCTCATGCCACTTCCAGGGCCCGCAGCTTCGCCGAGCGCGAGGCGAGGTTCTCCTCGATCTCGTCGCCGCGAGGCCGGGCGGGAAAAGGCGGCAGCAACGCGGCCCGCCCCTGGCGCTGCAGCTGGCGGAACATCCTCTTAACCACCCGGTCCTCGAGGGAATGGTAGGTGAGGAAGACCACGCGGCATCCCGAGGGAAGGGAGGACGGGAGCCTCTCCAGCCAGGCCTCGAGGCCCTCGAGCTCGCGGTTGACGAAGATGCGCAGGGCCTGGAAGACCTGGGCGGCCGGATGCACCCGCCCGGGGCGCGGCCGCCAGCCGAAGAGCTCCTCGATGAGCCGCCGCAGCTGCACCGTGGATTTCCATGGAGAAAACAGCCTTTTTTCGATGATGGCCTTGGCCAGGCGTCGGGAGGAGGCCACCTCACCGTAGCGCGAAAAGAGATCGGCCAGCTCATCCTCGGAGAGGGAGTTGAGCACTTCGGCGGCGGTCGGTCCGCTCCCCGAATCCTTGCGCATGTCCAGCGGACCGTCCACGCTGTGGGAAAAGCCACGCCGGGGATCCTTCAGCTGCGCCGTCGAGATCCCCGGGTCGACCAAGATGCCGGAAACAGGCGGGTGTTCGCAGTCGAAATCGTCGAAGAGGGAAAGGAAGTCGCCCTGATGGAAGCGAATCCTCCGGCCGAACTCGCGCAGGTTTTCCCTGGCCCGCGCGAGACTTTGCCCGTCCTGGTCGATGGCGATCACCCGCGCCCCGCTGAACGCGAAAAGAATAAGGCGGCAGTGGCCGCCCATGCCTAGCGTGCAATCGACAAAAAGCCTTTTGCGGGTGCCGGCGAAGATATCGAGCACCTCCCTACTCATTACGGGGTAGTGGGGAAAATTCATTGAGCAACCTCGAGACCTTGTGCATCTTGCCGTCGTCGAACTGCCCGCTCATGAAGCGCTCCTCGAACAGCGGCTTGTTCCAGATCACCAGGTAGTCGATCTTGCCCAGGATCAGCAGGCTGTTTTCCAGCCTGCTGGCCGTCCTCAGGTCGGGGGGCACCAGGATGCGGCCCTTGGAGTCGATCTCGGTTTCCGTTCCCCAATAGCTGACGCGGCTGACGAATTCCTCCATGTCGGGATCACGCATGGGCATGGAGGCGATTTTCTTCTCGATGCCCTGCCAGGTCTTCATGGGGTAGAGCAGGACATGGTCGCCGTTGACCGAGGTCAAATAGACCTCAGGGCCAAATCCGCCCTCCAGGATGGAAAGATACTTGGCCGGTATCTTGATGCGCCCCCGGTCATCAACCTTGGCGATATAACTACCCCTGAAACATTCAATCATCCCATTTTGTCCCATTTTTTCCCACATAATAATATATATAAATATCGCTTGTCAAGAAATTTCAAAAAAAAAAAATGCGAAAACCATCTTGACACACTATATTTAGCGCTTTATAATCGAGCATCAACTAGATTTATGCCTCAAGGAGAGATCGATGGAGAATTTTTCCGAAAATGCGCTGAAAATCCTGAAAGTCCGTTATTTCAAAAAAGACGAAAAAGGCAAGCTGCTGGAAAGCAAGCCTTCGGAACTTTTCGGCCGTGTCGCCCGCTTCGTCGCCAAGGCCGAGAAGAACGAGACCGACAAGAAATTCTGGCAGGAGGAATTCTTCCAGGCCATGATGCGCAAGGACTTCATGCCCAACTCGCCGACCTTGACCGGCGCCGACAGGCAGATGTGCCTGTCCGCCTGCTTCGTCCTGCCCATCGAGGATTCGCTGGACGGCATTTTCGAGACCGTGAAGAACGCCGCCCTGGTCCACAAGGAAGGAGGAGGCACCGGCTTCGATTTCTCCCGCATCCGGCCGGCGGGCAGCTTCGTGCGCAAGACCCAGGGCATCGCCTCGGGCCCGGTCTCCTTCCTGAGGGTGATCGACGCCGGCACCGAGGCGGTCAAACAGGGCGGGACGCGCCGCGGCGCCAACATGGGCGTGCTGCGAATCGACCATCCCGACATCCGGCATTTCATCACCATGAAGCGCGACGGCGTCACGGCCCAGAATTTCAACATCTCGGTGGCCGTCACCGACGCCTTCATCCAAGCCCTCGAGAAGCAGGCTTCCTACGACCTGGTCAATCCCATGGACGGCTCCGTGGCCGGCCGGGCCAGCTCCAGGGAGGTGTTCGACCTGATCGTCGATTCGGCTTGGACCAACGGCGATCCCGGCCTGATCTTCATCGACAAGGTCAACCGCCTGAATCCTACCGCCGCCCAGGGCCCGATCCGAGCCACCAATCCCTGCGGCGAGCAGCCCCTGCACGACTACGAGGCCTGCAATCTCGGCTCGATCAACCTGCTGAACCTTTTCGACGCGAAAGCCCCGGACGGGGTGGATTGGCCCCGCTTCCGCCAGATCATCCAGCTGGGCATCCGCTTCCTGGACGACGTTATCGACGTCAACCTGTACCCCCTCGAGAAGATCGACCGCATGGCCAAGGCCAACCGCCGCATCGGGCTCGGGGTCATGGGCTTCGCCGACCTGCTGATCCGGCGGGGAATCGCCTACAACACCGAGGAAGCCCGGGCCTTGGGCGCCAAGATCGTCTCCTTCCTGAAAGAGGAGGCGCTCACGGCCTCGCGCCAGCTTGCCGAAGCGCGGGGCAGCTTTCCCAACATCGACCAATCGATCTACAAGGGCCAAAAGATGCGCAACGCCGCGGTTTTGACTATCGCCCCGACCGGGACCATCTCGCGCATCGCCGGCTGCTCCTCCAGCATCGAGCCCATCTTCGCCTTCCAGGTGATCTCGAAGATCCTGGACAGCGAGATCGTCGATATTCACCCGCTCTACAGGGAGTGGCAGGAAAAGCATCCCGGTGAAAAACCGCCCGCCCACTTCATCACCGCCCAGGAGATCCCTCCGCTCGATCACCTGAAGATGCAGGCCGTCTTCCAGGAGCACGTGGACAGCGCCGTTTCCAAGACCATCAACTTTCCCAACGCGGCGACGCGTGAGGACATCGCCTCGGCCTATATGCAGGCCTTCGGCATGAACATCAAAGGCATCACCGTGTACCGCGACGGCTGCCGGGCGGTGCAGGTCCTGAACAAGGCCGGGGCGGAAAAGCCGAAGCCCATGGGCCGTCCCGACGCCATCCCCTCCACCACGCACAAGATCTCCACCGGGCTGGGCAATCTCTACATCACGGTCTCGTATTTCAACGACAAGCCGTTCGAGGTCTTCGCCTCCATCGGCAAGAGCGGCTACTCGACCATGGCCGACGCCGAGGCCATCGGGCGGCTCATTTCCCTGGCCCTGCGCAGCGGCATATCGACCGAGGAAGTGGTCAACCAGCTCAAGGGCATCGGCGGCGCCGAACCGATCTTCAGCCACGGGCAATTGATCCAGTCCATCCCCGACGCCATCGCCAAGGTCCTGGAAACGCACATCGGCCCGGTCCATTCCCGGCACCAGGACATCCACGCCCTCCATTGTCCCGTCTGCGGCAGCAGCGTCAGCGACGAAAAGTGCCCCACCTGCGCCAACTGCGGCTGGTCGAAGTGCAACGGGGTCTAAGGAGCCGGACGGCGATAGCTCCGCCGATCGGGCTGCTTCTCGGCCGGGGAAAGGGGAAAGAAAATAATCGCGGTAAATAAATTGACAAAGGGAATTATCTTCTATAGAATTTTACCCAGCAGCCAGCTATGGACGCATTGAAGAAGTTCATCAGCAAATACTCCGCCGGGGACGTCATCTACAAGAAAGGCGACATCCAGACCGATTTTTTCATCATCAACAAGGGCAAGGTCCAGCTGAAGAACGACGGCCATGACCGCATCCTGGTCACGCTCGCCAAGGGTGACTTCTTCGGCGAGGAATCCCTGAACAACGAGCAGAACGCGATCTATACGGTCGAGGTCATCGAGGATTCCTTTTTGATCAAGATTCCCTACGTCGCCCTGACCGAGATGCTCAAGCAAACGCCGGACATCGCGCTGAAGATCCTGAAGAAACTGAGCGAGAAGCATATCCGGATCCAGACCGTGTTGATGGAGATGGCCGAATCCCGCCAGGGAGCGAAGCCGAAGGCGGGTGGCGGGGAGACGAAGAAGGAGGACGCGACGTCGGAGAAGATCGGCGGTGAGGTCAAGGCCTACCTGATCATCCAGCGCTCGAACCGCCTGGTGCAGCTGACCAAGACCCAGACCTTCCTGGGCCGGCGCGACTATACCACCGGCTTCGTCCCCGACATCGACCTGACCGACGAGGACGAGGAAAAATACATCTCGCGCAAGCACGCCAAGATCCAGTACAAGGACGGCAAATTCTACTTGTCCGAGGAGCCCGGCGCCATCAACGGCACGTTCCTGAACGGGAACAAGCTGCAGACCGGAGTCAAGCACGAGCTGCACGCGGAGGACGAGATCACCCTCTGCCATCTGAACATCGTCTTCAAGGTCTGACCCCCCGCGGCGATCAGGCCGGTCCGTCGGCGATCATTTCCCCGCTGTAGAAGATTTTTTCCTTCCTTCCGTCCACCTCCAGCAGCAATCCGCCGTCTACGGCCAGGCCGAGGAACCTCCCCCGCCACATGCTCCCCCGGTGATGGAAGGCGATCTCCCTGCCCAGGAACGGGCGACTCAGGCGCCGGGCCCGGCGGAGAATGGCGGCCGTGCGTCCGGCCTCCAGACGACGCAGCCCGGCGTCCATGCCGGCCGCCAGCATCGAAAGGCCGTCGGCCAGAGGCCACTCCCGTCCGGTCAGCATGCGCAGCGAGCCGGCCCGGGCGCGCAGCTCCGGAGGGAAGTCCCCCTCGACGTGGTTGGCGTTGATCCCGACGCCGACCAGGCAGGTAACCGTATCGGCAGCGATCATCGTCTCGCAGAGGATTCCGGCGATCTTCCGGCCGACGGCAACGACGTCGTTCGGCCATTTCAAGGAAAAAGCCTCGCCGGTCCAGGCGGCGAGCGCCTCGGCCACGGCGACCCCGGAAGCGATCGACAGCAGATGCAGCGCCCGCCGTTCACCCAGGGCGAAGGCGAAGGTGGCGTACAGGCCCAGGCCCGGCGGGGAGAACCAGGCGCGGCCGTCACGGCCGCGGCCTCCGAGCTGGGCGTCGGCGCAGACCATGAGCGGCAGATCCCCTTGGCGGCGCGGCAGGAGCGCCTTGAGGTAATCGCTGGTCGACCGGCAGCGCGCGAGATGGATGGCGCCGAAGCGCTCAGGAAAGGTCTTCAATGGTCCGGCGGATCTTGGCTTGCCTGTCGATGGCTTCCTGCAGATTCCTCTTGAAATTCTGGATGATCTCGGCCGGGGCCCTGGCGGCGAAACCTCCGCCCAGCTTCTCCTCCATCTGCGCGATCAGGCGGCCGAGCTTCTCCTGCTCGCCGTGCAGCCGGTGCAGCTCCCGCAGACGGTCCTGGTCGTCGACGAAGGGAAGCAAGATCTCCCAGCTCTGGCTTACGCCGCGGAAGCCGCGGGGCAGGAGAGAGAAATCGCCGACGATCTCCGTTTTCTGGCTGCGGCAGAGAAAATCGAAATACTTGAGGTGCCCCTCCAGCTGCGCCCGCTCCGTAACCGAGTCGCACTTGAGGTAGATCGGGATCTTCTTGTTGGGTTCGATGCGGTTCTCGGTCCGCGTCTTGCGGGTTTCGGCCACGATCTTTTTCAGGGTCTCGACCGCGGCATGGGCCTCGGGAAAGACCCAGCCTCCGTCGAAGGCGGGGAACTCGGTCTGGATCAAGAACTCCTTTTCGCCGCGGATGCGCTGGTGGATCTCCTCGCTGATGAAGGGCATGAAGGGGTGCAGGAGCTGCAGGAGCCGGAAGAGGGTGAGTTTGAGCACCGAGCGCGTGTAGGGGTTGTCCAGGTCGTTCTTGGAAAACTCCAGGTACCAATCGCAATACTCGTCCCAGATGAAGTGGTAGATCAGGTCGGCGGCTTCGTACATGCGGTACTCGTCGAAGCTGGCGTTCACTTTGTCCACGACGCCGTTCAGGGCATGCAGGACCCACTTGTCGGCGTCGCTGATGCTCCGGGGATCGATCCGTTCCGGCTCGTCGCCCTTGAGGTTCATGACCACGTAGCGCGAGGCGTTCCAGACCTTGTTGGCAAACGCCTTGTAGCCCTTGATGCGGTTGATCGAGAGAGAGATGTCCATCCCCGGCACGGCCTGGATGGCCAGGGTGAAGCGCAGGGCGTCGGCGCCGTACTCCTGGATGATGTCCAGGGGATCGACGGCGTTGTTCTTGGTCTTGCTCATCTTCTGGCCCTTCTCGTCGCGGATCAGGCCGTTGATCAACACCTCGCGGAAGGGCACCGCCTGGCCGAAGTGCAGGCCCATCATGATCATGCGCGCCACCCAGAAGAAGATGATGTCGAAGGCCGTGGCCATGATCGAGGTCGGGTAGAATGTCTTGAAATCGCGGCCGCCGTCCTGCCAGCCCAAGGTGATGAACGGCCAAAGGGCCGATGAGAACCAGGTGTCGAGGACGTCCTCGTCCTGAACCAGCCGCGTCGACGGGCAGGCGGGACAGCGCTGCGGGATCTCCTCGCTGACGACGACCTCATGGCAGTCCTGGCAGTAGAAGGCCGGGATGCGGTGGCCCCACCACAGCTGCCGGGAAATGCACCAATCCTGGATGTTCTCCATCCAGTTGAAATAGACCTTTTTCCACTTGTTGGGGATGAAGACGATCCGTCCGTCGCGGACGGCCTCGATGGCGGGCGGGGCCAGCTCGCCGGTCTTCAGGAACCATTGCCGGGAAATGTTCGGCTCGACGACGGTCTCGCAGCGCTGGCAGTGGCCGACGTTGTGCGTGTATTCCTCCTCTTTCTCCACCAGCCCCAGCCGGCGCAGGTCTTCCACGACTTCCCTACGGCAGGCGAAGCGGTCAAGGCCGGCGTACTTCTCCGGGATCGGACCGGTCATGCGCGCCTGCTCGTCGATCACCACGATCTTGTCCAGGCGGTGCTTCAGCGCGATTTTGAAGTCGGCCGGATCGTGCGCCGGCGTGACCTTCACCGCGCCGGTGCCGAATTCCCGGTCCACATCCTCGTCGCCCACCACGGGAATGAAGCGCCCGGTCAGGGGCAAGACGAGCTCCTGGCCGATCCACTTCTTGTAGCGGGCGTCCCGGGGGTGGACGGCCACGGCCACATCGCCGAGCATGGTTTCCGGCCGCGTAGTGGCCACCACCACTCCGTGCCCCGGATCGTGGCGCAGCGGATAGCGGATGTAGGTCAAGCGGCCACGGACCTCCTTGTGCTCGACCTCCAGGTCGGAGAGCACCGTCTTGCAGCTGGGGCAACGGTTCACCATGTAGGTCCCCTGGTAGATCTTGCCCTCGCGGTAGAGGGCGACGAATACCTTGCGCACCGCATGCTGCATCTGGTCGCTCAGGGTGAACTTCATTCGCGTCCAGTCCAGCGCCAGGCCCAGTTTCTTGATCTGGGTGACGATCTTCTTTTCCGACTCGTTCTTCCAGTCCCATACCAGCTGCAGGAAACGCTCGCGGCCCAGGTTCTCCTTGGCCAAGCCCCTTTCCTTCCTGAGATTCTTCTCCACCATCATTTGGGTGGCGATGCCGGCGTGGTCGACTCCCGGCAGCCACAGCACGTGGAAGCCCTGCATTTTCTTGCGCCGCACGATGATGTCCGGCAGGGAGAGGGTCAGGGCGTGCCCGATATGCAGCGAACCGGTCACATTGGGCGGGGGCAGGATGATGGAGAAGGGGATCCCGGAAGGCTCGTCCGCCGGGGTGAAAAGCCCGTTTTCCTCCCAGCGGTGGTACCAGTCGTTCTCGGCCTGCAAATGATTGTACGCTTTTTCCATGTCCATTCCCGATTCGTTGGAGTCGTAAAAGAACTACAGGCCGCCGTCGTTCATTTCGGACTTGATCTTGTCTATCTCTTCCTTGATGATCTTCTCGGCCAGGGGGGGAACGATCTCCCAAAGCAATTCCTTGATGGTCAAGCCCAGCTTCTCTTCCAGCCTGCCGTTCATCGCGAATCTCTCTTCCGGTACGGGAGCCGGCTCGGCCTTGGCCTCTTTTTTGGGGGCTCCGGCCAGCCGGGCCAGTTCTTCCTGGGGGGAGAGCGTTTCCGAGCGGTGCTTCTCTCCGGTGCGTTCCTTGTCGAGGCCCATCTCTTCCAGGGACCCGAGCCCCTTGCCCTTGGGGGGCATCTTGCCGGGAGCCATGACCGCGGGGCCGGCGACCATGGTCTGCGCCGGACTCCCCATGTCGGTCGTCTCGAATTCCAGCGAAAGCTTCTCCTCGGTGGCCGGCGGCGGGCCCTGCTTCTGACCTTCGGCAACCGTTGGCTCTTCTTTCCCGCCCGCGGGTGCAACGTCCAGCGGGGACTCGACGATGTCCTCGGAAGTGTCCTCGCTGGCCATTTCGATAAAGCGCTCGTGGAATTCGTCGGACGCATCCCGCGGTTCGGCGGCGCCACGGGGCTCCCTCGGCGGTTCCTGCTCGTATTCGAGCGAGGTGGGCCGTGGGGTCGAGGCCGACGCCACGCTGATCTCTTCAAAGGACGGCTCCTCCTCGAACGGGTTCTTGAACGGCTCCTCGGCTTCCTGGGGCATGAGATTGTCCTTGGGCATCTGGGCCCCCTGGGTGATTTCCTCGGAGGGCTGGATCTCGTCGCGTTCCACGGACTGGGTTCCGGCGCCCGGACGCCCGGGGACCGGAGGAGACTGCATCGCGCTGCGGATATCGGAGAAGCTGATGTCTTCGGTTTCCGCGCTCTCGGGTTCAATCTCGGGAAATTCCTCCGGAAAGGAACTGGGCCCCTCGCCTTCGAGGTCGGCGGCGGCTTCCGGTTTTTCCTGGCTGAGGGCCTTCATGACGGAGTTGACCAGGGCATTGGAATCGAAGGGCTTGGTTATGATGTCCTCATACTTGAGGTTCTTGATCATTTCGTTGTCGACCGGCTCGAAGCTGCCTTTCATCAAGAAAACCCGGCTGCGGCTCAGGGGCGGAGTTTCGTTCATGTAGCGGCACACGTCGTAGCCGTTGAACTCCGGCAGCTTGATGTCCACGATCACCACGGAGGGATTCAACTGCAGCAGCTTTTCCTTGATCCCGGCCCCGCTCTCAAAACTACGGACCTCTATATTCTCGATTTCAGAGAAGGACAGTTCAACAATCCGGCGGATTGTATAGCTATTGTCAGCCAGAACAATCACTTTCTTGCTCATTCTGGTCCTCCTGAACTTATCCCGTCTATGCTCATCATTATCACTTTTTCATCGCCGATGTCAAGTTAATTATTGACTTTTTAATTTTTTTAAACGAGAATATCGCCATAATGCAACGGATAAAGGTCCTGATCGCCAAGCCCGGTCTGGACGGCCATGACCGCGGCGCCAAGATCGTGGCCAAGTACCTCCGGGACGCCGGCATGGAGGTGATTTACACCGGCCTGAGGCAGTCTCCGGAAACGATCGTCAACACGGCGGTACAGGAAGACGTTTCCATCATAGGCCTGAGTATCCTCTCGGGGGCCCACCTCCAGCTGTGCAATCGGATCATGGCGGTTTTCCGGGAGAAAGGCATCGCTCCGCCGCCGATGTTCCTGGGCGGGATCATCCCCGGCGACGACCTGCCCGAGCTGAAGAGGATCGGCATCCGGGAGGTATTTCCGCCCGGAACGCCGCTGGAGGAAGTCGCGGGCAAAATCAGGGAGATCGCCGTCCCATGAGCGGAACCCAAGGGTTGACAAATCCCTGCTGCCGCGATACAATCACCGGATCTGGATAAAAATATGTCATTGAAAAACGCCAAGAAAGGCCGGAATTATTCGGTCATCATCGTCTCCGATGCCACGTCGAGCAACAAGGAGTTCTCCCTCTCGTCCAGACTGGTCAGGAACGTCGTCCTCGCTTCCTCTTTCCTGGTCCTCTTTTTCGGCTTCATCCTGTTCCACTACCTGACCATAACTTTGGACAAGCAGAAGATGAAGCGCCTGGAGATCGATGCCGGCAAAAAGCGGCAAAAGATAAGCGAATTGACGGCCACCATCGACATCCTCAACAAGCGTCTTGAGAGCATGGAAACCTACAAGGAGCGGATCATGGTGGCCACCGGTCTGACCTCGCCCATGGCCCTCCGGGAAGTGGGCAGCGGCGGCCCCGACGCCAGCCTGCCCGGCGAGGGGCTTTTGGATTCCCAAGCGGCGTCTTCCCCCTCCCTGTCCCCGAAGACCCCTTTGCCCAAGGTCGCCGACATCCGTGAGAAGGCCCGCAAGATCGAGGATTCGCTCAAGACGGTCGAGAAATACGTCAACCAGCAGAAGCTGCAGCTAGCGGCCACTCCCGCCATCTGGCCCACCCGTGGCATCATATCCGGGACCTTCGGGCCCCGCGTCCATCCCTTCACCGGCCGCCGCGAGTTCCACTACGCCATCGACATCGCCACCCAGCTCGGCAACCGGGTGATCGCCCCGGCCGACGGCACGGTCTTGGTTGCCGAGACCCGTGAGTACTACGGAAAAATGATCATCATTGACCACGGCTTCGGATACGTCACTCGCTATGGGCACCTTTCCGGCTTCAACGTCAAGGAAGGCCAGCGAATCAAGCGCTATGACGTCATCGGCTATGTCGGCACGACGGGGAGGAGCAACGGCCCTCACCTGCATTACGAGGTCCGCTTTTTCGAGAAACCGCTGAATCCCATGAGCTTCATCCTGGACGGCCAATACTAAGCCGCGTTGCGCCGCGAAGGAAATTCCCCGTTTTTAGAATTATTTGCCGCACCGTCTTGATTTTGCTTTTTTTTTTCCATATAATCGGCATGGATGACAAAGCGAAAAGTGGACCGGAAAGAAAGCAGCACGGCCGCGGCGGCCGCGTTCAAGGCAACAATTCATTCATTATAAACGTAGGAGGATTGCATGAAAAAAGTAATGGTATGGGCCGCATTAATCCTGTTGGTCATGATCACCACTTCCTGTCAGAAGCCCGAGGAGATCACGCTCTCCAAATATTTCCAGGCCATGAAGGCCAAGGACCGCGACACCATGGCGGCCATGGCCTCCGAGCCGGTCGCCCTGGAGTTCAAGTCCTGGGAATTGATATCCAGTGAAGAACCGGTTCGCGAGGACGTCATCCTGCCCAAGATGATCCAGGACCTGGCCGCGGCCAAGAAAACCAAGGACAACCAGATCCTCCTGGTCAGGGACAAGAAGGACGCTCTGGACCAGCTGAAGACCAAGCTGAGCGAGACCCGCGGCAGCAGGGCCAAGGCCGAGCTGCAAAAGCAGGTCACCGAGATGGAGATGGAGGTCGAAACCGAGACCGCCAACTACAAGCGCGACCAGGCCAATTACACCCAGATCAAGAACCAGGTGGAGCATGAGAAGAAAATGGTCACCCTCTCGACCAACATCGATCAGAATCAGGAATTGCTGGCCGGGCAAATGGTGACGACGAAGGCCATCGTAAAAATCGACGGCCCCGGAGGCGAGAAGGAATACGACTTCCTGCTGCGCAAGTACGAATTGATCAATCCGGTCACCAACAAGGTCTCGTCCAACCGGTATATCATACTGAAGATTGAGCCCCGGGACGACGGCAATTAGAAAAAGCGGTCTTTTTTAATCCCCTCCCCCCATACACAATGGCCGCGGGAGCCGGTCACCGGCTCCCGCGGTTCATTGCCGTTCGCGACGCTCCTTTTCCCTCTCCCGGCCGTCCGGCGCAAACCGGTCTGTCAGCCGCTGCAGCTCATCCGCAATCGTCTCCAGGCGCGGCCGTCGCTCGGGATCCTTGGCGATCATGGCCTGGATCAGCGCCTCCAGCTCGCGGGGAATGCCGGGGTCGATTTCGCGGGCCGGCAGCGGATCGGTCTCCAGGATGCGATGGATCACCTCGCCGGTGGCCTCCGACCAGAAGGGCTTGGAACCGGTCACCATCTCGTAGAGTATGATGCCCGCCGAATAGATGTCGCCGGCCCGAGAGGAGACCCCGTCGAGAATCCTTTCCGGGGGCAGGTAGCGGATGGTGCCCATGACCACCCCCGACACCGTCAGCCGCGACTGGGCCGGGGTGATGGCCAGGCCGAAGTCGAGCAGCTTGACGAAATGGCGCCGCCCCTCGCGCTCGCAGACCATGATGTTCTCGGGCTTGAGGTCGCGGTGGACGATCTCCTTGGCATGGATGGCGCTCAGGGCGTCGACGATCTGGCGCATGATATCCAGGGCAGCGCCCGGCCTTAGACGGCCCCCCTCCCTGATGAGCCGGGCCAGCGAAACGCCGGGCAGCAGCTCCATGGCGATGTAGCAGCACTCGGCCATCTCGCCGCGTTCGAAGATGTGGACGACATGGGGATGGTCCAGCTGCTCGGTGATCAACGATTCGTGCTTGAAACGTTTGCGCTGGGCTTCGTTGGCGAAGTTCTCGTCGCTCAGGACCTTCAGGGCCACGACGCGCCTCTTGTCCAGCATGTCCTGGGCCTTGTAGATCGTGGCCATGCCTCCGCTGCCGATGGTTTCCAGGATCTTGAAGTGGCCGATGTGGGTCTTTTTTTTCACGAAGCTGACGGCGCGCAGGTACTTCCTCAGCAGCTGCCAGGCCCCTCCCGACAGCGCCGCGAAGGCCAGGGCGGCCAGGGCGAGGAACCACCCGGTCTGATAGACGAAGGGACGCAGGGTGAAGGCGAAGGAGGCGCCGGCGCTGTTCCAGACGCCGTCGGCGTTGGCGGCGATGACGCGGAAGCGGTAGCGGCCCGGGCGCAGGTTGTTGTAAAAGGCCTGGCGGCGGTTGCCGGCCGGGATCCATTCGCCGTCGTAGCCGTCCAGCTTGTATTTGAACTCGATCTTGTCGGAATGGACGAAGCTCAGGGCCGTGTATTTGAACTCGAACCGTCGGCTGCCGGCCGCCAGCTTCACCGGCGACGCGGTGGAATCGCCCGAGGAGTTCAAGCGCCGGTGGTCGATCACGACCTCCTCCAGCCGGATCCGCGGCGCCTGCGGGTTCGGCTGCAGGCGGGCGGGATCGACGACCGCCAGGCCCTTCACGGTGGCGAACCACAGGCGGCCGTCGGCGGTCTTCCAGGCCGCCGGGTGGCCGTTGTTGCAAATGCGGCTCTTCAGCCCGTCGTTCTCGTCGAACAGCCGCCCGCGCACGTGGAGCGATGGGTCCAGGGCCGCCTTTTCCAGATCGATTCTCCGGGCGCGAAAGATGCCGCGTTCGCTGCTCATCCAGACATATCCCAGCCCATCCTCGATGATCGTGTAGATCCGGTTGTCGAACAGGCCCCGCTCGCTGGACAGCGAGCCCCAGCGCCCGCCTCTCTTGACCATCAGCCCGTGATTGCGCGTGCCGACCCACAGGACCCCGTGGTCGTCCTCGTACATGGATTCCACCCGGCACCCGTTCAACGGCGGTTCGACGACCATCGCTCCCAATGCCCCCGCGACAAGGGAATTCAATCCCGATTCGCTTCCGATCCACACGGTCCCCGCCCGGTCGCTAAAAAGGCAGGTGATGCGGTCGTCGCGCAGGCCGTCCGTCATGGAAATCCTTTGGATCGTTCCCCGGTGCCGGCAAAACAATCCGGCT
Source organism: Candidatus Aminicenantota bacterium (assembly GCA_016934475.1). Lineage (GTDB taxonomy): Bacteria > Acidobacteriota > Aminicenantia > UBA2199 > UBA2199 > UBA2199. The sequence goes on along the minus strand of JAFGST010000027.1, from coordinate 3,638 downwards.
CCGTAGGTCCCGATCCACAAGCGGTTCGAACGATCCTTGAGAACGCAACGCGTTTCCATCCTTGCCGCCGGAGGGGGCATGGGGAATTCCTCAAAGAGGCCGTCCTGGCAACGGACCAATCCACGGGACGTTCCCAGCCAGAAGCGGCCGTCGCCGTCGGCGGCCAGCGACCAAACGCTTTCATTGCGGAAACGGGCCGGCAGGGCGAAATTCTCGAAGCGATTTCCCAGAAAACGGCTTAGGTGCCCGCCGTAGCCGCCGATCCACAAGCCCCCGCCTCCATCCCCGTGCACGCTGCGGAACACTTCGCCCTTCAGCCCCTCGCGATCCGTGAACGTCGTGATCTTTTCATCGCGGATCTGGACGAGCCCTCCGTCGACGATTCCCGCCCACAGCGAGCCCTCGGTGTCCTCGTGAAGGGCATAGACATAATTGCCGCTCAGGCCCCGGGTGGCGTCCAGGTATTGACCGACGCCCCGGTGCAGACGACACAGGCCTCCCTCGGTACCCACCCACAGGTTGCCGTCGCGATCCTCGACAAGGGCCATGATGTGGTCGGTCATCCCCGGTTGCAGGGGATAACGGAACAGGCGTCCGTTCTGCAAACGATACAATCCGCTGATCGTTCCCAGCCACAACGATCCTTCGTAATCCTCTCGGATCACATCGATGTCATCGCCCAGGGAATCGCCGTCGAGCAGGATCCTCCGCGCCCGTTCTTTTTCCAAGCGATACAAGCCCTTGTGGATGGTGCTGACCAGCAAACGGCCCGAACGATCGGTCGCCAGGCAAAAGATCTTGGTCCCGGAAAATCCACGATGGGGCTGGATCGGGCTGTCGTGGCCGGCGGGGCGGTAGAACAACCCGGCGTAGGTCCCGATCCAAAGAGTCCCCGCTCCATCCTCGGCCAGGCAATTATACGACATGCCGGACGCCTGCGGTTCAAGAGGATGGTGCTTCATCTCTCCCCGCTCCCAACTCAGCAATTGCCCCTTTTGCGTCCCGATCCACAGGGCTCCCCGGCGGTCGACATGGAGATTGCCCACGAAATGATGGCGAAACCCGGCGGTGTTGCTGCTGGTGAAGGCGGTGAAATTCACTCCATCAAAACGCACCAGCCCCTCGGCCGTGCCCAGCCACAAATAGCCGGCACGGTCTTGGGCAATCGCCAAGATCGTGTTGTTCGGCAGGCCCCGTTCCGTCTTCCAGGTATTCAGCGTGTATTGCGTTACTTGCTTTTGCGGATCCAATCCCCGAAGAGATCCCGCGAAACAGCAGAAAGAGAGAAGAAACGCAATCCTCTTTGGCAATTTCGTCTGGATGGAATCGGCTTTGTTCGCGAATCAGCCCTTGATTACATGCTGATCGCCGCGGCAGGCCACTAGCTGCAGCTGGCCCTCCTTGTCAGCGAACATCTTTTCCAGCCTGGCCAGCGCCTTGTCGGCTTCGATAAATCGCTTTCCCTTTTTCCTTGATTGCGGCTGAGAGTCAAGATAGATCCTGATCTTGCCCAGGAGCAGGTTGACATTTGCTTTTTTGATATCCATACTTCATCTCCCATGTTGAGTTGCCCCCATTGTACTGCACCCGATGAAGAATAACAACGCGCCCCGCGGGCGGCTTGCGCCCGGGCATCCTCCTTGCTACAATCTGCCCGCCATGCAGGAGATCCGTTCCCTGACCCTTGTTCTGAGCGATCGCTGCAATTTCTCCTGCCCCTACTGCCCGCAGCGCACGGGAAAAAACACCTTGGCGTTCAAGGACATCCGCGTCTTCCTGGATTTCCTGAATCCCCGGCTGGCCGGGGAGGTCTGGCTCGGTTTCTACGGCGGCGAACCGTTGTCGAGCTGGCCGCTCATTGAAAAGACGGTTGCCTATACAAAGAAGGAACAGAGAACCCGGTTTCGCCTCACCTTGACGACGAACGGTTCGCTGCTGAAAAAGGAGCTCATTCTTTTCCTGAAAAGGCACCGCTTTGCCCTGGTCTTGAGCTACGACGGCCTGGCGCAAAAGTACCGCGACCCGGGCAGCGTGGCCGCCGTCGAGCGCGCGCTGGCCGGGCTGAAGGAGCTGTATCCCGAAGGCTATACGGTTCACAGCGTCTTCACGCCGCGGACCGTGCCGCTGCTGGCCGCCAGCATGAGAAGACTCATGGGCCAGGGCCACGCGCGCCTGCAGTACGCCCTGGACACGAGCGCGCCTTGGGGAAAAGCAGACCTGGCCGCACTCGAGAAGCAGCTTTGCCGGCTGCTGGCGATCTTCGCCGAGCACCGGCGAAGGACCGGAAAGGTGCCCCTGGAAAACTTTAAGGAGAACGGCAGGAGCGGGGTGTTTGCCTGCTTCGGCGGGCGCGACCGCCTGGCACTTCTCCCCGACCGCACCGTCTGGGGTTGCGAGATGTTCCACACCCTGCTGGGGAACGATCCTCACGCTCCCGACTATGCGCAATTCTGCTTCGGCGCGCTGGAGGAATTCATGTCCCTGCCGGCGAAGGGATTCAACGCCGTCGCGGCCAATTACGCCGAGTTGCGCCAGGACTATTTTTTCACCGAGAAGGGGAATCTGTGCAGCCTGTGCGCCAACCTGGAAAACTGTTCGGTATGCCCGGCGGCGGCCGCCCTGGCCACCGGCATCCCGGCCGTGATCCCCGAATGGACCTGCCGGATCAACAGACTGTCGCGCGCCGCGGCTGGCCCCACCCGCCGCCGGGAGTTGAATTTATCCTGACAACCATGTAATATACAATAAACATTTTAGGAGGAACCATGAAAAAGATCGCCTTGACCTTATTGACGGTTTCGCTCTTGCTCGCATTCGTGGCTCAGCCCATGGCGGCCGATGACGATATGATCCGCCTCGGCGTGCTGCGTTTCACGAACCACACGGCCGCCGGCTGGTGGCGCGGCTCGGTGGGCACGGAGCTGCAGGACATGCTGGCCTCCGAGCTGGTGAGCACAAAGGCTTTCAGCGTGCTGGAACGGAAGGAGATCGACGCCGTTCTCGGTGAGCAGGACCTGAGCGCCTCGGGCCGCGTCAGCTCCAGCACCAAGGTGAAGATGAAGAGGCTGAAGGGCGCCCAGTACCTGGTCGCCGGCACGGTCTCGGCCTACGAGGAAGGCACCAAGGGCGCCGGAGCCGGAGTGCGGGTGGGGCCGGTCAGCCTGGGCGGCAAGAAGGACAAGGCCTACCTGGCCGTGGACCTGAAGGTCATCGACACCGAGACCGGCGAGATCGTCGATGCGCGCACCATCGAGGCCACGGCCAAGGGCCAGGCCCTGGGCGCCGGCCTGAGCATGAGGAACTTCTCGATCGGCGGCGGCGGCTACGAGAAGACGCCGACCGGCAAGGCGATCCGCGCCTGCATCGTCTATATCGCCGAGTACCTGGAATGCTCGCTGGCCAAGGGCAAGGACCACAGCTGCATGAAGAAGTGGGACAAGATGGAGAGCAAGCGCAAGGAAAAGACCAAGGGCTCCATCGACCTGGACGACTGAGGCCGACCCGCCCCGCTTTCACCGCTTTCACTTGACAGGACGGCGGATTTGGTGTACAAATGGGCTTGGGTTGGGCGGTTAGCTCAGCTGGTAGAGCATCGGTTTTACACGCCGGGTGTCAGAGGTTCAAGCCCTCTACCGCCC